>JAFQUQ010000008.1 GCA_017408395.1 Oscillospiraceae bacterium
ATTGACTACGATAACCTTATTGCTATCGGCTCAATGATGGGTTCAGGTGGTCTTATCGTAATGGACGAAGACAACTGTATGGTTGACATCGCTAAGTTCTTCCTTGAATTCACAGTTGATGAATCCTGCGGTAAGTGTACACCATGCCGTATCGGTACAAAGAGACTTTACGAAATGCTTGACAAGATCACAAAGGGTCAGGGTACTCTCGAAGACATCGACAAGATGGAAGAGCTCTGCTACTACATCAAGGCTAACTCTCTCTGTGGTCTCGGTCAGACAGCTCCTAACCCTGTTCTCTCCACACTCAAGTTCTTCCGTGACGAATACATTGCTCACGTTGTAGACAAGAAGTGTCCTGCAGGCGTATGTAAGGATCTTCTCCAGTTCACAATTGAAAAGGATAAGTGTATCGGCTGCGGAATGTGTGCTAAGCAGTGTCCTGCAAACGCTATCACAAGAACAGATTACATTGCTCCCGGCAAGAAGCTTGCTGCATTTGAAATTGATCCTGCTAAGTGCGTGAAGTGCGGTGCATGTATCGAAAAGTGTAAGCCTGGCGCAATCTTTAAGAAGTAATCGGGAGGTTTATAGAACAATGGATATGATTAATATAAAAATCAATGGTGCAGCTATCTCTGTTCCTAAGGGAACAACAATTCTCGAAGCTGCACATCAGGCAAATATAGATATTCCTACACTCTGCTTCCTGAAAGACATCAACGAGATCGGTGCTTGCCGTATCTGCGTTGTTGAAGTACAGGAAATGAGAGGTCCTGCTCTCGGACCAAAGAGAATCGTAGCTTCCTGTGTATATCCTGTAACTGAAGGTATGGAAGTTTTCACAAACTCACCTGCAGTTCTCGAATCCAGAAAGAAGACTCTCCAGCTCATCCTTTCTACTCATGACAAGAAGTGTCTTTCCTGCGTAAGAGCAGAAAACTGTGAGCTTAAGAAGATGGCTTACGATTTCGGTATTGAAGATCTTGACAGATACGAAGGCGAAAACATCACTTACGAAATTGATACAACTGCTGCTCACATGATCCGTGACAACAACAAGTGTATCCTCTGCCGTCGTTGTGTTGCTGTATGTAATGCAAACCAGGGCGTAGGCGTAATCGGAGCTAACGAAAGAGGCTTCAAGACACACATCAGCTCTGCATTTGAGCTTGGTCTCGGTGAAACATCATGTATCAGCTGCGGTCAGTGTATCGCTGTATGTCCTGTTGGTGCTATCACAGAAAAGGACAACACAAACGATGTTCTTAAGGCTATTGCTGATGAAGAAAAGTTTGTAATCGTACAGACAGCTCCTGCTGTAAGAGCAGCACTCGGCGAAGAATTCGGTTACCCAATGGGTACAAACGTAGAAGGCAAGATGGCTGCAGCTCTCAGAAAGATTGGTTTCGACAAGGTATTCGATACAAACTTTGCTGCTGACCTTACAATTATGGAAGAAGCTACTGAACTCGTTGAAAGAGTTACAAACGGCGGCAAGCTTCCTATGATCACATCATGTTCACCGGGATGGATCAAGTACTGCGAACACTACTTCCCTGACATGACAGAAAACCTTTCTTCATGTAAGTCACCAATGCAGATGTTCGGTGCTACTGCTAAGACATACTATGCTGCAAAGCTTGGTATCGATCCTAAGAACATGGTAGTAGTTGCTGTAATGCCATGTACAGCTAAGAAGTTTGAAATCGGCAGAGATGATCAGGCTGCTGCAGGTGTTCCTGACGTAGATATTTCTATCACAACAAGAGAGCTTGCACGTCTTATCAAGAAGTGCGGTATCAAGTTCAACGAGCTTGCAGACGAGCAGTTTGACGCTCCTCTCGGCATCGGTACAGGTGCTGCTGTAATCTTCGGCGCAACAGGCGGCGTTATGGAAGCAGCTCTCCGTACAGCTGTTAAGATGATCACAGGCAGCGAAGCTGGCAATATTGAATTCACAGAAGTAAGAGGCGTTGAAGGTATTAAGGAAGCTTCCTACAAGGTTGGCGATCTTGATGTTAAGGTTGCAGTTGCATCCGGTACAAAGAACGCTGAAGAACTTCTCAAGAAGGTACAGAAGGGTGAAGCTGATTACACATTCATCGAAATCATGGGCTGCCCAGGCGGCTGTGTAAACGGCGGCGGTCAGCCTCAGGTTCCTGCATCTATCCGTAACTTTGAAGACATCAGAGTTATCAGAGCTAAGGCTCTCTATGATCAGGATGCAGCTTCCGAAATCAGACTTTCTCACGAAAACCCAGCAATCAAGGATCTCTACGCAGAATTCTTTGAAAAGCCGGGCAGCCACAAGGCTCACGAAATCCTCCACACATCTTATGTTAAGAGAGGTCTTTACAACGAACCTGTTTACAACAAGAAGTAATATTCGTTGTATCTGATTAAAATTCAAGGGTACTCCGTGCAAACGGGGTACCTTTTTTTGCGTAAAAGGTATTGTAAAATCGAATTTAATCTGATAGAATAAAGATAATTAAATTCAAGGAGCGTGTGTAAAATGAAACTCAGGAAAATTGCGGCAGTTTTTCTTGCTGCGCTGATGTGTGTCCTTGCAGTTACGGCGAGCGTATCTGCGGCAACGGTGAAAAAAGGCGTGAAGCTTAACAAAAGCAAGGTAACGATGTATGTAGGCAGCAGTTATACTTTAAAACCTACGGTTACAGGCTATTCAAAATATACTCTCCAGTGGAGCACATCGGATAAGTCGGTAGTAACTGTTAAATCCGGCGGAAAAATTACAGCCAAAAAAGCGGGTACCGCAACCGTTACAGTAAAAATCAAGGGCACAAAAGTAAAGGCATCCTGTAAGGTTACTGTAAAGAATAAGAATGTCGTATCTTCCGATAAAACATCCAAGTCGGGAACTTATTTTGACACCGCACAGGAGCTTGTAAGCAAAATGACTATTGGTTGGAATTTGGGCAATACCCTTGACTGCTACAACTGCACGTGGTTAAGCAATAAAATGGATTGTGAAACGGCGTGGGGCAATCCAAAAACAACAAAGAAAATGATAACAATGGTGAAAAAGGCAGGATTCAACACCATCCGTATCCCTGTTTCCTGGAACGACCATATGGATTCCAAGGGAAATATTGATAAAAAATGGATGGACAGGGTACAGGAAGTAGTTGACTATGCTTACGACAGCGGAATGTATGTTATTTTAAACTCACATCACGAGCTTAATTGGCTTAAACTTGATTCAGCAAGCGAAAAAAATGTTACAGCCAAGTTTAAGAATATGTGGAAGCAGATTGCAACACGCTTCAAGGATTATGATGAAAAGCTTCTTTTTGAAGGAATGAATGAGCCGAGAACAGAGGGTTCTGCAAAGGAATGGAACGGCGGAACAATTGAGGAAAGAAAGGCTATCAACAAACTTTACAAGGTTTTCGTTGATACGGTAAGAGCGACAGGCGGCACAAACAAGACCCGTGTGCTTGTGATTAATCCTTACGGTGCATCGACAAACTATAATGCAATGTCTGAGCTTGAAATTCCCGACGACGACAAAATTGCAGTTTCCGTTCACGCATATATGCCATACAACACGGCATTGAACAGATATTCAAGCGAAACCAAGCTTACAGACAGCGGCAAAAAGGACATTGACTACGCATTTTCAAATATAAACAAGGTGTTCCTGAGCAAGGGAATTCCTGTTATAATGGGCGAATTCGGTACTATGAACAAGGATAATACAAAGGAGCGTATTGAAATTGCCAAGTATTATGTTTCTGTTGCAAACAAATACGGTGTACCTTGCATATGGTGGGATAACGGTACTATCTGCAAGCCTTCCGATGGCGAAGGCTTCGGTCTTCTTGACAGAAGAAATCTCAAATGGTTCTTCGAAGATATTGTAAAGGCTCTGGTAAATACAGCAAAATAATAGAATGAGAGACAGTTTTTGATGCTGTCTCTCATTTTTTGTATTGAAATTAAAGTGCAGATGGTGTATAATAGAAGTATATTTAAATAAAGGAATGATTTTTATGCACAGCTGCGGTATTTTACTGCATATTTCATCTCTTCACGGCAAGTACGGCATAGGCACGCTGGGGGAGAATGCTTATAAATTTGTTGATTTTCTCAAGGAAAGCGGACAGGAATACTGGCAGATCCTGCCCATAGGTCCCACAGGCTACGGCGACTCTCCGTATCAGAGCTATTCTGCTTATGCAGGAAATCCTCTGCTTATTGACCTTGATATGCTCGTAAAGGACGGGCTTATCAGCGCAGACGACCACGATCTGATCACTCTCGGAAAAAAGAACGATTTTGAAGATTACGCACAGCTTTTTACATATAAAAATATCCTGCTCCATAAAGCAAGCAAGGCTTTTTATGAAACTGCAAGCGCAAAGGTTCTTGAAGAGTACAACAATTTCTGTTTTGCAAATAAATTCTGGCTGGACGATTATGCACTTTTTATGGCGCTTAAATATCATTTCGGACACGTTATGTGGACGGAATGGGATGATGACATCCGTCTGCGTAAAAAGAATGCGGTTGCAGGATATATCAAAATGCTCCAGAAGGAAATCAACTGCTGGAAGTTTATACAGTTCAAATTTTTTGAGCAGTACCTTGCCTTAAAGGAATATGCAAATAAGAACGGCATTAAAATTTACGGCGATATGCCGATTTACGTTTCAATGGACAGCTCGGATATATGGGCAAATCCTGAAATGTTTATGCTTGATAAGGATTGCCGTCCGACAAAGGTTGCAGGCTGTCCTCCCGATGGCTTTTCACCTACGGGACAGCTCTGGGGAAATCCACTTTACGACTGGGACAAGATGGCTGAGGACGGATATAAATGGTGGGTTTCAAGAGTTGAATATTCAAGTAAGCTGTTTGACCTGACCCGTATCGACCATTTCAGAGGCTTTGAAAGCTTCTATGCAATACCTGCCGAGGATAAGACAGCGGAAAACGGCGAATGGCTCCAAGGCCCGTCAATGAAGCTGTTCAACGCAATAAAAAGACAGCTCGGAGAAGTAAAGCTTGTTGCTGAGGACCTGGGCTTCCTTACGGATGATGTAAGGGCGATGCTTAAAGCGGCAGGCTATCCGGGAATGAACGTGCTGGAATTTGCTTTTTACGGCAAGGAAGACAGCAGCTATCTGCCCCACAATTATGTACGCAACAGCGTAACCTACATCGGTACCCACGACAATGACACAGCAATCGGCTGGTACAATTCTCTCGATAAAGCGACCAAGAAATATGCAAAGCAGTATATGGCGCTTACCAAAAAAGAGGGTGTGTGCGGCGGTCTTATCAGAACAGCATTTTCAAGCGTTTCCGATCTTGTAATCATCCAGATGCAGGATTATCTTGAACTTGGAGCAAAGGCAAGAATGAATATTCCGTCCACTATCGGCGGCGGAAACTGGGCGTGGAGATTAAAGGGCAATGAACTGACTCCCGCACTTTCGAAGAAAATCAGAAAGCTTGCAAAGCGTTATCATCGTATACCAAAAATCGTAGAAGAATAAAAAAACGGCTATTCAGTTTATTCTGCTGAATAGCCGTAATTTTATTTGCCCGATCTGTCAACGCTGATTACGTCAGGGAGCTTTTTAATTCTTGAAATAATATTATTAAGCTGTGAAACGCCTGCGGTGCTTATTGTAGCAAGCACGTTTGCATTGCCGTTTTTAAGCATTCTCACGGAAATATCCGTAAGCGGAATGTGAAGCTCTGCCATAACCTTTGTAATGTCGGCGATGATAAGGATATTTTCCTTTGAAACAATGTCAAGGGTAACACGGAAAATAGGGGAGTTGTTGGTTTTTGTGCTGTTTGCCCACCAGGCGTTTACCCAACGTTCGGGCTCGCTTCCGTTATTCATAGCGTTTACGTAGTTTTCACAGTCCTTTTTGTGTACGGAAACACCGTGGCCTCTTGTAATAAAGCCGATAATCTCATCACCCGGAAGAGGATTGCAGCACTGTGCAAACTTGACGAGCAGATTGTTCTGCCCCTCAACTATAACGCCCGAGTCACTCTTTTTAGGAGCAGCAGATGGCTTAGCTTCGTGTATTTCGGGAACAGCGTAATGCTTGGCAAATTTATCCTTAAGACGCTGCATAATTCTGGACAGGATAACGCCGCCGTAACCGATTGCAGCATAAAAATCATCAAGCGTAGCACAATGATGACGCTTCATATCGTCTGCAAGGAAATTTGCAAGCTCCTCGTCGGGAACCCTGATAAAGTTTCTCTTGAATTCCTTTTCAAGCTCGGCCTTACCCTGAACGATATTTTCTTCACGGCGTTCCTTTTTAAACCAGGAGCGTATCTTTGATTTGGCTTCATTGGTTTTGCATATGTCAAGCCACGCTCTGTTGGGTCCGTGATTAGGGTCGGATGAAGTAAGAATTTCAACAATTTCGCCTGTTGAAAGCTGATAATCGAGGGAAACCAGCTTACCGTCAACCTTGGCACCCTTCATTTTGTTGCCGACCTGAGTGTGGATAGCGTAAGCAAAGTCGATTATTGTAGCACCGATAGGGAGAGTAATCATATCGCCCTTAGGAGTAAATGCAAAGGTATCTTCAGGAGCAAGGTCGCTCTTGATAGTTCGGACGATTTCTTCAACATCATCGGTGTCCTGCTGTGCTTCAATGATCTGGCGTATCCAGGCAAGTCTGCCTTCAAGCTTGTCCTTGCCGCTGATACCTTCTTTGTATTTCCAGTGAGCAGCGATACCGTATTCAGCGGTATGGTGCATATCCCAGGTTCGTATCTGAACTTCAAATGGGATACCCTCTCTGCCGATTACGGTAGTATGAAGTGACTGGTACATATTAGCCTTAGGAGTGGCAATATAGTCCTTGAAGCGGTTAGGGATAGGACGGAACATATCGTGGATGATACCCAGGGAGTTATAACATTCGTAAACGCTGTCAACAATAATTCTGACCGCATATTTATCGTAAATTTCATCCATATGCTTGCCCTGCATAAAGGCTTTTTTGTAAATGCCGTAAACTGATTTTACACGGCCGTCTATCTGAGGGGAGTGTTCAAAGCCTGCTTCTTTAAAGCGTTCGGAGATCTGCTTTTTGATTGATTCTATAAAAGCTTCTCTCTCATCGCTTTTCTTCTCAAGCATTGATTCAATTTCGCTGTAAGCATAAGGGTCGAGATAACGGAAGGAAAGGTCTTCGATTTCGTCCTTTACAGTACGCATACCGAGTCTGTGAGCAATGGGGGCATAGATATTCATTGTTTCAAGGGCGGTATTACGCTGTTTGTTTGCAGGACGGAAATGGAGGGTACGCATATTGTGAAGACGGTCGCAGAGTTTGATTATAATAACTCTGATGTCCTGTGACATAGCAAGGAGGATTTTACGCACGTTTTCCGCCTGCTGTTCTTCCTTGGTAAACAGAGGAATTTTACCCAGCTTGGTAACACCGTCAACAAGCATAGCAACATCCTGACCGAAAAGCTTTTTGATCTCCTCAAGGGTGGTGTCGGTGTCCTCAACAACATCGTGAAGCATAGCCGCACATATCGTATCCGTGTCCATACCAAGCTCAAGCAGAATAAACGAAACTGCAAGAGGGTGAGTAATGTACGGCTCACCTGATGAACGCACCTGATTTGCATGAGCCTTTGCGGCAAATTCGTATGAGGTCATAATTTTGCTTAAATCGTACTGCTTTTCATCATCAATGATTTTCTGAATTATCATATCTACCGTATAAACGGTTTCAGGCTTGTTTACCATGGTATCCTGTCCTTTCCTTTGGAATATGATCAAACTGTTTTCATTTCAAGAAGAGTGCGGTAAAGTTCCGATTGTTCGAGAGGGGTCTTCTGTACCTCAGGGTTGCTTTCAACGGTGTCACTGCATATGTCATATTTAATAAAGTTCAGTTCTTCAAAAATGTCGATTGCAATTCTGAATTTGCAGTAGGGGATAACATTGCTGTCAAGCTTAGAAAAGATATTGTCACAGCTGTAAGAGCCTGTACGTGGTATTGCTTTATAAACGGCAGCAAGTTCTTCTCTTACGGGAATCATACGCTGCATAAGTGCATTTTCGATAGTCTCGCCCAGCTTGTATTTTTCGTAAGCTTCCTTTGCGTTGAAGTAACGGGGCTGTGAAATACCGCTTGCACGCAGGTCGTAAATGCGGAGATTTACGCTTGTCTGACCGTTGTATGTATTAAGTTCGGGGCAAACCAGCATATCAAGCAAATCGCCCTGTTTGTAAGGAAAATCAACGGTTTTCTGTCCGAACATAAGCCCGAAGAAGCCGTTGTTTCCGTAGGAAAGCTTAAGCTTTGTATGGAGTCCCTGAGAAAGTGGGACAGCTTCAAGCAGACGTACCTGCTGCATAAGGAAAACAGGCTGTTTGTTTGCTTCACCGTATGGTTCGAGAACTGACAGGGATTTTATGTTGTCAGGAGTCAGCTCTGCGGGAAGAATAACCTTGTCTGCGTGTATAGTGTTAACAGGGAAATGCTCACAGGTCTGTTTTGCATAATCCTGAAGAGCCTCGTCAAATTCGGGAATTTTATCAATTGAAAGAGAGAAGCCGCCTGCGCCTGTGTGACCGCCGAATTTTGTAAGAAGGTCACTGCAATGGGAAAGTGCACCGAAAATGGAGAAGCCTTCAACTGAACGTGCAGAGCCTCTTGCTTCATTGCCTTCGTCCGATAAAATAAACACGGGCTTTCCGAAACGTTCAACGAGCCTTGCGGCAACTATTCCGATAACGCCGTGGTGCCAGCCTTCACCGTAAATGACAAGCACTCTCTTGTGAACGATAGCAGGGTCTTTTTTTATACGGCTGTAAATTTCATCTGTGATAGCCGCTTCAGCTTCCTTGCGTTCTGTGTTGAGCCTGTCCAGCAGCTGAGCATAATTCTGAGCTTCATCCGGGTCGTCTGTAAGGAAAAGTTTAACAGCGTCTTCAGCAGAACCGAAGCGTCCCGAAGCGTTTATTCTCGGTGAGATTGTAAAAGCGGCAGAGGTTGAATTTATTGGGCGTTTAGCCTTTGCACAATCAAGAAGAGCCTGCATACCGAGGTTTTCAGTGTTTTCCAGATAGTGGAGTCCCTGTCTGACGATTTCTCTGTTTTCGCCTACAAGAGGGACAATATCAGCAATTGTAGCAATAGCGGCAAGGTCGGAGAACTGTTCAACAGCGGCACTGTAATCGCCGCCGTCCATAGCGGCAATAAGCTTAAGAGCAACACCGCATCCGCACAGATCCTTGAAAGGGGAGGTGCAGTCCTGACGGTGGGGATTTACAACCGCTTCTGCCATCGGAAGCTCATCTCCCGGCTGATGGTGGTCGGTAACAACAAGCTTCATCCCAAGCTCGTAAATAAGCTCTGCTTCCTTGATTGCTGAAATACCGTTATCAACAGTAACAATAAGTTCTACGCCGTCATCCGCAAGCTTTCTCACGGCACTTTCGCAAAGACCGTAGCCGTCGCTGCGCATATTTATGTGGTAAACAACATTTGCACCCAGACATTCAAGATATGAGTAAAGGATAGCTGTTGAAGTTATACCGTCGCAGTCGTAATCACCGTAAACGCAGATGAGTTTACCGCTGTCAACGGCCTCGGATATTGTATCAGCGGCCTCAGCCATATCCCTTACAAGAAAAGGGTCGGAGAGGGGCTGCTCGTCATCATCTCTGTAATTAAAAAAGTCCTGTGCTTTTTCAAGGGTGTCAATACCTCTTGATACAAGAACAGACGCACAAAGCTGTGAAAGCCCGCCTTTGGCTGCAAGCTCCGCAGAAAGTTTAATATCGGGTTTTCCAACAGACCATTTTTTCATATAATCAAGAAAATACCTGAAAAAGGTATATCTCCTTTCATTTGCATTGTCATAATATTTTATTATACTATATTAAACAATAATAATCAAGATATAAAGAAAAAACTTTAAAATTTGCAAACAAAGTCGTTTTGTGGAAAATAACAGAAAAAATGCATATCATAAAGTCGGGTATGTGAAAAAAGCAGAAAACAAAATTAGACGTAAAATTTACAATCATTTTGACAGGAATGTGTTATAATAACTATGTGTGAAAAAATACAGGGGTGTATTTAGAACGAAAGGAAATACGAATATGGAAATCACAGAAATTGTACTTACCGCAATTCAGGCGGTAGGCGGACTTGCATTGTTCATTTACGGAATGACGATGCTTGGAAACGGACTTGAAAAAATTGCAGGCGGACGTCTTGAAAAGATATTATCCAGCCTTACAAGCAATGTTTTCAAGAGTGTGCTTCTCGGTGCGGTTGTTACAGCGGCAGTACAAAGCTCCAGTGCGACCACAGTAATCATCGTAGGTATGGTTAATGCAGGCATACTCAAGCTTTCATCCGCCATCGGCGTTATTATGGGTGCAAATATCGGTACTACCGTAACAGGTCAGATTTTACGACTGGGTGACCTTGAAAACAACGAGAATGTAGGCTTTTTTATGGAGCTTATCACACCTAAGAACCTTGCACCAATGATTGCGGTTACAGGTCTTATAATATATATGCTCAGCAAAAAGGACTCAAAGAAGAGCATAGGTGAAACACTTATCGGTCTTGGAATTCTTTTTACAGGAATGCTTTCGATGAGTTCGGCAGTAAAGCCTCTTGCGGAGCTTCAGGCGTTCAGAACATTATTTGAAACATTGTCAAATCCGATACTCGGCGTACTTGCGGGTGCGGCTGTAACAGCAATAATTCAGAGTTCTTCAGCTTCCGTAGGTATTTTACAGGCAATTTCCTCTACCGGCGCATTAAGATTTTCATCGGCATTTCCGATTATTATGGGTCAGAATATCGGTACCTGCGTAACTTCTCTTATTTCAGCAATCGGTGCAAACAAGAATGCCAAGAGAACAGCTATGGTCCACCTTTATTTTAATGTAATAGGTACATTATTCTTCCTTATTGTTGTATACACTTTAAAAGCAGCAATCGGCTTTTCTTTCTGGGATGACCCCATTGATATGGGTGGTATCGCAAATTTCCACACATTATTCAATGTTGTGGTAACTATCCTGTTTATTCCTTTTACTAAGGTACTTGAAAAGCTTGCAGTGCTTACTATCAGGGATAAAAAGGCAGAAGATGGCGAGGATGTTGAATTTACAGCACCCGAGCTTGAAGACAGATTTCTCATTTCGCCTGCAATTGCTATTCAGCAGGCGGCAAATACATCTGTTGCAATGGGTAATCTTTCTCTTGTAAACTTCAAGGGAATGCGTAAGCTCTTTGAAGAGTTTGACCCGAAGAAACTTGAACAGCTTACAGCAAATGAGGACAGTATCGACCTTATGGAAGACCGTCTCAATGCGTATCTTGTAAAAATCAACGACTGTGAGCTTACAGATTACGAAAACAGAAAGGTTACTGAGCTTTTCCACCTTACCTCCGAGTTTGAACGTATCGGCGACTACACTATGAACCTTATCGAAACCGCCCAGAAGATGAACGAGGATAAGATTAATTTCTCAGAAAGTGCGCTTAAAGAGCTTAACATTATTTCCGACGCTGTTGAAGAAATTGTAAGAATGTCCATTGAAGCGGTAGAGAATAACGATACAGCTATTGCTGTAAAAATCGAGCCTCTTGAAGAAACCATTGACTATCTTAACGAAACCCTTAAAGCACGTCACATTGAGCGTCTTAAGCAGGGCAAGTGCGTAGTTGAAACGGGTGTGCTTTTCCTTGATATGCTCATTAATCTTGAAAGAATTTCAGACCATTGTTCAAACATCGGCGTGTATGTTTTAGGCGCACAGAACACTAAGAATTCCATCAATCGTCACGAGTTCATTCAGAATGCCCACTCCGCACAAGATAAGGATTATGCACATTATCAGGATGAATATATGGCTAAATACGTTATATAAAATTAAGAGAGCATCACATATGTGGTGCTCTCTTTTTGCATAAAAATAGCGTAGCAGCCATCAATACTACTACGCTATTTAAAGTCTAACTTTTTGGGGGCGGTTCAAAATTCAGCCCGTTTTCTTATTTATTGAGTGTTTTTAGCTTGTTACGTATTGCTTCAAGAGCCTTTTCAGGGGAGGAGATACCCTCAACGGCTTCTTCCATAGGGCAAATTCCCGTGTTTGTTCTGTTGCGGATGTTAGTTACGCACAGGTCGTAATAAACGGGGATATTGTGATTTTTGAGAGTAGCCAATGCAGACTCGCTTATGACCAATGCGTAAAGCTCTGAGACTTCAAGCAGTACATAAAGCATAGCCGCACCGTTCCCAACAACTTTATCAGCGGCATAATAACCGTTTAAACTACCGCCGCCGTCAATACGCTTAAGCAACGGCTTGACACCACGCTCTCTGCTTGATGTAAAGTTATCACCCTTTACCCATACGCAGGTGTAATCGCGCTCTTTAAGCAGCTCAACAGCTTTTATAAGCTTACTGTTCATTGCCGATACCATTGATTCTTTCAGAGATAACAGGGATGAGCACTAACTGAAGGATAATTCCGAAAGCACCTGTGGCGATACTTGCTGTAATGACAGATACCTTTACACCTGTGTAATCAAAAGCGTAAACAGCTGTAAGTATTGCAGCTGCACGTACAGCACGGCCTGCGATCTGTGTGATAGCAACCTTTGCGACATCAGGGATATTTACATTTCTGAGCATACCTGCGGCAATACCGTAAACACAGAGTTCAATCATCATAAACGGGAGCATACCGACCATTGGCATACCTGTAAGCATAAAGCTTACCAGAGGACTTAAAACGCCTGCAATTCCTGCGGCAAAAGGGCCTGCAGCAAATCCTGCAAGAATAACAGGAAGGTGCATAGGAAGGAAAATTTCACCAAGGGAAGAGCCTGCACCTGTGATTGAACCTATGGTGTGAAAAAGCTGAGGAAGGGCAACAGCGGCAATTACAGTCAGAATAGCTGTAATGGTCTGATACTTTACGGATGATTTTGATTTAAAAATAGCTTTGGATGACATAGAAACATTTCTCCTTTATTCAAATACAGCGGCAACCGCTTCAAGATACTGTCTTATGGGGAGATGCTGAGGACAGAGTTCTTCACATTTTCCGCATTTTATGCAGGCAGAAGCCTTGCCGTATTTTTCGGTAAGATTTTCGTAGTATGTTTCTGAAACAAGACGCTGACCGCTGCCGAAACGCTTAAGATTATTGTATACGGAGAAATAATCGGGGATAGGAATGTTCATCGGACAGTCTTCCACGCAGTAACGACAGGCTGTACAGCCTATTTCAATGTCGGATTTGATAATTTTTGAAGCCTTGTCAATTATAGCAAGCTCATCCTTGTTAAGACAGCTGAAATCCTTCATAAAGCTGAGGTTGTCGGTCATCTGCTGAGTGTTGCTGACGCCTGAAAGTACCATAAAAACGCTTTCGGGAGAAGCGGCAAAACGGATTGCCCAGGAAGCAGGGGACATATCGGGAGCGTAGTCTCTGAAAAGCTTTTCTGCACTTTCAGGAACGTTTGCCAAGGCACCGCCCTTTACAGGCTCCATTACAACAATAGGCTTGCCGTGCTTGACAGCAACCTCATAGCAGGCTCTTGACTGAACGTTTTCGTCCTCCCAGTCAAGGTAGTTTATCTGAAGCTGAACAAGCTCCACTTCGGGGTGGTCGGTTAAAATTCTGTCAAGTACATCAGCTTTATCGTGGAAAGAGAAGCCTACATGCTTGACCTTGCCTTCTGCCTTAAGCTTTGCACAGAATTCAAAAGCACCCCATTCCTGAGCCTGCTTGTAAGCCTGGTCGCCGAGGGCGTGAATGAGGTAGTAGTCAACATAATCAACGCCCATTCTTTCAAGCTGACCCTCGAAAAATAACTGCATTTCATCAGCACTTTTAAGCATAAAAAGCGAAAGCTTGTCTGTAATTGTGTATGAGTCACGGGGATAACGTTTTGCAACAGCCTCTCTGAAAGCAATTTCACTGCTGCCGTTATGATAGCAGGAGGCTGTATCATAATATGTAAAGCCCTGCTTCATAAAATCGTCTGCCATAATTTTAACCTGTTCAATGTCGATAGAGGTCTGATCCTCACCGTTTGTCAGGGGCAGACGCATAAGTCCGAAACCGTATTTCTGCATAATAAATCTCCTTTATGTCTTATAAATTTGCCTTGAAATATTCCTCGATTTCCTTTGCGGCAGTATCTTCGTCGGGACCTTCGATTGTAACCGTTACGGTATCGCCGCATTTTACACCCACAGCCATAAGCTTCATAAGGTGTGTGCAGAGGGAGGATTTTTCACCCTTGATAACAGTAATTTCGCTTTCATAAGCTTTTGCCGCTTTTGCAAGCATACCTGCAGGACGAGCGTGAATTCCCACGGGATTTGTGATTGTGTATTCAAAAGATTTCATAGCGGTACGTCCTTTCATTTTTTATTTATTATACACTATAATTCTGTCGTTTGCAATGATAAAAATATATTATAAATGGTATATTTCGATAAATTATTTTTTTAATAATTTTTAAAATTACAATAAACCTGCTTGACATTCTGCATAATGTGCGATATAATGATTTAAAGATTTTTGTACAAGTTACAATAAATTTATAAAAAAGGAGAGTTTATTATGGCTAACAAATATGCAGGCACAAAAACCGAAAAGAACCTGGAAGCTGCATTTGCAGGTGAGTCCCAGGCAAGAAACAAGTATACATACTTTGCTTCAGTTGCAAAGAAGGAAGGTTACGAGCAGATTGCAGACCTTTTCTTAAAGACAGCTGACAATGAAAAGGAACACGCTAAGATGTGGTTCAAGGAACTGGCAGGTATCGGCAATACAGCTGAAAATCTTGCTGCGGCAGCTGACGGTGAAAATTACGAATGGACAGATATGTACGAAGAATTTGCAAAGACAGCGGAAGAAGAAGGCTTCAAGGAACTTGCTGTAAAATTCCGTCTTGTAGCAGCAATTGAAAAGCGTCACGAGGAAAGATACCGTGCACTTCTCAAGAATGTTGAAACAGCGGCGGTATTTGAAAAGAGTGAAGTTAAGGTATGGGAATGCCGTAACTGTGGTCACATTGTAGTAGGTACAAAGGCTCCTGAAGTCTGTCCTACCTGCAAGCATCCTAAGAGCTATTTTGAAATCCACGCTGAAAATTATTGATTTTAGTGTTTATCCCCGAGGATTAATTCCCCGGGGAATTTTATTAATATGTTATTTTAGCTTTGTGGAGGAGTATATGAAAATAATAATCGGTGCAGGCGGAACAAAATACGATGGTTGGGTAAGTACGCAGGAAACAGAGTTAAATCTTCTTAAAAGAAATGATTTTGAGCGTATGTTCGGAAAAGAAAAACCGAGCGCTTTTCTTGCAGAGCATGTTTGGGAGCATATGACGCTTGAAGAGGGTATAATTGCAGCTCGGAATTGTTATGATTATTTGGAAAACGGCGGATATATAAGAGTTGCCGTTCCTGATAAAAATTTCCGCAATGAATGGTATCAGAATATGGTTAAGGTGGGAGGAAATGGAGACCAAAATCATCCTGCTTTTACGCATAAGATTGTATATGATTATCAAACCTTGTGTTTTGTTTTTAAACAAGCAGGTTTTGAGGTTGAATTACTTGAATATTGTGATGAAAACGGAGATTTTCATTATAAGTATTGGAATGAAGCAGATGGGAAAATCGGACGTTCTTTGCGTTATGATACAAGGAATTCTCTTGAAAAGCTTGGTATGGTTTCAATTATAATTGATGCAAAAAAAGTCGGAATAATCACAAAAAAGAATTGAGGCTTTAAAATGAAAATACTCCTTACCGCTTTCAAAGATACATCTTCTGAAAAGCTTATAAACTGTTTTGATGACAGATTCTTTAAACTTATCTTGCAAAATAACAAACTCAAAAGCGAACATCAGCTTAAACAGTTTATTGATAAAGAGAAGCCGAATTATGTTATTAGCTTAGGTCAGCGTCCTGTAATAAAAAATAAAATTCATATAGAGACCTGTGCAAAGAGTGAAGAGAGAATTATTTATACTGATTTTGATTATGATACGTTGTTGCGGATTTTTAAAGATAATGGAATTGAAGTTAAACTTTCTAATAATGCAGGCACATCATTTTGCAACAATATTTATTGTTTTGGACTTTCTTACATACAGAATAAAAAAATTGACACAAAAATGCTTTTTGTACATATTCCTTTTGAAAAGAATATTTCCGACTTTAAATGTTTTGCAGACAAAATGATTAATGCGCTTGAATACATTAATTAAGCCGTGTCAAAGCCCTTTTACATAAGAAAATCCCCCTATGTAAAAGGACTTTGGTAGAAATAATAAGTCCCGTGTGCTACTATAAGGCTGTCAGGAGGACAGAAATACAGCAGATGAAAGGAGCAGTAGAATGGAACTTGGCAGTCAGATTAAGAAGTACCGTAATCAGAACAACTGGTCGCAGGAGGAGCTTGCAGAGAAGGTTTATGTCAGCAGACAGACCGTTTCCAACTGGGAAAACGAAAAAAGCTATCCAGATATTCACAGTATAATTCTGCTTGGTACGGTATTCAATGTGTCCCTTGACGAATTGATCAAAGGAGATGTTGAAATTATGAGAAAAGAAATACGTACAGATGATATTAACAAGCTTAATTTTTATGGCAACATAATGACGGTTTTTATGATAGCAGGTCTGCTCGGAGCAGTACCGCTGGTTAAATTTTTGAGCTGGTACGGACTTGGAATTGTCGTTATTCTGTGGGGAATTGCGCTTTTCTTTGCATTTAAGGCAGAGAAAATCAAAAAGGAAAATGATATAGGTACCTACAAGGAAATCGTGGCATTTATGGACGGCAAGCATCTCGATGAAATAGCCAAAGCCAAGGAAGAAGCAAAACGACCCTATCAGAACGTGCTTAAAGCGCTTGTTTCCGCAGTTATTGCATTGGTCGTATGCGGAATTATGGGTCTTATATTCGGAATTTTCGGGTAAATGGGGGATAAACTATGCTTGAAGAACTTGGAATCAGCTTCGGTACAGGAGTAATTCTGCTGATAATGCTTTATTTTGTTGTAAAATGGGCTGTGAGAAACGGCGTAAAGGAAGCCTGGACAGAAATAACAGGCAAAAAAGAAATGGAAGAAAATTTCGATACCGATAATGATGAAACAGAATAATTTATTTAAACTGCTGTAAAAATTTACGGCAGTTTATTCTTTTGGGACTTGACAAATTTTTCAGATGGTGTATAATAACATCAAATTTTAATTTAAAAAGTACAAGGGGGATTTAAAATGAAAAAGATACTGGTCGTTGTTGATATGCAGAACGATTTTATCGACGGTGCACTGGGTACAGCGGAAGCACAGGCAATTGTTGACGTTACAGCTGAAAAAATCAGAAGCTTTGACGGTATAGTTATCACAACGCAGGACACTCACTATGAGAATTATTCTGAAACAATGGAGGGCAGAAAGCTGCCTGTAAAGCATTGTATTGAAGGTGAGCAGGGCTGGAAGCTTAATGATAAGATTGCGGCGGCTGTTTCTGAAAAGGCGGAAACGTACAATATCAGCAAGCATACCTTCGGCTCGATGGAGCTTGTTGAAGCAGTAAGAAGATATATGCACAGATATGAAATCGAAAGTATAGAGCTTGTGGGACTGTGTACGGATATATGCGTTGTGTCGAATGCGATGCTGCTTCGTGCGGCATTTCCGAATATGATTTTAAACGTGGATGCAGGCTGCTGTGCAGGCGTGACTCCCGAAACACATAAGGCAGCTCTTGTTACGATGAAGCAGTGTCAGATCGACGTAACAGGGGAGTAATAAAGCAAAGGAGTTTTATATGAAAGAGTATAATTTCAACGCAGAAAAGGTCACAAATGATATTGTAGAGTGGATACGTGGCTGGTTTGATAAAAACGGTAAGGGCTGTAAGGCTGTTGTAGGAATTTCAGGGGGCAAGGACAGCTCTGTTGTTGCGGCGCTTTGCGTTAAGGCGCTTGGCAAAGAAAATGTAATTGGCGTTCTTATGCCTAAGGGCGTGCAGGCTGATATTGACGCTTCAAAGCTGCTTGTAAGCCATCTCGGGATTGAAAATGTCACTATTAATGTAGCTGACGCTGTAAACAGCATTGAGGCTTCCGTAAAGAGCGCACTTGGCGGTGAATTAAGCAATCAGTCTGTTGTAAACCTGCCGCCGAGAGTACGTATGACAGTCCTGTATGCGGTATCTCAGAGCGTAAACGGCAGAGTAGCAAACACCTGCAATCTTTCCGAGGACTGGGTAGGCTATTCCACACGCTACGGTGACTCTGTAGGCGATTTCAGCCCGCTTTCAAGGCTTACGGTAACAGAGGTGAAGCAGGTAGGCAGAGTGCTTGGTCTGCCTGACGAGCTTGTTGATAAGGTGCCGATAGACGGTTTATGCGGAAAGACCGACGAAGAAAATCTCGGTTTTACCTATGCGGCGCTTGATGTTTACATCCGCACGGGAGTTTGTGAAGACCCGGAAATCAAGGCTATCATTGACGATAAGCACGTAAAAAATCTGTTCAAGCTGGAGCTTATGCCTTGCTTTGAATTGGAATTATAAAAATAAACGGTCACATCGAAAGCCGACCACCCATACAGAAGTATTTAATATGTAACCGAAAGGTTGTGTAGGAAATCCTACGCAACCTTTCTTTTTTTGTCGTAAACCATACTGTCAGCGACAGCGGTTGCAACTGCAACATTGAAGCGAAAACAGATG
>JAFQUQ010000009.1 GCA_017408395.1 Oscillospiraceae bacterium
GGACGCCCTCTCTTGCAGGGCGTCCCCTCTTCAAAAACAGTCCACGGGACTGTTTTTGAATTCACCCCTTGCGGAGCGCCTCTAAGGCAAGGAATTTCGCCCTTCTGCTAAATGTCATCTTCGATGACATGCGACGAGGCTCTGCCCTTTGACCTAAGCAAACGCAGTTTGCTTTCAAGCGATTTGAAAAGGCTTGACCTAAACTTTAACGTCGAGCGTTTTTGTGCAATTTTTTCTCAATTGCAACTTTATCGACAATCTGCGACGGTATCTGTCATAGGACAGGTGCCGTTTTTATTTATGAAAAAACATTCTTAGCCGCATCTTTACTTTTTTTATGCTATAATCCAATTGTGATGAAATATATCAGCACAAGGAAGGAAAATTCTATATGTCAATATTTGACGCATTAACAATGATAGGCGGTCTGTGCCTGTTTCTGTTCGGTATGAACATTATGGGTCAGGCGCTTGAACGCCGTGCGGGAGGACAGCTTCAGAGCATACTTGCCAGGCTGACAAAAAACAAGGCAGCAGGCTTTCTGACGGGTCTGGGAGTCACATCGGTAATCCAGAGCTCTTCTGCGACAACGGTAATGGTCGTAGGCTTTGTAAACTCAGGAATTATGACTTTAAAACAGGCGATAAACGTTATTATGGGTGCCAATGTCGGCACGACGGTAACAGCGTGGATACTCAGTTTAGGCGGTATCGACGGTGATAATATCGTGATGAAGCTGCTTAAACCTACTTCGTTCACCCCCGTCCTTGCACTTATAGGCATAATCTTCTATATGTTCTGCAAGAGTGATAAAAAACACGACAACGGTCTTATCCTGCTGGGTTTTGCAACCCTTATGTTTGGTATGGATACTATGTCTGACGCCGTTTCGGGACTTGCTGACGTACCTGCTTTCACAAACATACTGATTATGTTTGAAAATCCCGTTCTTGGGGTACTTGCAGGTGCGGTGCTGACAGGTATTATCCAGTCAAGCTCGGCTTCCGTAGGCATTCTCCAGGCACTTGCTTCAACAGGCTGTGTAAGCTACGGTGCGGCTGTTCCGATTATAATGGGACAGAACATCGGCACCTGCGTAACTGCCCTGTTATCATCGGTAGGCACAAACAAGAATGCAAAGCGTGCGGCGTTTGTGCATCTGTCCTTCAATGTTATCGGTACAGTTGTGTGGCTTATAGTATTTTCTGCTGTAAATGCAGTATTCAGCCCTGCAATTCTCGGTGAATCAGCCTCTATGGCAGGAATTGCGGTTGCGCATTCCGCATTCAATATCCTTTGCACCTGCCTGCTTCTTCCTATGTCGGGACTGCTTGAAAAGGCGGCGATGACGGTTATCCGTGATGACAGCACAGAAGAAAAATTCGTTACCCTTGATGAAAGACTTCTTGCGACACCTTCCGTTGCAATTCAGCAGTGCAGAAGCGTGGTGCTTGATATGGGTGAAATGGCAGTAAACGGATTGGAGCTTGCATTTGAGGTGCTTGAAAATTACGACGCTGAAAAAATTGCCGAAATAAAGAAGCTTGAAGATAAAACCGACAAGTACGAGGACATAATAGCGGAATATCTCGTCAAGCTGTGCAGTCGCGGAATAAGCGGTGCGGAGGCTCTTGAATCAACAAAGCTTCTTAAAATGATAGGTGACTTTGAACGTCTTTCCGACCACAGCGTAAACCTTACGGAATCCGTACAGGAGCTTAAGGATAAGGAAATAATCTTTACCCCTCAGGCGGAAAAGGAACTGAAGCTTCTTGTTGAGGCAGTAAAGGAAATCCTGTCCATTACAAGAAAAGCCTTTGAAAATGACGATATAACCGAATCTATGAGCGTTGAGCCTCTTGAGCAGGTCATAGACGACTTAAAGGAAAATCTCAGAACAAGCCACATCCGCCGTCTTGGCAAGGGGGAATGTTCGATTGAGGCAGGCTTTGTATGGTCAGACCTTCTTCACGACCTGGAGCGTATTTCCGACCATTGCTCAAACATTGCAGGCTGTATAATCGAAGCTTCACACAATGAAATGAATCTCCACGAAGGTTTAAGAGGAATACGCAGCGACAGTACCGCTTATTTTGAAAAATATAAGCAGTATCTCGGCAAATATCAACTGAATAATTAAAACAATAAAGAGAGGAGGACACACGTTTTAATACGTGGTCACTTATATGGACATTTTAGGTTTACTTTTACAGGTGCTTCTGCTTGCAATCGGTTTTACCCTTCTTATCAAGGGTGCGGACTGGTTTGTAGACGGCTCGTCTTCCGTTGCGGCACGCTTCGGAATACCACAGCTCGTTATCGGTCTTACCATCGTTGCAATGGGCACAAGCGCCCCGGAAGCGGCAGTAAGCATCACAGCGGCTTTCAGCGGAAACGCAGATATTTCCGTAGGCAACGTAGTGGGAAGCAACATTCTCAATATCCTCATCATTCTCGGTTTATCCTCGGTAATCGTACCCATAGCTGTTGCAAAGTCAACAATAAAGTACGAGATACCCTTTATGATAGTTATAACGGGTGTGCTTATACTTCTTGGAAATGACGGCAAAATAGGTCTTGCTGACGCTATTATCCTCATTGCACTGTTTATTGCGTATCTCACATATCTGTTTATAATGGCAAAGAAAAACAAGGAGGAACAGCCCGAAGAAGGTACAAAACAGCTCTCTCTGCCGAAAGCGATAATTTTCGTTATACTGGGTCTTGCTATGATTATTCTGGGAAGCAACGTGACCGTTGACGCTGCAAGCGCAATTGCGGCTATGTTCGGTATGGATGAACGTTTTATCGGACTCACGGTAGTTGCTCTGGGTACATCACTCCCCGAACTTTTCACATCCGTAAGCGCCGCAAGAAAGGGCAATGCGGATATTGCAATCGGCAACATCGTCGGAAGCAACATCTTCAACATTCTCTTTATTCTCGGTCTTTCAGCCCTTATTATCCCTATCACGTTTGCAGAGTCCTTCGTTTTCGACGTTATCATTGCAATCGCTGCCGCAGTAATGCTTCTTTTATGCAGTATCTTCGGAAAGAATATGCTTAAAAGATGGGCAGGCGTACTTATGCTTATTTCCTATGCTGCATATTTTGCAGTAATTATCTGATACCCCTATCACTTTTTCAAGCGGAACACCACAGAGGCTTAATTGCTTCTGCGGTGTTCTGCTTTATGGCTCTCTTGTGTGGCATAAATACCCTTTTGCTGTAAAAATAAGGGGATTTAAATTGTTAAAAAGAATTACTTTAATTGTAAAATGTACACAAAAATCCCCAACAATATTTTATGAGGTTAATATATTCTGAACAAATAATGTAATCATACTTTTTATTACAAAAGCGGTCTACAATCTATTGTGTTACCTGCACAATGTAAGCGCTTACAATGTGCAAATGTTGTATAAATCGACAAAAATATGTTGAACTGAGAGTGCGGAATGTGTTATAATTACTACATTAAATAATGATAGCGGGGGATACATTATGAAAAAAAATAAAATATGCAAACTGGGTTTGAAAATTTCAACAGCAGTACTTATAATACAGCTTGTGGTTTTTGCCTTTCTGTTTATAGTTATCAACGTATATGTGTCTGATTCTTCATACGACAACGTTATTAACAATATGCAGACTGCCGCCGTTGACCGATCTGAGATCATCAACAACTACATAAAATCAACCGAGGACACTCTTACAGCTTATCTTAAGGCAGATCAGATTTATGACTTGCTTAAAAATCCATCCGATGCCAAGGCTACGGAAGCTGTGCAGAAATATACCGAAAATTTCGGCAAGGATCTGTCAAACCTTGAGGGTATTTATGCCAGCAGTTGGGATACTAAAATGCTTACTCATACCAATCCTGCTGTTATAGGTATGGTAACACGTCCCGATGAAGCATACCGCAAGGAGCTTCACGACGCTATGCTTGCGGCAGACGGTGTTTACAATACAGGTATCCTTATTTCTCCTGCAAGCGGTCAGCAGATTATTTCAATGTACAAGGCAGTGCTTGATGATAACGGCGAGCCTATCGGTCTGGGCGGTATCGGTATCTTTACAAGCGGACTTGTTGAAAAGCTTAATCATCTTCCTCTTGACGGAATGACTCAGGCTCAGTATTATCTTATAAATGTTGAAACAGGCGAGTATATTTTCCATCCTGATGCTGAAAAAATCACAACTGTTGCCGAAGAAGACTTTGCTGTCGAAGCGATTGGCAGAATAATCGAAGGCGAAGAATGCAGCTACATAAAGTATAAAAATGAAAACGGTGAAAAATGTATTGCCGCATTCAACAGCATTGACGAACAGGGCTGGGCGTTTATAATTTCCGATATTGAAACCGAGGTGCTTGCTTCCGCAACAAACCTTAGTTTTAATCTTATTATTCTGTTTGCCGTAAGCTCAATTGCTCTTGCTTTGATTGTATATTTCATCATAAGCAGACTCATTGCTCCTTTAAAGACTATCGAGAATGCAGTTTTTGACCTTTCAAACATCAGGCTTGACTCTGCACAGGAGGTAGAAGACCTTACTTCAAGAAAGGACGAGGTAGGAAGTATTGCAAATGCAGTAAGTATGCTCTGTCTTTCATTGAAGAACGCTACCGATGATATAGGACGTATTCTCGGTGAAATGGCAAACGAAAACTTCTCAGTTGACGTTGATATGAACAGAAATTACTACATAGGCGATTTTGCCGTGCTTGCGGATAATCTTGAGTCTATCAAGGATAACCTCAGCAGCGTGCTTTCAAACATTTACTCTGCAGCAAATCAGGTAAATTCAGGTGCAGTGCAGGTTGCTCAGGGCTCACAGAGCTTATCACAGGGCACAATGGAGCAGACCCAGTCCATTGAAGAGCTTGCACATAATTTAAGAAATATCGAAACACACCTTAAGAATAATTCCGAAAGTTGCTCCGAAACCTACGAGCTTATGACAAAGACTTCAGATTATGTAAGCGAAGTAAACGAAAGAATGCTCCGTCTTACCGAGGCTATGAACGACATCAACGACTCGTCGGGAAAAATCGGAAACATTATCAAAACCATCGAGGATATTGCTTTCCAGACAAATATCCTTGCCCTCAATGCGGCTGTTGAAGCTGCAAGGGCAGGTGAAGCAGGAAAGGGCTTTGCGGTAGTTGCAGACGAAGTAAGATCACTTGCGGCAAAATCCGCCGAAGCAGTAGGAGACACTACCCACCTTATCGAAGGTTCTGTTGAAGCTGTAAACAAGGGTGCTGAAATAACCCGTCAGACAGCAGAGGCTATGAACACTCTCGATGAGTACACCCGTAAGGCACAGACCCTTGTTGAAAGTATTACCGAATCAGGTCAGCAGCAGGCTGATATGGTCGTAAAAATCAATGAGGATATATCCAGAATTTCCGAGGTTGTCCAGTCCAACTCCGCAACTGCAGAGGAAAGTGCCGCAGCTTCAGAAGAACTGTCAGGTCAGGCAGGTATGCTCAAGGAGCTTATCGGCGAATTCAATCTTGTATAAAATCTGTTTAAAAACAAAAATACCGCATACACTTTGTGTATGCGGTATTTTTATTGTAAAATCATTCAACAAACATTACATAATATTTGTTTGCTTCTCTTTCGAGTGCATCAGCTTCGTTGTAGAGATCAGTCTGTTTGTAACCGGTTTCTTTTGCAGCCTGTTCTCTTGTATAACGGGCTTTTTCCATTAATTCGTTGTATTTTGCTTTTTTATTGCGTTTATCTTCGACATCCATCTGCCAGTAATTGTGTTCTTTGGCTTCCCAGTCATCCCAGAAATTACTCTCTGACTTGACGGATTTGGCGTCAAACAGCTTTTCGATTGCGACAGTAAGAGCAATACCGCCTGCAATGACACCGCCAATTACAGCGAGATCTTTAATATCTATCTTCGCCTTGGGCTTCTCGCTTTCCGGCATAGTTGATACCCAGTAGTCGATATTTTTATCAGATACGCCATAATCTATAACGGTACCGTTTTTATCGCAGTTGTAATATTCACCTTCAGCGTAATGCTCAGATACGTTATTGATGTCCTCACAGATAAATCTGCGTTTGCTTTCGCCGTACTCACCGTTGGTGTAGGTATAGGTTACCGTCTGATAGTCAGTTTTATAAAGGCCGTCTGTTTCATCAAGTACATATGAAGCAGGGTCATACGCATCGATATGTTTTTTTATTGTAAGTCCGTCACCGGGCTGAGGAGGGTCATTGATATAGGAATCGTAATTTGTCCAGTTGCCGTAAAAACGCCCGTTTTCAACAGTACCTGTTTTTCTTATGTTTTTTGTGTATGTTCGTACTTCTTCCTTTGTTCCGCCGAAGAATGTAGTGGTTTTTTTGACAATACGACCTTCTGTATTTTCAATGTGAGTCGCTTCGCCATCCAATTTTCCGTTATTCCATGAACCCAGTGCGTGTAAATACATTGTCATGGTTTCTTCGCCGTCTTCGCCGTCAAATTGGTTTGTTACCTTGAGATAGCCGTAACCGTGAGGAAGTCCTTCTTCGTTGAGCTGACCGAAGTATTCGCCTTTCTGGGTTACAACAAGTATATCCTCAAGACCATATTCCGTACGGGCACGTACAAATTCCTCGGGCAGGCACTCAATACCCTGGACTTCATCGTTATCCACATAACTTATATATTCGCCGTCTTTAAGATAGCCGACGTCGGAAAGTCTGGTTTCGTCACTGAAGTAAAAGTATGTCAGACTATCCATATCAGAAAAATCCCCGACAAGAGAAACGTGATTATTATCATCCAGCGTACGTGTCAGGATTCCCTGACCGGAAGGATGACAATATTCACATTCTCCGGCAAAATACTCAGACTCGCCGTCTTCTGATTCGGTATAGATCTCACCGATACCTGAAAGATATCCGTTTACCCATGTTCCGTTATAATAATAACAATAGTCGCTGGTAATCATTTCACCGTTGCCTTCGGGACGGTCGCCTTTCCAGTCACCGGTATATAAAAATTCCATACCGTTTAATACATAAGGCTGACCTTCAACCTGTGTGATTTCGGCGTTTGCGTACACATCATAATCAAGTTCCGGTGCATTTGAATTTTTGACAGCTTCTATATTATGGCTGACGCATCCTGTCATAAGCATTACAACAACCATTGCAGCTGCTATAAATCTGCAAGTTCTTTTTTTCATTTCAAGCTCCCTTTCACAATAAATTATCCTTAACAATAATAACATATTATGGACACAAGAACAACGATTAATATAACTAAAAAGCACAGCACACTCAACAGCTTTTTATCGTATATTGACAGGGACAGTTAAAAGCCGCTGTCCCATCGGACGGCGGCTTTTTCACATTGTATAGTTAAACCCCCGGTAAAACTGGGGGTTTAACTATACAAAAAAAGGTCATAACTTTTTTAGTTATGACCTTTGATGGTCGAGGTGACGGGATTCGAACCCACGGCCTCTTCGTCCCGAACGAAGCGCTCTACCAAACTGAGCCACACCTCGGAGTGCTATCCTTAACAGATAGCGTATTATATTATACACCATAAATTTAAAAAAGTAAAGAGTTTTTTTGAAATTCAGGCATAAATTAATCGGAATTTTCCTCTGTTTCCTCTGCGGAAGTTTCATCAAGGACGGCGTTCATATAGTGTGAAACATATTCCGCCACAAGATAAACACGTGAGGTAGGACGTTCAAGGAAGCCTGCAGCGGTTTCGTCGAGAACAATTATCCTTTTGTTTTTGACCGCAGAAAGCTCGCCAAGCTCTTCGGGAAGGTCATCAATTGACATATACGCCGAGAGAATAAGCCAGTCGGGGTCTGCTTCAAGAAGCTTTTCCGCAGTTATGGTATTATCCTCGGAGTCGGCGGCACAGTTTGAGCCGAAATGCGAGAAAAAATCACCTGCAAAGGTGCTGTCGGAAGCTGCGGCGAGGTCGTGTGAAAGGATGTAAGCGTAACTGCCCAGCATATTTTCGTATTTTGCAAACACCTCTTCAAGCTTTGTAAACTTTCCGCTTATAACGGCGGTTTCGTCCTCTGTTTCACCTTTAAACACCTTGTAAAGATTTCCGTAAAGGCCGTAAAGCTCTTCGACTGAGGACGGCGTACTTATAATAAGCACTCTCGTGCCTGCCGCTTCGATAGCGGTAATATCCTTTTTAGCGATAGGACTCTGGGAAACAAGCAGCTGGGGAGCGTTTGCAATAACAGCGTCAACGTCGGGGTTTGCGGATGAGCCAAGGTCTGCACAGGAAGCTATGCTTTCGGGGTAAGTGCAGTAACTGCTTCGTCCCGTAAGCTTGCTTTCAAACCCAAGCTCTGCGATGATTTCCGTTATAGCGGGGGAAAGTGAAGCGGCAGTTTCGGGAGAGCTGTTAAAAACCAGTGACCCTATTGTAACGGGGTAGGGCTGTTTTTCGGGCTCGGTGACCTGTTCCGTAACGACGGGAACGTCCTCGGCGACCTCTGCACAGCCTGCAAGCATAAAAATGCCTGCTAAAACAAGCGGTATTAATTTATATATAAAATTTCTTTTCAAAAGAATAACTCCTCAATAATTGATATAAACAATTATACCACATAAATTTCTTCCGCACAATATAATAAATACAAAAACCCTTGAAATTTTTTTCGGTATGTGCTATAATTTAAAGTGCGACACAATTGAATATTTCCATGTGGCTAAGTATACACTTTTACTGTTAATTCTCGGTAAAGGTGCATGCTCTTTTTTCCGTATGCTTAGTTGCAGGAAATCAATTGTGTCGCAGCAATCGGAGTTATGCATTTTTATAGTGCGTGGCTTCGTGCTGCGCACTTTTTTTATTTTCCGCCGTCTTCTGACGGTAAATTTTAGTAATACGAAAAAGGAGTTTAAAGAAATGAAGAAAAGAATTTTAAGTGCAATCATTATGTCTGCGCTTGTTCTGTCAATGACAGCCTGCGGCACAAGCACAGACGCACCTGACACAGCAAACAGTGCAGATGTAACAACAGCCGCTGCGGCAGAAACCGAAACAACCGCTGCCGAAGAAGAAAAAACAGAAGCAGCAACTACCACTGCCGAAGAAACAGAAGCAACCACCACAACAACAGAAGCACCCAAGGTAATTCCAAAAATCACAAAAGAGCCTAAAATCTGTGACGGTTGTCTGATTTTAAAGATAGACGACAAGCAGTACCTCTATAACATAACGGATAATACAATGACTGAATATGATTTTAAAGACACTATTAACTATGCCAACGGGAAGGTTGCGCAGTTAAGCGACTACTACTACAACCTTGAAACCAATGAGAAGTATGACGTTAAGACTTTCTATAACTGGGTTTCCGACTACAATCCCGTATACAAAATTGAAAAAGACTTTGACGGCGACAAATATTATTTTGGTATTCTTGACAACAACGGTGAATGGGCACTTCCCTTGTCATCTGAATATGCAATCTGCGATATAAAACCTAACCGTGACATTTATGGCGGAACAACATCCCTCTTAAAACTTGGTTACGACGGAGCTTACGACTGGAAAAATGACAAACTCTTCTATAAAAATGAGTTTGGCAATAAAAAATTTTACAGCATTTCAGATGACTATATTTTATTGACTGATTCATCATCCCTTTCTGCATATAATACAACAACAGGAGAAACAACATCCGTCTATAACGGAGCAGCAACATACGCAAATTTTCTTGCAAGCCAGTTGTTCGTAGTAGTAGACAGTGCTAATGAATATTTTTCTATCCTCGGTGATGGTTTCAAAAAACTCTATGAAATCAAAGGATATGAAACAGACATTATATACAACGCATCAGAAAGTTATGTTGTATTTCCGTCAAAAGGTTCCAGCAACAGTAAGTATATAGTAATCCTTGATAAAGACGGAAACAGAGTGGTTGACCCTATTGAGGGTGATGCAAATCTTGCTTATGTAAGCGGCGATTATGTAGTATTAGCCGACGTAAATTATTATGATGAAGATGATAAGTTCTGCACCAGTGATTTTATCGTCAACTGCAAAACAGGTGAAATAAAGGAATATGCAGATAAAAAAACATACGATATTATCTACTGTTACGGTGAAACAGGAAAAATGATTGTAAAATCTGACGGTGCATACTATCTTGCAGATGTTTCCGACCTCGACACCCTCATCAACCCATTTGAAATAGCAGAATAACATTGAAAAAATGCAGAAAAAGGTTGTTTTATGACGGGCGGATAATATCCGCCCCTACAAACGGCGTGATTCATATATTATATTGTAGGGGCGGCTACCAGCCGCCCGTTAATTTCAGCATTTATCGACAGATTAAGCGTGAGCAGAAATGCCCACGCTTTTTTGTTTATATATACAAAAACTGCACGATGACTGAGCACCGTGCAGCTTGTGCGGTTTACACTTTAGAAAAATGCGGATTTACTGCTGAGCTTCGGAGGAGCCTGCAATTTCCTTGATGGATGTTGCAAGACCTGCAAGACCCTGAATTTCGGAAGGGATAATAATTTTTGTAGCCTTGCCGTCAGCAGCCTTGCCGAATGCTTCAAGGCTCTTGAGAGCGATAACATTCTGTGAAGGATTGCTCTGATTAAGCTTTACAAGGCTTTCTGCAAGAGCGGACTGTACAAGCTCGATGGATTCAGCTTCACCCTGAGCTTCGAGGATTTTCTGCTGCTTAACAGCGTCGGAACGGAGGATAAGAGCCTGCTTTTCAGCTTCCGCCTTAAGGATAGCGGCCTGCTTTTCAGCTTCGGCACGGAGAATTTTGGACTCCTTTTCACCTTCTGCAACGAGGATCTGTGATTTCTTTTCACCCTCTGCCTGGAGAATTTTTTCACGGCGCTCACGTTCAGCCTTCATCTGCTTTTCCATAGCGTCCTGAATTTCTCTCGGAGGAATGATGTTCTTAAGCTCAACACGGTTTACCTTGATACCCCAAGGGTCGGTAGCAACGTCAAGGAGAGCTGTGATTTTTGTATTGATTACGTCACGGGAAGAAAGTGTAGCGTCAAGCTCCATATCACCGATGATGTTACGGAGAGTTGTTGCTGTAAGATTTTCGATAGCGGACATAGGACGTTCAACGCCGTATGTGTAAAGCTTTGCGTCTGTGATCTGGAAGAATACAACGGTGTCGATCTGCATTGTAACGTTATCCTTTGTGATAACAGGCTGTGGTTTGAAGTCGGCAACCTGTTCCTTTGCGGAAACCTTCTTTGCAACCTTGTCGATGATAGGCACTACATAGTGAGGACCCGTCTGGAGTGACTTGTGGTAAGCGCCGAAACGTTCAACGATGTAAACCTGAGCCTGCGGTACAAACTTGATACCGCTGATGATAATGATAAGTGCGATTACGAGTAAAATAATCAGTACTGTAATTGGATCCATAAAAACAACCTCTTTCTTTCATTGAATATTTTGTCTTTTCCCTGCCGTTTTATGCGGCGGTGCTTTTATTCAAACAGGACGTGCCTGTTCAAAACATTAATTTTCGATTTTTACAGCAAGCTTAGCGCCTCTTACTTCGGTAACTGTGACAATGGAATCTGCCTTGATGACAGCGTCGCCGTCAGTAACAGCCATCCAGTCAACGCCGTTGAGACGGACTCTGCCTGTGCCTAAATCACTGTTTATGTCTTCGATGACAACCGCTGTTTTCCCGATGGAAAGGTCAGCGTTGGTAGGAGTGTATTTGTTTGGCATAAGCTTTCTGATCATAGGTCGTGTAAAAATCAGCAGAATTGCCGAAAATACTGCAAACAGAAGGAACTGAAGCCATACAGGTGCACCGAAAAGCTGTGCAATAAGTGCCGCAAGAGAGCCTGCCGCAAACCATATTGAAATAAGTGCCGAGGTAGCCGCTTCAACAAGTATTGCCGCCACAAGAACTATAAGCCATAAATAAATCATAAACACCCATCCTTTCTCAGATTGATTATTTATTTTATACAGTATGAATTCAACCCTGTGATTAAATATTATCATATTTTTAATAAAATTACAAGACCGTTTTAAGCTGATTTAAGCTTAAAAAAGACGATTACAGCCGATTTGAGCAAAATAGCTTGATTTGATTTTACCGTGATGAAATATTCCGCACCCCCTCGGATTGCCGCAAATAAGCCGTGTTTTTGTGCTTAAACCGCATAGCTGCGCGGTTTGAGGGGATTATCCCATTTTGTGTTGTAATTTTATGCTTTTGGTGCTATAATATATGTAAATGACGTGATTTCAACGGTTTAAGGAGCATTATGAAGTTTAAGGCTATAATTTTTGATATGGACGGAACCCTTATCGACAGCCTGGGAGTATGGGCGGAGTCGGACAGGATTTTTCTCAAAGAGCTTGGATACGAATATACACCGTCAGTTTCGGAAGCAATGAAAACCATGCACTACGTTTCCGCCTGCGAGTATCTGAGGAATTTTTACAATATAAATATGAGCACCGAGGAAATCGGTGCAAGAATAATGGACATCGTAAAGGACCGCTATGTGCATAATGTACCCCTTAAAGAGGGCGTGTATGATTTTATGCTTAAACAGCAGGCGGCAGGGGTTAAAATGTGTGTTGCCACCTCAAACGACAAGTCGCTGGCGGAAGCCGCACTGAAAAGCCTTAAGGTTTACGATATGCTGGAGTTTGTCATCACCTCGGACGAGGTAGGCTGTGGGAAAGAGTCACCGCTGATTTTCGAGAAGGCGGCGGAAATGCTTGGTGCAAAGCCTGAAAACACCGCTGTTTTCGAGGACTCCGTACACGCCGCACAGTCTGCTTACAAAGCAGGATTTTACACAGTGGGAGTCTACGAGGAAAATTTCAGCGGAGAGTTTGAGAAGCTTAAAAGCTGTACTCACAGGACGGTGGAAGGCTTCAAGGAGTTACTGTAAATGGGTGATAAAGGAAAATTTATTCTTAAAATAATCGGTATACCGTTTTTTACCGGAATGGTTTTTCACTTTGCAATACAAACTATGGTGTTCTGCTTGGTAATATACTTTTTTATGTCGAGAGGTGTTCCTGATATGACTAAATTTGCGTGGGCTTACGCTTGTATCGGAACTGTTCTGACGATTGCGGGAAATTTTATCATACACGATCTGCTCAATAGGATATATCACAGAACATGGGTCGTACACCTTATTCAGAGCGGCAATATTTTTACAGTCGGAACGGCAGCCCTTGGTATTTACTCGGTTTCAAGCGGAGATTCCGCAGAAATGGGTGCTGTCGTGCTTGTAACTGCAGCTTCTCTTGCGGCAGGTACATTAATATGGGCGATAATACATAAGAAAACAGGTGTACATCTGATAATTAAAAGGAAAAAAAGAAAATGAAAAAAATACTTGTAGGAATGAGCGGCGGTGTTGACAGCTCCGCTGCGGCACTTCTTCTTTTACAGCAGGGTTATGACGTTACGGGCTGTACACTTAACCTTTTTGAAAAGGAAGCCACGGACGTCAACGATGCAAAAGAGGTCTGCGGAAAGCTTGGGATTGAACATATTACCGTAAACGCTCCCGAACTTTTCCGCAAGGCTGTAATGTCGGATTTTGCAGAGTGCTACGAAAAGGGCGAGACTCCAAATCCCTGCATAATCTGCAACGAGAAGATAAAATTCGGCGTAATGCTTGATTTTGCACTGGAAAACGGCTTTGACGGAATTGCAACGGGACATTACGCCCGCATTGAAGAAGAGGACGGACGAAGCCTTTTAAAGCGTGGGGACGACATCAAAAAGGACCAGAGCTACTTCCTTTACAGATTAAGCCAGCATCAGCTCAGCCACAGCATTTTTCCGCTGTTTAATATGGAAAAGCCGCAGATACGTCAGCTTGCCGAGGAAAATGGCCTTATCACCGCAAGAAAGCGTGATAGTCAGGACATATGCTTTATAAACAACGGTGACTATGTTTCTTTCATTAAGGATTTTACTGGCAGGGATTTTCCCGACGGCGATTTCCTTGATACAAACGGCAATGTCATAGGCAGGCACGGCGGTATCATAAACTATACCGTAGGGCAGAGAAAAGGTCTTGGAGTGACCTTCGGAAAGCCTGTTTACGTCTGTTCAAAGGACGCTGTGAACAATACCGTTACTTTAGGCGAGCTGTCGGAAATAATGACCGACACCGTTGTTGCGGAGGACGTTAATTTTATAGCCGTGCCTGAAATTAAGGATGAGGTACGCTGTACAGCAAAGGTGCGCTACAATATGAAGGATATGCCCTGCACTCTGACAATGGAGGGCGGCAGGATAAAGGTTAAATTTGACGAAGCGGTGAAGGCGGTCACAAAGGGTCAGGCGCTTGTGTGCTATGACGGTGACAGCGTTCTCTGCGGAGGTCGTATCATTTAAATAAATATAAACGGAGGTAATTTATTATGTCTTTACACGAAATTAAAATTGACGAGCTTAAATTCAATCCCTGGGATAAAATCGGCAAGGAATGGTTCCTGCTGACAAGCGGCGATGAGAACGGCTTCAACACAATGACAGCTTCGTGGGGCTTTATGGGCTTTATGTGGAGAAGAAGCACATTCAACGCAGTAGTACGTCCAAACCGCTACACATTTGAATTTATGGAAAAGAACGACATTTTTACAGCAAGCTTTTTTGATGAAAAGTACCGTCCTGCTTTAAGCTTCTGCGGCTCACATTCGGGACGTGACTGCGACAAGATGAAGGAAACAGGTCTTACTCCCGTATTCCTTGACGGAACAACTGCTTTTGAAGAAGCTGACCTTGTAATTGTTTGCAGAAAAATTTACGCACAGGATATGGACGTATCACTTCTTGCAGAGGACATCAAGCCGATAAACGGAAACGACCCTATCCACAAGCAGTATATAGGCGAAATTTTAAAGGTATACAGCAGATGAAAAAACAGCAGGACGTTTTAAACAAAAAGCTTTTAGGGACGATAGTTCTTATTATAGTGACCCTTGCGGCAGTTCTGGGCGTGGTTATTTATGTGCTTGACTATTATCCTGCCGATGGAAACACGGATTATATTTCCGATGGACCTTACGGCGTCAGCGAAATCAATTTCGGCGACGGTACAATAGTTTTTGAGCCGAACATCTTCTCCGAATACGGCGTGATTTTCTATCCGAAATCAAAGATGGAAGCCAAGGCATATTATCCTCTTATGAGGAGTCTTGCCGCAAGAGGCGTGGTGTGTATGGCTGCGGAAGCGCCTGCAAAGATGGCGGCACTGGGCAAAAACGAAGCTTACGGAATGAATATGCGCTACCCTGAAATAAAAAAATGGTACATAGGCGGTCATGGTGACAGTGCAAAGACTGCGGCGGCATTTGCTGCGGAAAACAACGATTTCATAACAGGCGTAATTCTTCTGGGAGGCTATACATCGACAGATTTAAACGGTACGGGACTTAAAGCTGTTTCTGTTTACGGCTCAAAGGACGGTATCCTTAATATGAAGGCATACGAAAAAAACAAAGCAAAGCTCCCCGCTGACAGCAAGGAGTACGTTATAGAGGGCGGCTGTCATACATATTTTGCGGCCTGCTCACTTTTAAACGGTGACGAAACACCCGATATAACCTTTGAACAGCAGATAGATGCGGCGGCGTATTATATCTGCAACGGTATGAAGGAAGAACAGGAATAAAAAACGGACAGTATGCACTGTCCGTTACAGTCTGTCGAAAAAGATATAGCTATATGTAATAATGCACAAATTTAGGGGACGCCCTCTCTTGCAGGGCGTCCCCTCTTCAAAAACAGTCCACTGGACTGTTTTTGAATTCACCCCTTGCGGAGCGCCTCTAAGGCAAGGAATTTCGCCCTTCTGCTAAATGTCATCTTCGATGACATACGAC
>JAFQUQ010000010.1 GCA_017408395.1 Oscillospiraceae bacterium
CGTCTACTGTGATTGTACCAGCTTCGTCATCAGCAGCAACAGTGTGAACTTCTTCACCCATCTTACCGCAGTAACCGCCCTGAGCTGTATCATACTTGAGAAGGTGAGCGAGCATGGAAGGCTTTGTGAGGTCGTTGATAGCAACTACTTCATAACCTTCTGCACCAAACATCTGTCTGAATGCGAGACGACCGATACGACCGAAACCATTGATTGCAACTTTAACTGACATTGGAATTTCCTCCTAAAAGAAATTATTTTTTCAGGCGTCCTTTTTTGCTTTTAAGCATCCGAACACCGCATACATATATTTTAACCTATTTTGCTTAAATTTGCAATACCTTTTGATAAAAAAATAACAGCATTTTCTTTATGTTTCTATTTTAAATCAATTAACGGGGCTGTTTTGGACTGTTTTTGTTTAATATGTGATAAAATCCCGAAAAAATGCAAAATATTTATTAAAACAGTCGCAAAGGGCGAAAAAGTGTGCTATAATAGTATTTGCATTTGTATTACACATTCGGAGGGGTAACGTGAGTAACGGGACTTTTGAGCTGCTGTGCGGAATATATGAAAGCTCTGCAATCCCCACAGCGGTTATTTGCGGCGGCGGCCTGTTTAAAAATAAAGCGGCTGAAAGGCTTGCAGAGGACAGCTTTTTCAGAAAGCTTGCCGCTTCACGAGGTACGGTCTATGAACTGGCGGACGGTATGCTTTACACTGCAAACGTGATTTCTCACGGTGACATCCGCATTGCGGAAATCATCAGAAGCGAAAGCATAGACAGCCTGCTGGACGTTCCTGCCGTAAGAAAATACGCTGAGTTCGTTTTCAGAAAGCTCCGCCACTCCGTAAACGTCATTGCCGTTGCGGCTGACGATATTCATTCCTGTCTTTCCGAGGGCTGTCCCGACAGAAAGCGTGCCGCTGACAGATTAAACTCAATCGACGCTACGCTGACAGACATAATCTCTCTTATCATTGACCCCGAACAGCTTGTCTACCTTATGGACGACCCTGCTGACTCTACGGTCTGTCTTAAGGATGAGCTTGAAGGGATAGCGTCGGATATTTCCGAAGCCTACAACGGATATGTTCAGGTCGAATGTGACCTTGAGGACGGTCTTTACACAAGAATGAACCGTTCTTCACTTAAAACGGTGCTTTCCGATACCGCCGAAAGGCTTTGCTGCGGAAACATCGTTCCCGATAAAATCATTCTTTCATCCTCTCTCAGAAACAACGGCACCGTTACCGTTTCAATCAGCTCCGAATGCTCTCAGGGCAGAAAACACAGCGAGCTGGACAGCGCCTTTGTCAAGGACAGCGCAGAGGACATTTTCTTTGAGTATGTATGCGACTCCTTCTGCACAAAATATAACGGGAGCCTTGAACGCAGGGAAACCGCCGACGGTTCCTGCTTCACCCTCAGCTTCCCTATGCTCAGAAAGCCTGCGGCGGCTGTTTACAGCAAGGAATGCTTCAGCACGGGTATGGGTCGTTTTGATACGGCAAGAGTCCGTCTGGGCAGGTTTGCTCCCAGAAACAGATACGATTTATAATATGATTTTTAAATAAAAGAACAGGAGATTTATTATGAAAAACACAAAAAGAACCCTTACTAAATTCTTTGCGGCAGCTCTTGCTTTATGCCTTTCCGCCGCACTTTTCTCAGGCTGTAAAAAGGACACCGCCGACAGCGGCAATCCTTCCGAAACCTCTGCCACAACAAACGCTACCGTTGCTCCCGAGGATATTCCTGTCGCTCAGGGCAAGCGTCCTGTTGCCGAGGGCGATGTTCTTGCAATCAACAAATTTACCGTTGACCCTCTCCCTGCTGACTATGTTCTCGTAGACTCCTCACAGGAATATCAGGGCAAGGTTTATATGAACGGCGTTTCCAAGGTCACAGTTATGGCAAGCAACTACAAGGAGGATTTCCAGGACCTCGATATTTCTGCCGAAAGTGCCGCTGCAGGTATTAAAATGAACAATATGCTTATGGCAAGCGACACTGACTTTGAAGACCCTGTTTACACAAAAGTCGCAGGCTTTGATACAGTTTCCCGTGACTTCCTTGTTACCGTGAACGAATTTTCAGAGGTAAACGGCAAGGAAGTAAAGACCCCTGTTGCGTGGTACAAATCCAGAATTATCTACTTCTTCTCCGAAAAGGACGTTTTCTACTGCATTTTTGAAACAACAAAGAACGACTGGGACAGCACCATCGGCGGCTTTGAAGAATTCGTTGCAAACATCGTTATCGACGAAAATGCCGTAAACCCTCCTGCTGAAACAACAGCCGCAGCTGAAGGTGCCGCTTCCGAAGAAGTTGTTTCCGAAACTTCCGCTTCTTAATTACCAATAAGCAGGCTTTATTATCGGCACTTTTGATAATTGCTTTTTTTAAAGCGGTATGGTATAATATTTTATAATTCAATATTCAAAGGCATATCGGTCAGAGTAGCTTTTATTCGGGATACAGAGAACGTCGGGGCGGTGGAACGGCGGCGATGAATAGCTGTGAAGTGCGGCCGCCGGCCCGGGCAGGGAATTTTCAGTCTGCATAAACTTTATAAGGTTGTGCATATTGTTTTAGTATCTGTCTGCGTATTTCTGCGTTAAAGAATAAAAAGACGGGGCTTTCAGCCTCAATTGAAGTGGAACCGTGGTTTTTTACCGCCTTCAGGAACGTACACAGGTGCGTTTCTGAGGGCTTTTTTATTGGAAAGGTGTGATAGGATGACTAATTTCGAATATTTTAAGAAGCAGTTTGCGGAGGAGATAGAGTCGGTCAAGAGACGTGACCCTGCCGCAAGGAACACGCTGGAGATCGTACTGACCTATTCGGGTCTGCACGCAATTTTAATGTACCGTATCGCACACAGATTTTACCTTAAGAAAAATTTCCTTGTGGCAAGGATAATCTCACAGACAGCCAGATTTTTTACGGGCATTGAAATTCACCCCGGTGCTAAAATCGGCAAGGGCTTTTTCATCGACCACGGCTCAGGGGTGGTTATCGGTGAAACTACCGAGATCGGCGACAACTGCCTTATCTATCAGGGCGTGACCTTAGGCGGTACGGGTAAGGACAAGGGCAAGCGTCACCCGACTCTTGGCAACAACGTAATGGTAGGCTCAGGCGCAAGAGTGCTGGGTCCGTTTAAAGTGGGCGACAACGCTAAAATTGCCGCAAATGCCGTTGTGCTTAAAGAAGTGCCTCCCGATTGTACCGCAGTAGGCGTTCCCGCTAAAATCGTAAGACGCAAGGGCGAAAAGGTACACCCCGACAGAGAGCTTGACCAGATCCACATTCCAGACCCTGTTTCACAGGAGCTTGCAAGACAGCTTGAACGTATCAAAAAGCTTGAAAAGCAGGTCAACAAGCTGGAAATTTCGGAGCTTGGCAAAAAATACAACACCAATAAAAACTGAAAGGATAGTTTAAAATGAAGATATACAACACTTTATCACGCACAAAGGAAGAATTCGTTCCAAACGTTGAGGGCAAGGTTTCAATGTACACCTGCGGCCCTACCGTTTATCACTACGCTCACATCGGCAACCTCAGAAGCTACATTATGGAGGACGTGCTGGAAAAATATTTCCGCTTCACAGGCTACGACGTTACCCGTGTTATGAACATCACCGACGTCGGACACCTCACCAGCGACGGCGACACAGGCGACGACAAGATGCTTAAAGGCGCAAAGCGTGAGCACAAGACCGTTATGGAGATCGCTCAGTTCTACACCGACGCTTTCTTTGCTGACTGCGTAAAGCTTAACATCAAAAAGCCTGACGTTGTTGAGCCTGCAACAGGCTGTATCGACGATTTCATCAAGGTTATCTCCTCCCTCATGGAAAAAGGCTTCGCTTACGAGGCAGGCGGCAACATTTACTTTGACACCTCCAAGCTTAAGCAGTACTATGTTTTCAACGATTTCAAGGAAGAAGACCTTGCTGTCGGCGTAAGAGAGGGCGTTGAAGAAGACACCAACAAGCGCAACAAGGCTGACTTCGTTCTCTGGTTTACAAAGTCCAAGTTTGACGACCAGGAATTAAAGTGGGACAGTCCCTGGGGCGTCGGCTACCCCGGCTGGCACATTGAATGCTCCTGCATAAGTATGAAGCATCTGGGCGAATACCTTGACATCCACTGCGGCGGTATCGACAACGCATTCCCTCACCACACCAACGAAATCGCACAGAGCGAAGCTTACATCGGTCATAAGTGGTGCAACTACTGGTTCCACATCCTCCACCTCAACACAAACAGCGGCAAAATGAGCAAGTCCAGCGGCGAATTCCTCACCGTGTCCCTTCTCGAATCAAAGGGCTACAACCCTCTCGTTTACCGCTTCTTCTGCCTGCTTTCACATTACCGCAAGTCCCTCGTTTTCAGCTACGAAAACCTTGACAATGCGGCTGTTTCCTACAATAAGATCACCGCAAAAATCGGCAGCATCTTAAAGGAAACACAGGGCGAGATCGACAAGGCTGCTTATGACAAGCTTATGTCCGCTTTCACAGAGGCTCTCGACAACGACCTCAACACAGCCCTTGCAATCACCGCTCTCCACGATGTTCTCCGTGCAGACACAACTCCTGCAACAAAAATCGCACTCATCAGAGAGTTTGACAAGGTGCTCTCCCTCAATCTCATCGAAACTGCCGAAAAGCTCACCGCTGAGCCTGAAGCAGAGGAGCTTCCTCAGGAAATTCTCGACCTTGCAGAACAGCGCAAGGCGGCTCGTAAGGAAAAGAACTTTGCTCTTGCCGATGAGCTTCGTGACAAGATAACCGCCCTCGGCTATATCGTTGAAGAAACAAGACAGGGTACGAAAATTACAAAGAAATAAGCATAAAAATAAACGCTCGGTTTCAATGAAGCCGAGCGTTTTTATTTTTTACCGAACAAATCACTGTGTGTTCCTGTTCTTGACAACGCAAGAACCAGCGTATTCTTCTCAATTTTATATATAAGCAGCCAATCGGGACGGATGTGACACTCTCTGTAGCCTGACCAGTTTCCGCTTAATTCGTGGTCACGGTATTCAACCGAAAGTGTATGCCCCTGCGAAAGCTCAATAATAACATCATCAAGCAATTTTATATCAAGGTTTCTTTTTATAGCAAGCTTATAATCCTTCTTGAATTGCGACGACCATATTACGCTGTAATTCATGATTTTAACTCCCTGAGAGCCTCTTCTGCCGAGTAACGGACGGTATCAGGGTCGGACAGCATTTTCTCACATTCCTCAATTGCGGCAATGGTTTCATCATTCGGTACACCTGAAACAACATTCCTGAACATCATCACAAAGCCTTTCAACTGTTCTTCCGTCAGATTTTCAAAAATAATACTTGCAAGTTCTTTTGTACTCATTTCAACTGCCCCCTTTCTCTTTTTATTATACTTCATTTTTACGAAAAAATCAAGCAGCTTATAACAAAACAAGCACCCGTGCAGAACACAGGTGCTTTATTTTTATCTTAAAATTCAACCGAGCCGATAACCTTTAAATCGCTGAGCTGTACGGAAATAATCCTTGTACCGCCGATGATGTAAAGTGTATCCCCTTCGATTGCGGCACGCTCAAAAATCATACTGTCGTCAATGTCCATATACTCAATGACGCCCATTTCCTTGAAGCCCTCTTCGCCGTAAGCAAAGAGATAATACTGATTTTTTGTGCCGAATTCGTTGTGGCTGTAAACAGGAACACCGATAAGTGACTTTTCCTTGTCAATAAGTATGCCCCTTCTGTCTGCAACAGCCTTTGAGTCAGCGTCCTTTAAGCCCTCTGCAAAGTTTACGCTGCTTGCGGCAAGTCCGTTTTCAGCGTTGTACATTGTAAGTGCAAGGGCTGAGCCGTCAGCGGATCTGCCGAAGCCGAGAAGTCTGTCCTCGGAAAAACTGCACAGGTAATTTGCTGTACCCGCCATAGACTGTGTCTGCATAATAGGGGTGTTTGAAAGGTCAAGCACCATAGCAGGCTTGCTGCCGTCGGTGTAAACGCTTGCGTAGTTGTTCTCAAAGCGTACCGAAGATACGTTTACGCCCGGAAGAAGCTGACCTGCGCTGTTTACTACCTTAAGTGTATCGTCAAGAACATAAACGGAGGATGAAGCACCGTTTTCATCCGCTACTGAAGCGGCGATACGGAACATTCCGTTATGCTCGTTCATGCTGTTCTGACCGATGACCCTGCCAGCGACTGAGCCGCTTGCTTTATAGGTCATACCCTGTGAATCGGAAAGTCCGAAGCTTGTGATTATGCTGTAATCGGAGCCTTCCGCGCTTTTGCCTGTACCCACGATGTAGAGGGTATCTGCTGAGCAGTATACATTCCTGCTGCTGCCAAGGACAGCCTTTACCGTAATTACAGGGGAAGCAGCGTCGCAGTCAATTGCCGAAAGCACGGTATAATCTGTGCTGTTTGCATTTGCGGGAACTGTGATGTCCCCTGCCGCAACAAACTTCTTTTCCCCGTCTATGTAATATGCGGGAACATAGCTGTCAAGGTCGGAATCGTTGCCCAGAGGGGCTGTGCGGTAATCGCTGTAAGCCGTTACGACATAAAGGATACCGTCCACGATTCTTGAGGATGTATAGCTGCCGTTCTGTTTATAATTAGTGATGTGTTCAGGTGATGTTTTATTGCTGATGTCGTACAGATCAACAACAACATTCGTGCGGCACGTTTTTTCGGAAACCGCCTTGTCATCGCCGTTTACGGAAGAGCCGGCATTGTCGGAATATGCGTCTGTATCATCGGATTGTGAGTAAGAGTCTGCCCCTGATGCTGGAACATCAGCCGCAGTTTGAGAAATTTCCGTTGAATTGTCCTGAGCGCCCACGATCTGGACTTCCTCAGTTTCTTTTGACACGAGAATGAGCGTATTACCGTCAATGTAAAGCTCCACAGGCGGATTGAGCTTGTTTTCAATTTCCGAAACAACTTCCATGGTTTCAAGGGAAATGATTATCAGCTTGTTATCCGTTATGCAGTAAATGTTAGTGCCGTCTGTCTTTACAATATCCGCTTCCGACACACGTGGATCGTCAATTCCCGAAAAATCGTGGGATGTAAGATCCGTCAGAGTTTCCTTTGGTTCAGGCTCTGCGTCGGAGATAGGGGATTCTGTTGTATCGGTCACGGTTGTTGTCGTTGTCTCATCCGTATTTTCCGTGCCGTCAAGCAGAATTCCTCTGTAAATATCACGCAGGTCGTTGTAATTTTCGGGGGAAACGGCTGCGTAGTCTATCTGTTCTTCTATCTGTGCAGGGTCGTTGTCCTGCTGTGTGAACATTATCATACCTGCCGCAAAAACAGCGCAGGCAGCGGTAGCGGCTGCAGTCCTCATTATAATAGTACGTCTTTGTGCAGCGATTGAAGGAACGGATTTTATATTTCTGTGTTCCGATTCCATTTTGGACTGTGCGTTCTGTGCTTTAAGCATCATCGCAATATTCTGCGGGGAGAGTTCATCGGGAACCTCAACCTCGCTTATCAGCTCATTTAACTTTTCGTCAAACGTCATAATTCCAACCTCCTTTCCGTCATCGTTCCGTCAGCATCTGTTTCAGTTTGATCTTGGCTCTTGCCACCTTTGAACGGACGGTATTTGCAGATATACCCGTCATTCTGGCGATCTCTTCGCTTTTGTATCCCGAAACAACGCTTAACGATAAAACAAGTCTTTCTTCCTCGCCCAGCTTAGCGAACTCTTCCATTATTTCCAATCCGTTATAATTTATCTCTGCGGATTTCTCTTGTTCTACACCTTCGATGTCATCAAGCTCTTTCCTGTAATTATTTCTCTCTATATACTCCCTCTGCTTGTTCTTTATCTTTACAGTAAGGATTTTAATTATCCAGGCTTTGAAAGCTGATTCATCTTTTAATTTTTTTATGGAAGAATAGGCATCCAGGACAGTGTCACTAACCACATCGGAAGCATCGTGCTGATTGTTATTAAGGTTCATAAGAGCAATGCGGTACAAATCTTTATATACGAGGGAATAAAGCTCGGCGAAAGCGTCGGCGTCTCCCTTTCTGGCTTTTTCAACACACTTGCTGAATTCCGTATTTTTCAAACTGTTATCACCTCTCATCCGCCTTCCTTAAAAATGGGCAGAGTGATTAATAATAACATTATACCACAAAATCTTCTCCCTTAAAAGACCTGTCGCATAAATAGTGGCGAAAAAAGATGATTTTGTTGCATCAAAATTTCACTTTTGGATATTCTCACAATAAATTCTTGCAATGCCCTCGTTTTATAGACATTTTAAACAAAAGCCGCCTGTTTTTACATATTATCCTAAGTATAATTTAAATTTAATATACTGTAAGTAAAGTTTAAAACCTGCTCATTTTACGGGTCAGTTTAAAAGTTTGTGAAAAATAACGGCGGACGCCGCAGGGTATGAAACAGAAAATTTCACCCCTGCGGCGTCCCTTTCAGCTTAATCAGCTTTTGCTTTCAACAAGTCTGTTTTCCTTGAAAAGAAGCGAAATGCACCATACAGCCGAAAGCGCTACAAGAATATATACCACTCTGCTGAGGATAGCGCCTGTGCCGCCGAAAAGCCACGCCACAAGGTCAAAACTGAAAATGCCCACAAGCCCCCAGTTAAGACCGCCTACAATAAGAAGCGCCAACGCAATTTTATCAATCATAGCCTTAATCCTTTCTCTTTTTAAAAAGCAAACCCCCGAAGGTCATCCTTCGAGGGTAGTATCTGCACATTTTTTTATTTTATTCAAGATAAGGGTCTTTTTCCTCAACGGTTTTAAGCCACTGGGGAATACTGTTTAAAAATACGTCGTCAAGGGTATATGTGCCGTTTTCGTCGGTCACGCCCGTTGAAAGCACAAAGCTTGCGGGGCCATAGCTGTTGCGGCATAAATATTTCATAGCCTCTGAAATTTCCTTGTAGTCGTAAGCGGTAATATCCGTTTCAACGTCGGAGTTCATCACAAGATTAAAATAATCGTCAAGATGTGTGGCAAAGGTCTCGCCGAGATTTCCGTTGAGCATATCCGCCGTTGTAACAGCAAGACATTTTGCACGGTACTCCTCACCCGATTTGTAGTTAGGGTATGTAAGCACCTTTCTCAGCAGCTCGGAATCAAGGTAATTCCTGCCTTCCCTTATGGCTGTTTCCTCGCCTGTGGCGGTGTTGCTGTAAATAAGCGGATATGGCACGTCAAAATCCACGCCGCCGAAAATATCCACCACCGTACCGAAGCTGTCCTTTGTAAGACGGAGATACTTGTCTATCTCAACGCCCGTGCAGGCTGTTACGGCATTTATTGCAGCGGCACTGCCGCCGTTGCGGAAATAGTTGTAAACCGTATCCGTGCCGCCGTCAACCTGAGCAAGAGTGTTGCTTGGTACGGGCATAAGCACTATCTGCTTGTCAACAGGCAGAAATCTTACAATAAGGAATGCGCTTGCGCTCTCTCTTTTTTCCGTTTCAAGCATAACAAGAAGGGTTCTGTTGTCTGCGGCTGTGGGAGCGTAATCCCCCGACGCAACAAGCTGTTCAAGCCCCGGAGCAGTCTCCTCCGTTTCATCCTTCTTGTCCCCTTCGGTAAGCATGCTTTCAAACATGTAAATAACGAAGCCGCCTACAATAAGAAGTGTAAGAAGTATCGTTATAATATATGTCCCTGCCAGCTTTGCTGTCTTTTTTGACATTTTTATCACATCTCCTTTAATTTTTAGCCAAAATATAGCTGATTTGCAGTTGCCAAAAAGCTTCATTTATGATACAATGTTAATAATGTATGTAGTCTGCGGCAAACTCGGTGTTGGCTGTGATTTCAGCCATTTCAAGGGCGTTGATTATTCTTGTGTCAAGCCCCTGCTTCTGAGCCATACGGATAGTCTGACCCGTGCCGCTTTTCCAGTCGCTTACAACTGCAATAAGTCTTGAGGAATTGTTTACCATAAACTCGTTCCTCTGCTTCATACAGAATTTATGGTAATTTTCGCTGACGTATTCAATATGGTCTGCCTTGAGCATAATATTACCTAAGAGCCATCTGTCATAACCCATAAAGTTTGCGCCGTGACTGCGGTAGGGCGCTGCGGCAACAAGCTTTATGTTTCTGCCTGCCGCAATCTCACTCATTACGATTTCACCTGCCCAGAGGTCAATGCCTCTTGCAAGCCCCGTTATGAAACAGTCATATCCCTCGTTGATGCTGTCGATGACTTCCTTATAGATAAGGCTTTTGAGCACCTTTGTGATACGTGCGTGATCAGCTCCGCCTTCGGGAAGCTTTTCCGGGCGGTGTCCCGTAAAGCAGACGGTTTTTTCTTTTATAAATTCATATCCGGCCATAGCGGTACCTCCGTAAGTCTGCGTATGAATATCATTTTAGCACAAACATTTCTTTTTTTCAACAATATTTTTATTTTGAAATAAATTTGTAATTTCTACCCTCAGGGGCAGGAGGTTTTTTCTTAAATGTCATATACTTTACCCGAAGCTTTTCTCAGACGCACCTGGGCTGAGATCTATCTTGACAGGGCTGAGAAGAATTTCGATATTCTCAGAAATATAATAGACCCGTCCTTTACAAGACCTGCCTGCGTTATAAAAGCAAACGCATACGGCCACGGCGACGTTCAGCTTATGAAATGCTATGCCGGAAAAGGCACCGACTTTTTTACCGTTTCAAACATAAACGAGGCGCTCCGTCTTCGTGAGGGCGGCTGTGAAGGAGATATTCTTATTTTAGGCTGGACCTCCGCTTTATATGCGCAGACTCTTGCCGATAACGATATTATCCAGGCGGTGCTTTCCGTTGAACACGCCCGTGAGCTTTCGGAAAATGCAGGCGAAAAGCCTGTACGCGTCCACATAAAGCTTGATACGGGTATGGGAAGAATTGGTCTTCTTACAGATGATACCGACAGATGTGCAGAGGAAATTTCATCCATCTGCACCCTTGAAAATATAAATGCAGAGGGCATTTTTACACATTTTGCCGCTGCCGACAGCGCCGACCCCGACTGCTTTGCCTACACCGACAATCAGAAGCGCCGCTTCTTTGAGGCTGTTTCAAAGGCAGAGGAAAAGGGCTGTAAGTTTAAGGAGATACACTGTTTAAACAGTGCCGCTACCCTCCTCCACTATGACAAGCGCAGCACCCTTGCAAGAATGGGCATTATCCTCTACGGCTTAAAGCCCGACGCTTCAATGGAAATTCCCGACGGAATAAAACCTGTTATGGAGCTTAAATCCGTTGTTTCCTACATAAAAAAGCTTAAAAAGGGCGAGTCCGTCAGCTACGGCAGGACCTTTGTTGCTGACAGGGATATGACCGTTGCAACCATCCCCGCAGGCTATGCCGACGGCTACTCACGTCTGCTTTCGGGCAGAAACGAGGTGCTTATAAACGGCAGGCGTGCAAAGGGCGTGGGAAGAATCTGTATGGACCAGATGATGGTCGATATTACCCATATACCCGACGTGACCGAGGGTACAGTCGTTACCCTTTTCGGAACGGACGGCGGCGAAACCATAACCGCCGATGACCTTGCTTCCGTTTACGGCACAATAGGCTACGAAATCATCTGCGGCATAAACCAGCGTGTGCCGAGAATTTACATCAGAAACGGAAGTATTGCCGAAATTCACGAATTTATTTAGCGTGAAGGGAGATTAAAAAGGATGTACAATATGGACGCTTTCGATATTATTGACCTGAATACACGTTTTCAGGTCGCTTCAATATGCGTTTTCGCCGTTATTGTAATTGACTATATCCGAGGAAAGAAAAGCCGTCTTGCAGCGTCGAAATTCTTTACAATAATGCTTATCGTAACGGGTATCTACCTTGCTTTCGACGTTGCCTCGATGTTTACCTTAAACCTTATCACGGACAGCTTTATAAACAAGGTCGTGCACCAGTTCTATCTGCTTGGAATAGTCACGATGGTATTCAGTCTTTCCATTTATGTGGAAATGACCGCCCATCGGTTTACAAATATGAGCCTGCCTGCGAAAATATTGTGGGGGCTTCCCTATGCGGCGTGTGTGATTTTTATAATCGTCGGCAAATACGAATACACCTTTGAAGAAAGGGTGGCATACCTTGCCTACGGACCGCTTGTTTACTTCATTTACTTTACGCTGGGATTTTACATCCTCTATGTTGCGTGGCGGTCGTTCTCATACAGCGATGTCATTCCTTCAAAAAAATGTCACGCACTTCAGATAGGCACGATTATCTGGGCGATTTTCGCCTGCGTGCAGATGTTTACCCAGTTCTACCTTACTTCAAGCCTTGGAATTGTGCTTGTTATCCTTATCCTGTACCTCTCCTTCGAGAACACGGGCGTTAACTTCGACGTTCAGACGGGCTACTTCAACGCAAAGGTCCTTGACGCAATGCTTAACGAGCATTTCAGATTTTCTCCCGAAATCACAATCGTTAACGTGACCTTTACGGATATGTCGCTGGTTTCCTCAAATATCGGCAGAAAAGCCGCTACCGAGCTTACCAAGAAATGCTGCAACTACCTCTCCGACCTTTTCGGCTCACACTGCTATCGCTACGATGACGATACCTTCACATTTATCATCGACGAAAAAGAGCCTAAAATCTACCAGTATATGCTTATCCTGGACGAACGCTTTCTCGGTACGTGGGAGGCAGAGGGTATCCGTACAAAGGTAAACGTCTGGGTTGACGTTATCAAATGCCCCGACTTCGTCTCCAACACCGATGAATTTTACGACCTCACCAAATATATGGAGGTTTCCCACGAAAAAACAGGCAAGCGCTTCCAGATTGCCGACGACGAAATGATAGAAGCAAAAAAGCGTCACGAAAAAATCCGTCAGGTCGCTACGGACGCTGTAAACAACGACGGCTTCGAGATTTTCTATCAGCCCATCTACTCCACCGAAAAGAAACGCTTCGTTTCAGCGGAGGCACTTGTCCGCCTTAAGGATAAAACCACCGTCGGCTACGTTTCCCCCGAAGAATTCATCCCTATCCTTGAAGCAAACGGTCTTATCCTCGATCTTGGAGAGGTCATCTTCAGAAAGGTGTGTTCCTTTGCAAAGCAGGCAAACCTCCGTGAGCTTGGAGTTGACTACATCGAAGTAAACCTTTCGGGTGTCCAGGCAATGGACGCTTCACTTCCCGAAAGATTTAAAAAGATAGTTTCCGTTGCAGGTCTGACCCCCGGCTTCTTTAACCTTGAAATTACGGAAACTGCGGCTGTAAGCTCAGGCGAAATGCTCCACTTCAATATGGACAGGCTCACCGATTACGGCTTCAGCTTCTCAATGGACGACTTTGGCACAGGCTATTCAAACCTTTCCCAGATTGCCGAAACACACTACGACCTTGTAAAGCTTGACAAGAGCCTGATATGGCCTTGTTACGGAAAAAACCCCAATTCAGAAGCGATGTGTATACTTGAAAATGTAATCGTTATGCTTCATTCATTGGGCATACATATCGTAGCGGAAGGCGTAGAAACGGAAGAGATGGTAGAAAGCCTTACGAAATATAAAGTAAACTATCTGCAGGGCTACTATTTTTCAAGACCGATACCCGAAGAAGAGTATGTAGCATTCCTTAAAGAGAAGAATATGGCATAAAGCAAAGCACCGCAGGTCACTGGGGATCCCAAAGGGGATTTGCCCCTTTGGCAGGGGTCAAGGGGACGGCGTCCCCTGCAGGTTAAGGACGGAGTCCTTAGCAAGCAAAGCAAAACAAAAAGCGAAAAGCCAAAAACGAACCCAAAAACAAACCCAAAAACAAAGCCGCAATTCAGCGTATAAGGCAAAGATAAATTAAACCAAAAGGTTTACACTATCTTAAAAAGCACCTTAATCTGAATTGCGGCTAAAATTTTAAATGTGTTAAACAGAATAAACCCTCGCAGCAAGTCGAAAACAAGCGTAAGCGTTTTTCGATTTGCTGCGACAGGCAAAACAAAAAAACAAACAGACCCGTCCAATCTCTCCCTCACATAATAAAGAAAAGAGCGCAGCGTATTTTCTTTATTAATGTGACACGGAAAACAATATTTACAAATTGAGATTATCCATACTTATTATACAATGTGTAGAGAAATTAAAAGCAAGTTGTTATTTTAGTTCGTCACCAAAAAAAGAAAACACGCTTCGCTCTTTTCTTTTTTTCGGTGAGGTTTAGTTTGTTTTGGCAGCTTTGCAGTTGATTTGGTGTGTCATCTGATAAAGAAAAAACCGCTTACGCTCTTTTTCTTTATCAGATGAGATGTGTTTTTGCTTACGACGGTTAAAATTTAAGCGCAATTCAGATTAAGGTACTTTTTAAGATAGTATAAACCTTTTGGTTTTGTTTATCTTTGCCTTATACGCTGAATTGCGCTTTGCTTTTCGCTTTTTGGTTTTGCTTTGCTTGCTAAGGGCGCTGCCCTTAACCCGCAAAGGGACGCCGTCCCCTTGACCCCTGCCAAAGGGGCAAATCCCCTTTGGGATCCCCCGTGTCCTACGGTGCTTTACAGTCCTTTGCAGGTTTTATTGTAAATTATAAGTGATGCTATCACGCAGATTATCTGCGCCGCATTTACTGTCAATGTGAAACCGAATGCAAGCTTGAACACAATAAGGTCAAGCACCATCGGCGCTCCTGTGTCAAGTCCTACTGACAGGGTATATGCAAGCCACGAAAGAAAGGACACGTTTTCACACACTCTGCCAAGTATCGTTCCAAGCAGTATTCCCGCAAGCAGGAAAAACAGAAATGCTATCGTTCTTTTAAATCCGCTGCTCATTTCATATCACCCCTCTGTAATAAAGTCCTCTTGTGAATTCGCCGCTGTCAAGCTTACGTCCATTTGCGTATGCGTCAAGGACACGCTTTACCTCGTTTGCAGGCTCATCGGTGAAATTTAGCTGTATAAAGTCGGTATCGGCCTCGTTTAAACGGTCGGACATCACAAGCACATCGCTGTTGAGCACCTCGCAGGAAACTCCGTCACACTTTACGGGGAAAAATCTTCCCGTTCTGTCGGTGAGTCCCCCTGTACATTTTCCGCAGCCGCCTACCGCCTGTTTTACGGGGCAATTTCTCGTCAGCATAACGGGCAGTCTGCCGTATGCGATGATACCGTAAGGAAGGTAGTCCCCCAGCGTATTTATCTGTGAAAGCTTCATTTCAAATGATGCGGTGCAGTCTGTCAGTCCAAGCTCCGCAAGGGTCTGCATTGACATTGAATTTGTCACGTTTAATCCGAAACCGCCGTGCATTTCAAAGCCAAGCTGCCGTCCTGTGCGGATGTGTGCGGCATTGGTGCAGAGTATGCTTTCCACCCCTGCTGCTTTAAGCTGTGAAAGCTTATTTTCAAGGGCTTTTTCGTCCGTAACAAATCTGGGCAGTGCGGCTGTAAGCTTAAAATTCACGTCCTCGCACTCCGCCGTGTTTTTAAGAATAACGTCAAGGGGCAGGATTATCATTTCCGCCCTGTCGTCAACGCCTTTAAGCTGTGAAATTTCCGAAAGCTGTACTCTTAAACTGCGGCGTTTAAGGTTAAGCTTCTTTATAAAATTAAGGTCAATTTCGTTGAATTTATGCTCCTGCTTTTTTGCGGCAAGCCTTGCCTTGTCCATTTTTTCAACGGCTTCACGGCGCATTGCGTTAAGCTGTGACGCAGGCAGAATAAGTCCCTCGCCGATTTCGGCGGTGATGTTTCTTAAGCTGTAAACCGTGTCGCCAAGCTTTGAAAGCTGTTTTTCCAGTGCGGCAAGGTCGGTAGGTCTGTTTAAAGCGGTCTGGGGAATTTCGCCTTCTGCTTCTGCAGTCAGACCCTCCGCTGTCATTTTAAGCTTTGCAGGCTCTCCCTGTCTGATTACGGCGTGGAAGTCAGCTTCCGCCGCCTTTGTTTCCTTTCGGAAAAGCTCTTTAAGCTCAGGCAGCACCGCTTCTGCGGAAACCACGTCCTCTTTCTGACGTGTGCCGAACATTGCAGAGCCAAGCTTATCCTTAAAATAACCGTCGGTAAAGCCGCTTCGTGAAAATACCGCCCTGAGCCTTTCCATATCAGGCTCTTTTCCGTCGGCTTTTGCACGGCAGGCAGAAACTGCGGCGGCAACATATTCCGCACGCTTCATTCTTCCCTCTATTTTAAGTGAGCATACTCCTGCTTCTTCAAGCCGAGGAATGTGCTCAATGTGGGACATATCCTTTAAAGAAAGGTCGTAGCCCTCCCTGCCTTTTACAGCAGAAAACGGCAGACGGCACGCCTGGGCACAGAGTCCTCTGTCGGCACTTCGTGAGCCTATCATTGCGCTCATATAGCACTGACCCGACACGGACATACAAAGTGCACCGTGAACAAAGACCTCAACCTCAATATCGGCGGTGCATATCTCTTTAATCTGTTCAAGGGAAAGCTCTCTTGAAACTACCACCCTTGAAAAACCAAGCTCCTTTGCAAGCAAAGCGCCCTGTTTGGTATGAATTGTCATCTGCGTGGAAGCGTTAAGCTTCATTTCGGGCAGGGCGGACTTCAACGCTCTCGCCGCACCCAAATCCTGCACGATAAAAGCGTCAACCCCCGTCATTGCGGAAGCCTCCGCCGCTTTAAGAAAATCCGCCAGCTCGCTGTCGAAAACCAGCGTGTTTAAAGCCTGATAGACCTTTACATTGTGCAGATGACAATAATCAACCGCCTCCCGTAATTCGGCGGCGGTGAAATTTACAGCATTTGCTCTTGCGGAAAAACGGTCTCCGCCTACATAAACAGCGTCCGCACCGCATCTTACAGCGGCATAAACGCTCTCCATACTTCCTGCAGGTGCAAGTATCTCAATGCTCATCAGTTCTTGCCTGCCTTGTTTTTATCCTGCTTGCTGTCGGCAAGATGTGTGTCGATGGTGTTCTTCATTTCCTCAATGCGGAGCGCATTTTCAAGCTCTGTGATTTTAGCCTTGAGCGCTTCCGTTTCCTTTACAGCTTCGTCACGCTCTGCTCTTGCACGGCACGCCTCGTCAACGTATTCCTTGATCTGAGTGCGGATATTATCTATGCTTTCGTTGGCCTTCTGAGCCTCGTCGAAAGCTGAAAGCGCCGCAAGCACCGCCGCCGACTGAACGGACAGGCTGTCACACTGTGCGGTCATCTGATTGATGGTATTTTCTACCTTTCTGCCGAGAACAATAAAATAGTTGGGTGCTTCTTCCGTTTTAAGCGCATACTCCTTGCCGCAGATTGTAACCTTAACTCTGTTCATAGCCCTTTTCCTTCCCGAAAATAATTGTTACTACAATTATACCCTATTTTTCGCCCCATTTCAATAGGAATTTTAAACTTCCTCTGTAAATTTAATTATCGGGTCAAGCTGGGATTTATCGGTCCAGTCGCAGTTCTGTCCCACCGCACTCATAAGAGCAGTCTGCCACGGCTCATACTCGTCGGGATTTTGCTTTGCAACCGCTTTTTGCAGCATTTTACAAAGAGTCCTGTCACCAAAGCTCATTTTATCCTCGTTCCACGCACCTCGGCAATAAAACAGCGGTATTTTACTGAGTTCGTCCTTAAAATGAAGCTCTCTGCTCTGCATTATAGCTTTTTCGTCGTAAGGGGAAGCACCCACGGCAAAAACAGCGATTTTTTTATCCTTTAAGGCAGCTATGTTTTTCTTTAAAAACTGAAACCCCAGTATTCCCGACGCGTAAACGCCTCCGCCCAGGATAATTACGTCATAATCCTTTAAATCATTGACCTTTGCTTTTTTGGTTTCAATGCAGTCGTACCCTGTTTTTTCCGACAGCCAATCTGCATATTTCTTTGTTGAACCGTACTTTGACTGGTATAAAATGACACCCTTGCTCATAATTTTATCTCCTTAAGATTATCTTCAATTTTAACAATAGTCTGTATCGTTGTGCGCATCTGCTCCTCCGAAACGCCGCCGAACATCTTCTCCATAATTTTTTCAGCCACCGCATTATTTTTCTGGCAGAATTCCAGACAATATTCCGTAAGTTCAATGCGCTGTTTCCTTCTGTCGTTTTCATCTGCCGTGATTTTTACAAAGCCTTTCTTTTCCAGCTTAAGTAAAATCTGCTTTACGTTCTGGTGGGAGCTGCCCATTATTTCGGCAAGCTCTTTCACGGTAGGTTTATCCTTGCATAAATTTATGCATATCACCGCAAAAAACTGTTTCCAGCTGATTTCCTTCATCATACCGTCCGCAAAAGCCTGAAATCTGTTCTCAAAAGCGCTTAACAGCCCCAGCAGGAAATACGACGACTCAATTCCCGTAAAATCCACCTTATCGCTTCGGATCACGTCCCTGATATTCATTTTTATCTCCTTTCGGTAATATATTACCTATATGGTAACATATTACCTTTCTTTTGTCAATAAGCTAAAATAAAAAATCCGTATTTTGTGAATACGGACTCAGCTTGTCGAAAAAGTCTTTTCGACAATGAATAGTGAATATTGAATAATGAATAATTATGGAATTGCCTTCGGCAATACTATTTAAACATGTCCGCAAAGCGGACACCTCACCTATTCACTATTCATTATTCTTTTTTCATTTTTCACTAGCCTGTCGAGTTTATCGACAGGCTAAAGTCCGTATTTTGTGAATACGGATTTCAGCTATATAACAAAAAATCCGAACTCATTAAGAGTTCGGATAAATTTGGCTCCCCCAGCTGGACTTGAACCAGCGACACCCTGATTAACAGTCAGGTGCTACTACCGACTGAGCTATGGAGGAATATGGCTAAAGAGTAACTATGGAAGTTACTCTTTAGTGTCGGCATCGTTCTATCTTCCCGGGC
>JAFQUQ010000011.1 GCA_017408395.1 Oscillospiraceae bacterium
CGATGACATACGACGAGGGTCTGCCCTTTGACCTAAGCAAACGCAGTTTGCTTTCAAGCGATTTGAAAAGGCTTGACCTAAACTTTAACGTCGAGCGTTTTTGTGCAATTTTTTCTCAATTGCAACTTTATCGACAATCTGCAAGCCGCAGCGTGGTTGCTGCGGCTTTTTGTGTCTTTTATGAATTGCAGTATTCAGCGATGGCTTTACTCATAAACTGAGCAGTGCCTTCACCGTGGCTGTCAATGTTTGAACAGAAACGCTCGTCGGCGGTGTACATCTCACCAAGTCCTGCAAGGATTTCCTTTGTGCAGGTGTAGAAATTCACGGTAATGTAATCCTGCCACTTCTTCACAAGTGCCTGTGCTTCCTTGCTGTCGGGGGCATAGCCGCTGCTTCTGCACTGTGCAAACTCTGCCATAAGTGCAGACATTCCCGAATTCACTTCGTCCCACTTTTCACGGGAGTATGCCTTGGTTTTTTCGGCACTTTCCCTGTAAGCGTCAGTACCGCCCCATTTTTCCTTTGCTTCTTTTGCGTACTGTTCACGCTGTGCTTCAAATTCGCTGTTATCGAAAACGTTCATAGTAAAATCTTCTCCTTTCATTGCACCGTCAAGAGCCGATATAAGCCGTTCAAGACGCTCCTTTTTAAGCGTAAGCAGACGCTTCTGCTCTTTAAGTGCATTATGCTTGTCGTAATCGGGAGAGGACAGGATTGCCTGAATATCTTTAAGCGGAAAATCCAGCTCACGATAGAATAAAATCTCCTGCATACGCTCAAGACAGCGCTCATCATAGAAGCGGTAGCCGTTCTGTTCGTCAACAGAAGAGGGCTTAAGCAGTCCGATTTCGTCGTAATAGTGCAGCGTGCGCACGCTTACACCCGTAAGCAATGCAAATTCCCTGATATGCATTTTCATTTCATCGCCTCCCGTATTTATGATTATATACTATGACGTAACGTTAAAGTCAAGAGGATTTTGAAAATTATATCATATTTTTTTAAATCAGGCAAGAAAGGTATTAATTTTAATCAAGAAGTCTGCCGTCTGTGGAAATTGTTACGACTCTCCACGGAATAAACTTTCCGCTTGCCTGTAAAGCACGCTTCACAGCATTTTCAATACCGCCGCAGCAGGGCACTTCCATTCTTGCAACGGTCACACTTTTTATGTTGTTGCCTGCAATTATCTGTGTAAGCTTTTCAGCGTAATCACCATCGTCAAGCTTCGGACAGCCGATAAGTGTAACGTGATTGCGGATGAATTCGTTGTGGAAATTTCCGTAGGCGAAGGCGGTACAGTCTGCCGCAACCAGCAGGCTTGCGTTATCAAAATACGGTGCATTTACAGGCACAAGCTTTATCTGTACAGGCCACTGCATAAGCTGGCTTGTGACAGGTGCGGAATATGCAGATGCCGTTTCACGCTTTATTGCTTTTGCATTTGTACCGGGACAGTCGCAAGGGAGAGTGCCGCCCGATTTTGCTTTTTTAGCCGCAAGAACAGCTGCTTCGTTGTAAGCAGGCGCTTCACGCTCTTCAAAGGTGATTGCGTTTGTGGGGCAGGCGGGCAGACAATCGCCTAAACCGTCGCAGTAATCCTCACGGGTCAGTTTAGCCTTTCCGTCAACAATTTCAATTGCACCCTCGTGGCAGGCTTCCGCACAGAGTCCGCAGCCGCTGCATTTTTCGTCGTCTATTTTAATAATTTTTCTTAACATAGTAATACTCCTTTCGGCTTAATGTAAAGCCTTGACTTTATGATATGATTATACTATAATATTTAAAACAAGTCTGTTGTTTTTACAACGGAAAAGAGGCTTTTTATGAAGAAATACATTCCAATATTAAAAAGAACACGGCTTTTTTCAGGCGTGGGTGAGGAAGAAATCGGAGCGATGCTCAATTGTTTGCAGGCACGCTTATGCACATATAAAAAGGGGGAGTATGTTCTTCGTCAGGGCGAGCATACAGATACTTTTATGATACTTGCGGAAGGAAAGCTTCATATTCAGTGTGATGATTACTGGGGCAACCGAAGTATTATCAATATGGTAAGTGCAGGAGAAATGTTCGGAGAAGCGTATGCTGCGCCTGAAAGCGGTGCGGTTATGAACGATGTGCTTGCAGTAGAGGACAGCGTGATAATTTTATTTGATGTAAAGCGGATAATTACGGTATGTCCGTCGGCGTGCAGATTTCATTCGGCGGTGGTACAGAATATGTTTTACGCAATATCGGAGAAGAACAGAAGCCTTGTACAGAAAATCACGTTTATGTCCAAGCGTACCACACGTGAAAAGCTTATTGCGTATCTTTCCGAAGAGGCAAAACGTCATAACAGCAGTGAATTTTCTATCCCTTTCAATCGTCAGCAGCTTGCGGATTATCTTTCCGTTGACAGAAGTGCAATGTCAAATGAGCTGTGCAAAATGCGTGACGAGGGGATGATTACCTTTGAGAAAAACAGGTTTGTGCTGTATGATGATGGGACTATATAAAATGAGGATACTCTGACGAGTATCCTCATTACAATCTGTCGAAAAAGTATTTTTGACAATGAATAGTGAATAATGAATAATGAAAAATTATGGAATTGCCTTCGGCAATAATATAAAAAATGTCCGCAAAGCGGATACCTTAATTATTCATTATTCTTTTTTTATTAGCCTGTCGGGCTTATCGAAAGGCTAAAATGAGAACACTCTGACAAGTATTCTCGTTTTCTGGTGCGGCAAATGGGACAGATTGAACGATTTCGCACCATATTGTGTGCAGAAAATAAAATAAGTGCAGGTGCGAAATCAGAAAACCTTCGGTTTTCGGTTCTGCATCACGTTGCTGTACAAAAATAAACAAGGCATCCTAAAGGATACCTTGTTTATTTGGTGCGGCAAATGGGACTTGAACCCATACGTCAAAGACACACGCCCCTCAAACGTGCCTGTCTGCCTATTCCAGCACTGCCGCAGATATTTAATTGTGTTGTCCTTGACAACGTAAATCATTATATCATATACATTTATGTTTGTCAAGCCTTTTTTGAAAAATATTTTTATTTTTTAAAAAATAATTTGTTTCATAAATATAAGGACAGCTATTGACAAATATATCGGAAGCTGATATAATATATATCGGATGACGATATAACGATTGACGTTATACCAAATGTTAGAAATGAATTGGTTAATATGCTGTATAAGTGGAGATTTGCAACACATTTTTACTGACAAAAGTACAAATTTTAATAATTCTATTGACAAAAGTTTAATATGGGTATATAGTATTATTGTACTAAGCTATTAATACAAACAAAACATAAAGGAGATGACTTTTAATGGCTAACGTCCTTGAAGTAAGGGAACTTTCAAAAAAATACCCTAAAAGAGATGTTTTTGCCGCTGATAAGGTTTCGTTTGACGTTAAGGAAGGGGAAATTTTTGCCCTTATCGGACCTAACGGCGCAGGTAAAACAACTACAATCCGTATGATTTCCACACTTATCCAGCCTACATCAGGTGATGCTTTTGTTGCAGGACACAGCATTATCAAGGAGCCTGACAAGGTGCGTGAAAATATCACCTACCTCCCCGACGAGGCAGGCGCATACAAGACAATGACAGGCAGAAAGTACCTTTATTTTATGGCAGGTCTTTTCTCTGCTGACAAGAACGAGATTGAGAAATACGTTCAGAGAGCAATGGCTATCTGTGGTCTTGGCGACCGTCTTGATGATAAGATCGGCGGTTATTCAAGAGGTATGATAAGAAAGCTCCTTCTCGCAAGAGCCGTTATGACAGCACCTAAGCTTGCTATTATGGACGAGGCTACATCAGGTCTTGACGTAATCAACGCTCTTGAAATAAGAAAAATGATAAAGTCCCTTGCCAAGGAGCATAATATGTCCTTCCTGCTTTCTTCCCATAATATGCTTGAAATCGAGTATCTTTCCGACAGAGTGGGCATTATTGCAAAGGGTAATCTTATGGTAACGGGTACTATTGAAGAGCTTAAGGAACGCTACAATGCTGTAAACCTTGAAGAAGTGTTTGAAAGGGTGGTGGTTGAGAATGAAGTTCGGTAATCTGCTTAAAAAGGAGCTTGGCGAGCTTATTACTCCTCAGGCTGTTGCAAGTATGGTAATGGTGCTTGTACTGTATGCATTTCTTGGTAATGTAATGGGCGGTGCGATGGAAGAGGGATTCGACACATCGACTATTACTCTCTGTAACCTTGACAGCTCTGAATTTACACAGAGTCTTCTTGATGAGGTTGAAGCTGACGGTACTACTACTATTAATTATGTTGATATTCAGAGCGAGGATTATGCGGCTGAATTTGCACGTTTAGGCATAAAGAGCTGTATAATCATTCCTGAGGGCTACGGCGACAGCGTACTTGTTGACAAGGCACCTGCTGAAATTTTATATGTAAACGAGCTTGCGGCAGGCAATTTCCTGTCGTCTATGTCCTCTGTTTCCGCAAGTGACCTTATCAGTGTTATTCAGGAAAGCACAACAAACGAAATTTTCCTTGAAACCTACGGTATGACACAGGAAGAGATCGACAGAGTGAAGGATCCTGCCGAAATGGTTGAATATACCGTTGCAAACGGCAAGACGGCAAAGATTTCATCTTCAATGCTTCAGGCACTTATGATGGTACAGTCAATGATTGCACCATTTGCAATCTTCTTCCTGCTGCTTATGGCTGCACAGATGATCATGACTGCAATTTCCACAGAAAAAATTGACAAGACCCTTGAAACTCTCCTTTCAACACCTGTTTCAAGAATGTCGGTACTTCTTGCTAAGATGACAGCGGCTGTAATTTCTGCTCTTATGAATGCTGTGTTTATGATAGTTGGTCTGGGAATATATATGTTAGGAATGATGGGCAGCGCAGCCGATGCGTTTACGTCTGTTGCAACAGGTTCTACCGCTGTTGGTGAGGTTGCAGGCGAGTCTCTTTCCGCAACACAGGCTATGGCTGAGCTTGGACTCAATCTTTCCGTAGGCAGCTACCTGCTTTTCGGCTTACAGCTTTTCATCACAATTGCAATCGGTCTTGCCATCGCACTCATTCTCGGTGCTATGGCTTCTGACGTAAAATCCGTACAGACCCTTACAATGCCTATAATGCTTGCAGTAATGGTACCGTTCTTTATGACAATGTTTATTGATATGAACGAAGCTTCAATGCTCATCAAGGCAGTAATGTTCGTAATTCCGTTCACACACTCCTATACAGCATTGACAAATCTTATGAACGGTGATATGCTTATGTTCTGGGGCGGTTTTGCTTATCAGATCGTATTCCTTGTTGTATGTATGTTCCTTGCAGTAAGAATGTTTACAACGGATAAGATCTTCACTATGTCCGTTGCTTCCGATGCAGGAAAAAAGAAGGGCGGTCTTTTCGGCAAAAAGCAGGCTCCTTCCAATGATGAACAGTAAGGTGATTTGAATGAAACTCCGTGAGAGCAGGTTTGTGCCTAAAAGGCGCAGTAATATTCTGCTTAAAATTCTTGATACTGCGTTGTGCGTGGGGCTGGTCGTGATGTGGTTTTTCCACGAGACTCTGGGTATTTCGGCGGCGGATATGTTTATAATATCAGGATTGATAATTATAGCGGTGATATTTGCATCTGCAAACAGCCGTACCGAGCGTAAGCTTAGGGCTGCCGAGAGCCATAACGAAAAGCTTCGTGACGAGATCGGGAAGGATAAATTCGGAGATAATTCGGTTTTCTTTGATTAAAAATACAGCGGTGCTGAAGTAAATTCAGCACCGTTTTGTTGTTTAAAGAGCTGTTTTGAGGTTTACAATAGACACAAAAATGTAAAATATTCACTTTTACAAGCTTGTGGCGTAGTCAAAGTGCACAATTAGAGGTATGTCCAATTAAAATATTTATAAAAAATGCGGCAATACCATTGCATTAATTGTAAATATGGTATATAATATTATTTGTTAACAAACTACGATTTGTTTATTTTAACAATATATTTTACTATGATTGGAGAGTAACCCCTTATGAAACAGTACGGAGCTGAAAACATCAGAAACATTGCAATTGCCGGACATTCCGGTTCAGGTAAGACATCGCTGGCAGAAGCTCTGCTTTACAAGGCAGGCGCAACCGACAGACTTGGCAAAACTGCCGACGGCACAACTGTATGTGACTATGACGCTGACGAAATCAAGCGTAAGGTGTCTCTCAATACATCACTTGCAGCTTTTGAATATAACGATATAAAGGTCAACCTTCTTGATACACCGGGTCTGTTTGACTTTGCAGGCGGTATGTACGAAGGTATCTCTGCTGCTGATACGGTTATGATTACAGTTTCCGCTAAATCAGGCGTAAAGGTCGGCACAGAAAAGGCTTATAACCTTGCAAACGATATGGGCAAGTCCAAGATGTTCGTTATCACTAAGGTTGACGACCAGGACGCTAACTATTTCAACGTTCTCACCGACCTTAAGACACAGTTCGGTCCGACAGTCTGCCCTGTTGTTTTCCCTGTTATCAAGGACCACAAGGTAGTATCATTTGTTAACCTTATCGAAATGAAGGCTTATACATACGACGACAAGGGCAATGCAGTAGAAACTGAAATGCCTACCGCTGAAGTTTCCGAAAAGCTTGAATATCGTATGGATGGTCTTGTAGCGGCTTTCTCTGAAGCTGTTGCTGAAACGGACGATGAGCTTATGGAAAAATTCTTCGAGGGTGAAGCTTTCACACAGAAGGAACTTGTTCATGGTATCCATAAGGGTATGAACGAGGGTATTATCACTCCTGTTGTATGCTGCTCATCCACATCCACCGCAGGTATTGATATGATACTCAAGGAATTCGGACTCCTTCTCCCTGCACCATCTGACAACAAGCCTGTACTTGTTACAGACGGTGACGGTGAGCCTGTTGAAATTTCCTACAACAAGGCTGACCCTCTTGCAGCTTATGTTTTCAAGACAGTTGCCGACCCATTCGTAGGCAAGATGTCCTATATAAAGGTTATCGGCGGCGTGCTTAAATCCAATACAGAATATGTAAATACCGCTTCGGGCGAAGCAGAAAAGATCGGCAAGCTTTATTCTCTCTGCGGCAAGAAGCAGACTGAAGTTAACGAGGCTGAAGCTGGCGACATTGTTGTTGCTGTAAAGATCAATGCAGGTACTTCCGATACTATCTGCGACTCTGCAAGAAAGGTTTCCGTTCCTGAAATAGAATTCCCTGCTCCTTGCTACAGAATGGCTGTAACAGCTAAGGCACAGGGCGACGAAAGCAAGATAGGCACAGGTATCCAGCGTCTTACAGAAGAAGACAGGACCCTCAGCTACGGACTTGATCCGTTTACAAAGGAACAGATCATCGGCGGTCTCGGCGAACAGCATCTTGAAGTTGCGGCTGCGAAGCTTAAAGCTAAATTCGGTGCTGACATCGTGCTTAAGGATCCTAAGATCGCATACCGTGAAACTATCCGTAAGAAGGTAAAGGTTGAAGGTAAGCACAAGAAGCAGAGCGGCGGTCACGGTCAGTACGGTCACGTATGGATCGAATTCGAGCCTTGTCTCTCTGATGAGCTTGTATTTGAAGAAAAGGTATTCGGCGGTGCCGTACCTAAGAATTACTTCCCAGCAGTTGAAAAGGGAATTCAGGATTGTATGAAGAAGGGCGTTCTTGCAGGCTGTCCTGTAACAGGTCTTAAGGCTATCCTTGTAGACGGCTCCTACCACCCTGTTGACAGCTCCGAAATGGCGTTCAAGACAGCTGCTTCCATTGCTTTCAAGGAAGGCTTAAAGCAGGCAGAGCCTACAATTCTTGAACCTATCGGCAAGCTTCTCGTAACAGCTCCCGATGATAACACAGGCGATATTATGGGTGACCTTAACAAGCGCCGCGGCAGAGTTATCGGTATGAATCCTGCAGGCAAGGGTATGACTGAAATCGAAGCGGAAGTGCCAATGCGTGAAATGCAGAGCTTCACAATGCAGCTCCGTCAGATCACAAGAGGCAGAGGCGTGTTTACACTTGAACACCTCCGTTATGAACAGCTCCCCGGCAATCTTGTCAGTGATGTAATTCTCAGCGTAGACAACAGTAACGAATAATCAATTAAAAATTTGTCAATATGTTTTGCTACAAACATATTGACAAATTTTGTTCAATATACTAAAATATATATAGTGTATTATACAGCAGTTTATGATAAAGGATGGTTTTGACCAAATGAACATTAAAAAAATTATCTCTGCAATTATAGCTTCGGCTGTGGTTGCTGTTGTGCCTGTTGCCGCTTTTGCAGAAGGGTACACAAATGCTACGTTCTGCTTTGACAATGAAAGCGGTATTTCAATGTGGGAAACCTACGGTGCTGTTGCTGAAACAGGACTGGAGCTTAAGGTTGACACAGCACTCCGTGAAACAGGCAACGCTGCGTTATGCGTTTATGAGGATGTAAAATCTGAAATTGACCCTGCAAGCCAGCACGGCGGCGTGTTTATCTCAGCTGAAAAGCTTGGACTGGAAAATTTCGCAGGATGCACAATTCAGGCTTCCGTTTATTTTGAGCCTGAAGCTGTGGGAAGTACAAATTCATTTTCACTTTATTCAGACGGCGTTCTCTGGATAACATCTGAGCTTTCAGCTGAAAACAGCGGCTGGAACAAGGTGTCACTTACAGTTCCCGGCAATGCGGCTAATACAAATCTTGGATTTACTATCCCGACTTACAACTTCTACACAGGAAATGTATGCTACGTTGACAATGTTGTGATTTACGATTCAAACGGTACTGCCATTGCAAACGTAGGCGACTATGCGGAGGCTGCTGAGAGCATTGAAGTTTCCGTGGGAACATTGGGAAGAATTCTGCTGGTAGTGCTTCTTATTGTACTTATCGTAGGTATCATTGCAGGTATTGGCTTTGTAGTTTCAATGCTTCTTAAGAAGTTCACCTGATTTAAACAAACAAAAGGGTCTGCGGAGTATTTTCCGCAGACCTTGTTTTTTAGAAAAAAAGTGCTAATGCTCCTGCTTTTTCCATGTACCCGATAAATGAAGGAACAACTATTGCCGCCATTACAGGTATTACGAGCAAAACGCCAAGGATGATTTGTGCAATGATAAGATTTTTGAGAGTCTTGTTCTTTGAGCTGCAAAGAATTACAATGTATGTGATGATGTTTACGATAGGGATACCGAAAAGAATGAAGTAACCGATCCAGCCGAGAATTGAGATAGGCTGTTCACCCTGAATCTGTACATTGTTGTTCACAGTTGAATAAACAGGCTGCTGAGGTACTGCCTGCTGATAAATCGGCTGGCTGTTGTGTTCGATTGGCTGTCCGCAAACGGAACAGAACTGTGCGTTATCGCTGTTTTCACAGCCGCATTTACAAATAATAGACATAATTTTACCCTCCAATATCATAATAGAACTTATTATACCATAAAATGTATAATATTGCAACATAATTTTACAAAATTCGAAACATTCATTGACAAATTAAAGTAAATTTGGTATAATAAATTTGTGCATAACAGCAAATTACAATCTGAAAGGATGGTTTAAAAATGGGAAAGTTTGTAATTAAGAAGACAAATACAGGCTATACATTCAGCCTTAAAGCAGGCAATGGTGAAGTTATCGGCATAGGTGGAGAGGTTTTTTCCAGCCTTGCAAGCGTAAAGAACAGCATTGAAAGCGTTGCAAAGAATGCTCCTGAGGCAGCATTTGAAGATCAGACCGTTGAAGGCTTTGCTGCTGAAAAGCACCCTAAGTTTGAAATGTACGTTGACAAGGCAGGGGAGTACCGTTTCCGTCTTAAGGCAAAGAACGGCGAGCCTATCCTTGCAAGCGAAGGCTACACTTCAAAGGACGGCTGCAAGAACGGCATTGCAAGCGTAAGAAAGAACGCTGTTGACGCCGCAGTTGTTGACCCTGAGGAATAAAATTCAAATGCCATACTGTTTTGTGCAGTATGGCATTTTTTTATTTATTGGTTTCAGCAGAGGACTGAAGATTTTCTATAATCTGGTTATAGTCGATTGTAGCGTAATCAGCAGGAAGCTTGAAAATATCGTCGCTTATGTCGTCAGTTTCAACTCTTGCAGTAAAGCAGTTGCTGTTGTCGAAGAACATTGCAATGGAGCCGTCTTCACGGAAAATATAGGCATAGCCTTCAAACAGCTCGCATATAAAATTTTCGCTGTCAACGCTGACAGAGCTGATATTTACGGCTTCATCGTCATTTTCGGGACAATAAAGCATTGAATCAAGCAGGCTTTCAGGGGTATACTGCTGCATTTCCTCTTCGGAGAGCGTTACCTTGTAGCCTGTTTTTTCTATGGGATAATAGGAATAAATGGTGTTGCCCTCAAAAAACATTGATGAAGCGGTGGAGTCAATACACACGGCAAGCTTCATTTTACTGCCCTTTACAGCAGTTTCCATTTTTACACTGCCGTCAGCATAAAGAAGGTGGTACTGTTCTGAATTTTTCACCTTGTCAATCAGCTTTTTCGTTCTGCTTTCGCCGTAAGTAATCGTCCTTTCCGATTCAAGCATTGCAACGTCAATAAGTCCGTCTAAATTTCCTTTAAGAATGTCCTCGTCGGCAATATCTATGCTGTTGAAAAACTCGTCCAGATTGGCTTTCTGTATGTCAGTAAGCTCAACGGATTGAACGGTTGTCTGTACGGATGATGCGGAAGCGGCTGTCGTTAATTCAGTTTCCGATGGATTTGCGACAGCTGTATCTGAGCAGCCTGTCAGGATAAGCGCTCCCGTCACGACTGCGGCATAAAGACAGTTTTTCATCATTCTCTCCTTAAATCGATTATACTTTTTACATTATACACCCTATTTGTGAAAAAGTATATAGATTATGGTGATAATTTGGAGAAAAACAAACACGCCGCCGTTTGATTAAAACAGCAGCGTGTGAAATTTTACAAGTAAAATTTTATTTAAAAGCTTCCTTGATACGGTCAAAGAATGATTTGCGCTTGTTGTAATTTTCGTCCGTGAGGGAAGCCTCATATTCTTTAAGCAGTTCCTTCTGCTTCTTGGAAAGATTTTTCGGCACTTCAATGGTAACGTGAACGTACTGGTCGCCTCTTCCGTTGCTGTTGAGACGTTTTACGCCCTTGCCCTTGAAACGGAAGACAGTGCCTGTCTGAGTTCCTTCGGGGACTGTGTATTTAACGTTTCCGTCAATTGTTGGAACGGTGATTTCGTCACCGAGCACAGCCTGAGTGTAAGTAATAGGAATATCTGTATGAATATCGAAGCCTTCACGTTCAAAAATCGGGTCGGGACGTACATTTACAACAACGTGAAGATCACCGTTAGGACCGCCGTTAGTGCCGGCGTTACCCTTGCCGGGAACACGGAGAACCTGACCTTTATCGATACCTGCCGGGATTGATACGGTAATTCCGGATGAAGTGCTTACACGGCCGTTGCCATTACATTTGTGACAAGGATTATTGATGATCTTACCCTTTCCGCTGCATCGTGTACAAGGCTTCTGTGAAGAGATCATACCGAAAGGTGTGCGCTGTGCAACCTTGACGCTACCTGTACCGTGACAGTCGGGACAGGTGTCAACGCTGGAGCCGCTTGCAGCACCCGTACCGTTACATTCGGAGCACTTTTCGAGGCGGTTTACGTTTATTTCAACTTCCTTGCCGAAGCAAGCATCCATAAAATTGATGTGTACAGAAGTTTCGAGGTCCTGACCTCTGCGCGGAGCGTTTGGATTGGAACGGCTTGATGAGCCGAAGCCACCGCCGAAAAAGCTGTTGAAAATGTCGCCGATGTCTCCCATATCGCCGAAGCCGCCGCTGAATCCGCCGTTAAAACCGCCGCCGCCGTAGGATGGGTCAACGCCTGCGTGACCGTACTGGTCATAGCGGGCTTTTTTATCGGGGTCGGAAAGGACCTCATAGGCCTCATTTACTTCCTTGAACTTTTCCTCGGCTTCTTTGTTGCCCGGGTTAAGGTCAGGGTGATATTTTTTAGCCATCTGGCGGAAAGCCTTTTTTATTTCGTCCGGTGAAGCACCCTTCTGGACGCCCAGGACTTCATAGTAATCTCTTTTGTCAGCCATAAATAGCCTGCTCCTTTTTAAATAAACACCGCAAGGTCAGAAGCGGAATTTTCCGCCTGACCCTTGAGTGTGTGTAATATTATTTTAAAATTGGGAATTATCGGAATTAGTCAGCATCCTTGAATTCAGCGTCTACGAAATCGCCGCCGTTTCCGTTATCGGAATCGTCTGCTGCACCTGCGCCCATATTGCCCATATCAGCGCCTTGTGCACTCTGAGCTGCTGCACCTGCTGCCTGATAAACCTTTGTTGCGATTTCAGAGAATGCCTTCTGGAGCTCTTCTGTCTTAGCCTTGATGTCTTCTGTGTTGTCTGTCTTTGCAGCTTCCTTAAGAGCGTCAATCTTAGGCTGTACAGCTGCCTTTTCGTCAGCGCTTACCTTATCGCCGAAGTCAGCAAGAGCCTTTTCGCACTGGAATACGAGGTTGTCAGCATTGTTCTTTGCGTCAACAGCTTCCTTACGCTTCTTGTCTTCTTCAGCATACTGTGCAGCTTCGTCAACAGCCTTCTGGATGTCTTCCTTGGACATATTTGTGGAGGAAGTGATGGAGATGTGCTGTTCCTTGCCTGTGCCGAGGTCCTTAGCGGAAACATTTACGATACCGTTAGCGTCAATGTCGAATGTTACTTCGATCTGAGGGATACCTCTTGGAGCAGGAGCGATACCGTCAAGACGGAACATACCGAGCTGCTTGTTATCTCTTGCAAATTCACGTTCACCCTGGAGCACGTTGATGTCAACGGCTGTCTGGTTATCGGAGAATGTGGAGAACACCTGTGATTTCTTTGTAGGGATAGTTGTATTTCTTTCGATCATCTTTGTGCAAACGCCGCCTGCTGTTTCGATACCGAGAGAAAGCGGAGTAACGTCAAGAAGGAGAAGACCTGTTACGTCACCGCCGAGAACACCGCCCTGGAGAGCAGCACCGAGAGCAACACATTCGTCAGGGTTGATGCCCTTGAAAGGTTCCTTGCCGATGAAATTCTTTACAGCGTCCTGTACAGCAGGAATTCTGGAGGAACCGCCTACCATAAGAACCTTGTCGATCTGGGAAATGCTTAAGCCGCTGTCGGAGAGAGCCTGCTTAACAGGACCCATTGTAGCCTGAACGAGGTCGGATGTAAGCTCGTTGAACTTAGCCTGTGTAAGTGTGAGTTCAAGGTGCTTAGGACCTGTTGCGTCAGCAGTGATGTATGGGAGATTGATTGTGGATGTAGGAGTAGAGGAAAGCTCGATCTTAGCCTTTTCAGCGGATTCCTTGAGACGCTGCATAGCCATCTTGTCGCCTCTGAGGTCGATGCCTTCAGCCTTCTTGAATTCTTCAACCATCCAGTTGATAACTCTTTCGTCGAAGTCGTCGCCGCCGAGACGGTTGTTACCTGCTGTTGCCTTAACTTCCTGGATACCGTCGCCCATTTCGATGATGGAAACGTCGAATGTACCGCCGCCAAGGTCATAAACCATTACAGTCTGGTCGTTTTCCTTGTCGATACCGTAGGAAAGAGCAGCAGCAGTAGGTTCGTTGATAATTCTCTTTACAGTAAGACCTGCGATCTGACCTGCGTCCTTTGTAGCCTGACGCTGTGCGTCTGTAAAGTAAGCAGGAACTGTGATAACAGCTTCTGTGATTGTTTCGCCGAGGTAAGCTTCTGCGTCAGCCTTAAGCTTCTGGAGGATCATAGCGGAGATTTCCTGAGGGGTGTAGTTCTTGCCGTCGATATTTACCTTATAATCGCTGCCCATGTGGCGCTTGATGGAGATGATTGTCTTGTCGGGGTTTGTAACAGCCTGGTTCTTGGCAAGCTGACCGACGAGACGTTCTCCGTCCTTTGTGAAGGCTACTACGGAAGGAGTAGTTCTGCTGCCTTCGCTGTTTGTGATAACTGTTGCTTCGCCGCCTTCGATAACGGATACGCAAGAGTTTGTTGTACCTAAGTCAATACCAATAATCTTTCCCATA
>JAFQUQ010000012.1 GCA_017408395.1 Oscillospiraceae bacterium
ACTTTAGGGGACGCCCCCTCTTGCAGGGCGTCCCCTCTTCAAAAACAGTCCACTGGACTGTTTTTGAATTCACCCCTTGCGGAGCGCCTCTAAGGCAAGGAATTTCGCCCTCTGCGGAGGGCGACCAAATGGCTCTGCCCTGTGGAAACCCGCAAGCCTTTGAAAAGGCTTGACCTAAACTTTAACGTCGGATTTTATTCATTGCAAAACCGAAGGCCGAACCTACAAGACCGCCTATAATGTGAGTAAGGTTTGCAACATTATCCTGGATGAATATGCCGTTTACAACTTCCTTGCCGATGTAAAGCACCGCTACAAGTATAAAGGTAAACGGGATTTTTCCGTCACGGAAGCCTGTGAATGAGGAAAGCAGAATAAACGCAAACACCACTCCGCTTGCTCCGAGAAGCTGTACCGACGGGAAAAAGATGAAGTTTATCAGCCCCGTTACAACTGCCGTGCTTAAAATTACAGCCGCTATGTCAAGACTGCCGTATTTTTCTTCAAGGAGAGGTCCTATCACAAGGATGAGCATAATATTTCCCATAAAATGCTCCCAGCCTGCGTGACCGAAAACGTGTCCCACAAATCTTATGTAAGTGAACGGACTGAGCAGGGAGGAGTTGTATACGCTGAAAAGCAGGTTGTTTGTCTGTCCTCCCGTTATGGCACTTAAAACAAGCGCAATAAGGCATATTGCCGTAAATCCCAGCACAACGGGAGAGTTCATTGATATTCTGCCGCTTATTTTTGAGGTGAGCTTTGACATTTTCATCACTCCGTCAGTTTTTTATTCCGCTGTGATCTCTGTGCCGCCTACGGGTCTTATGTAAAGGCAGTGACAGCTTCCTTCGCCGAAGATTTTTTCTTCCGCAGCAACAAACTCGCCGAGAATGTCATTCGGCACAAACGCCTGGATAGTGCCTGCAAAACCGCCGCCGTGAACTCGTGAAGCACCTCTGCCGCAGAGTGCCTTTTCAGCGGTGTAAAGTCCAAGGGACATACCCTGTTCCATTGGCTTTGATACGGCAAAAATATTCTGTAAATATTTGTAGGAGCTGTTTCCGCTTGCTTTTATAACTTCAAGGAAGCCGTTTATGTCGCCTGATCTGAGGCAGGCTTCTGCCTTGTCAACCCTCTTGTTTTCATCAAAGAAGTGGAGTGCGCGGAGCACGGCTCTGTCGCCGCATTTTTCTCTTACAAGGCTGATTTTTTCCATAAACTCATCCTCGTCAACCTCTCGGAGCACGCTCTTTCCGAAAACAGCCGCCGCACCCTTCATTTCCTGAGGTAAAGCCGCATATTCCGGAGTAAGGTCAGCGTGGCTTCCCTTTGTGTCAACAATGCAGAGGCTGTAACCGCTTGATGCGAAATCGTAGCCGATGGAGTTTATGACAGGAGCAGAGGTGTCCTTGAAATCAATGGTGATAAATCCGCCTACGGAAGAAGCCATCTGATCCATAAGTCCGCTCGGCTTTCCGAAGTAGACATTTTCCGCATACTGTGCGATCTGGGCGATCTTTACAGCGCTTACACCGCCGTCGTTGTAAAGTCCCGAAAGGATAGTGCCCATAAGAACTTCAAATGCCGCAGAGGAAGAAACGCCGCTGCCCTGGAGAACGTTTGATGTTGCATAAGCTCTGAAGCCGCCTGTTTTAAAGCCGTCCTTTGCAAATCCTGCGGCTACGCCTCTTATTAAAGCGGCGGTGGTGTTCTTTTCGTCCTCGTGGACGGAAAGGTCGTTTACGTCAACGGAAAGACGTGGGAAGCCTTCCGATTTGATGTCGATGATACCGTCGTCAGTAGGGACAACAAATGCGATAACGTCAAGGTCAACAGCAGCCGCAAGCACCTTTCCGCAGTTGTGGTCGGTGTGATTGCCGCTTACTTCGGTACGTCCCGGTGCTGAAAAAATACGCACGCCGTCAGTTTCTCCGAAAATTTCTGCAAATGATTTTTCTGCCGCAGCATAACGTTCAAGCTGTATATTGAGGGCGTTTTCACCGTAAAGTTTTTTAAGCTGTTCTTTTGATATATTCATAATGGTATGTCCTTTCGGTTTAAGATTTGATTAAATTATACAACGGGGAAGATAAATCTGTCAAGAGATTAAAGCTCAGTGACGTTCATATTTAAACTTATTCTGCCATATACTTTTTAAAAAGGACTGAAAGGAGTACGGTTTAAGAATGAGCGAGAATGTACACAATATTATTATGGAGAACAGAAAAAAGCTGACGGTTTCGGGAGTAACGGATGTTGACAGGTTCGATGAAAACACGGTCCTGCTTTACACAAATATGGGCGAGCTTACTGTAAAGGGAAATGATTTACACGTTAACGAACTTTCCGTCACTGACGGCGAAATGAACATCGAGGGCGAAATTGACGCTGTTATCTACGGCGACAGGGACAGGCAATCGCCCCTTTCGCTGCTGGGAAAGCTTTTCAGATAGAGGTGATTTTTTGCAGCTGGACACTTTTTTTACGGTCTCGGAGCAGCTGCTTCAGTTTCTGCTTTCGGTGGTGCTGGGGGCAGGGCTGGGCGTTGTTTATGACGTGTTCAGGGTGATCAGGATCGTGTTTCCCTTTGCAAGAAAAAAGGGTGCGGTCTGCGTGGGAGATATAATTTTTATGGTGCTGTGCGGATTTGCCGTGTTTTTGTTTGCGGCGATGTTCTGCAGGGGGGAGGTGCGGTTTTTCTGTATTTTCGGTGCTGTGCCGGGGTTTATTCTTTATATGCTTACGCTGGGCAATTTTGTTACGGGAGTGTTCAGGGTGATTGTAACGGCGGTTGTTAAGATATTACAAAAAGTATATTCTTTGCTTTTTGTGCCTGCTGTAAATTTTGTTAAAAATTTTTGTATAAAAATCAATAAACTATTTGTGCATAGTTATGAAAATGCTGAAAATTTGAAATAAGTTGAAATTTACACTTGAAAAAAGCCTTGACGGGTTGTATAATAAAGAAACTAACGTGGGTTAATATCGGTGATGGAGGTGAAACGATTGAACGACTCTTACAAGGCTTATATGAAAAAGAAGCAGAAGGAGCTTAAGGCGGAAAGAAACCGCAGAACAGGCGGTCCTTTTATGAGACTTATGGTTACGGTCGCTGCGTTTGCTCTGGTAGTGGGATGTCTGTTTTCAATTGTTGCAACTCAGGCTGATATTGCTGAAAAAAAGCAGGAGCTTGCCGCACTTGAAGAAGAGGCAAAGGAGCTGGAGATCAAGAACGACGAGTATTCCAGTATTCTTGCGGAAGAGGATGAGCGTACCTATATGGAGAGAATTGCTATCGACGTTCTCGGCTACGCTTACCCCAACGAGCGCCGCTTTTACGATACCACAAGAAGCTGATCTTAATGCCGCTGTGCGGTTTAAGGATATTTAAATGAAATGAGAGGAAATAAAAATTTTTTATGCAGTTAGATGTAGGAAAAATTTATGAGGGCAAGGTTACGGGTATAACCAAATTCGGGGCTTTTGTTGAGCTTGAACCTGGTACAACGGGTATGGTCCATATCAGCGAGGTTGCCAACACTTTTGTTAATGAAATCAAGGACCACCTTACAGAAGGTCAGGAGGTCAAGGTAAAGGTGCTTTCCGTGGGCGACGACGGCAAGATCTCCCTTTCCATAAAGAAGGCTGTGGAAAACCCTCCTCAGCGCAAGGAATTCAATAATAACAGAAAGCCTTTTGGCAACGGCGGCAGACGCAATGACGGCGCTGCAAAGCCTCAGCAGGAAAAGGCTCCTCTTACTCCCGAGGCGGCTTTTGAGGATATGCTCAATAAGTTCAAGATGAACTCCGAGGAGCGTATGAGCGACATCAAGAAGAATGTTGACAACAAGCGCAGAAGCCAGTCAAGAAGAAAGTAAATACATAATTTTAAAGTCTCTGCATATTTTGCGGGGACTTTTTCTTTTGTTAAGTAAATCGTGTACAAATTATGTGCTGTTTCTTTTCTTTTTTGTAAATTTTGGGTTGACACTGTAATATTTGTTGAATATATATGGTAAATGTGTTATAATTAAAACAACATACTGATGTAATTGTTGTTGATTTTTACATAAAAAGTCAATGGCGAACGGGGGATTATTTATGAATACCGAAACTAAAAAGGCCGGCACATCTTCCAAAAAGAACCTGACGGCAATGGAGGAATATCTTAACAGTGTTTACAAGCTGATAATACTTGTATTTCCCGGTGCCTGTCAGTGCGCAGGTCTGCTGTACACATTTGAAAAGATAATGGGATGGATGCCGAGTGTGAGCTGGCCTGCACTCATAATTTTTGATATTACCTGTCTCATTTACCTTGCTGTGGGATTTTTACTTGTAAAAACAGGCTTCAATAAGGACGGTCTGCTTAAACCCGGCAGACTTAAAGCAGGTAAAATCTACATAGTAATAATTGAGATAATCCAGTTTAATTTTATCCTGTATATGATTCCCGCAACGGACTTCTGGGGCTTTGCGTTCTTCTTTGTTGTGCTGGCGTCCTTCTTCCACGACTGGAAGCTGACGGCGGTAATTTCAGCGGAAATTGCAGGCTCTCTTGTGGTTTCGTGGTTTATTCACGGGGAAATTACGCTTCCTGCACAGAATGAATTTTTCATTCCTAACCTTCTTGACAGAATAGTTTGCGTGGCGCTTTCTCTGCCTACGCTTGTTTTTCTTGCGTTTATAACAAACCGATTCCTTGTAAACGCTAAAAAGGACGAGCTTGAACGAAATAATGCAAGGGTACAGAACGTTCTTGCAACTGCACAGGGGCTTTCGGAAAATCTTCTTAATGCAGGCGGTGCTCTGTCTGATATTTCTGAAAATGAAAATGCGTCTGCGGCTTCTCTTTCTTCAACAAGCGAAAGCCTGCTCTTAAACAGCAATGCTCTCAGCCAGAAGGCAGACCTGAGTATTGCAAATCTTAATGAGCTTAAGGACTGCGGCGAGGCTCTTAATGAAAATGTTGAAAAGGTTGAATTTACATCGAAAAATCTTATGCAGAAGTCAGAAGACAACGAACAGGCTCTCAATGCTCTGCGTGAGATAAATGAAGAGGTCATTGATTCTATGAACAGCACAAACGAGGTTGCGGCAAAGCTTTCCGAGGCTGTACAGGGTATTGACGCAACTCTCCAGCTTATCAGCGAAATCGCTATGACCACCAACATTTTATCCATAAACGCTACAATCGAAGCGGCTCGTGCAGGCGAGGCAGGCAGAAGCTTTGCGGTTGTTGCGTCTGAGGTAGGCGGTCTTGCAAACAGCACTCAGAGCTCACTTAACGATATTCAGGCAGTCGTAAGCAGAGTTCAGGAAAATGTTGAAGAGATGATAAAATACGTTGCCGGCAACTCGGAAAAGCTTACTCTTCAGAGCAAGCATTTTGCAGAGGTTTTTGACAATATGCAGGAAATGAATTCTCTGCTCCGTCAGTCAATGAACGATATAAGCACTATGAACGAGGTTTACGACAGACAGAATGACATTATCAGACGCACCTTTGACATCAACGAGGATATTGCCGAAAACATCCGAAAGGAAAACAGGGAGTTCACGTCCATTTCCGAAATGGTGGAAAAGAATGCGGAAAATATGGCAAATATGACAGAACAGGTTACTTCCATAAACCAGATGGCGGCTCAGATAGACGAGCTTCTTAATAATAATTAAAACGACCGTCCGTATCATTTCCGATACGGACGGCTTTTTTATGCGCATTCAGTTTAAATGGTAGGTTTCGTTTAAAACAGTTACTTCCGTTCTGCCGTTTACAGTGGTTACGCTAAAGACGGTCATAGGCTCCTCGTTCATACTGTTGTAGCAGTTTTTATAGACGGTGACAAAGCCGTGGACAAACATAAGGGTGAGCAGGAAAAATGCCGTTATATATGCGGTTATACGCTTTTTTAAGCTGACAGGGTTAAGGTCGGGAAATCTCATTGTGCACCTCCGTAGGTTTATGTAGAGGAGAAAAGGTCTGCAAGGGATTTTCCGATAAGCTCTCCCGAATAAATCGCTTCATCAATGCTGTTTGCGTGGCCGCCTACTTCGATGAGGACTGAGCCTGTGGTGAGGTCCTGGTTGTATTTGCGGTAATCAAAGAGAATGGGGCGTGTAAGTCCTTCGTGGTCGGCTTCAAGCTGCTGCTGTAAGGCACAGGCAAAACGGAAATTCTGCATAAAATCAGGCATACCCATTGTGCCGTCGTCACATCCGCTGATGATCATTACCTGAGCCGCCTGCCTGCCGTTTATTTCGGCTACGGGTGCAATTCTTGTTCCGTCTGCACGCTCGATTGCGTCACGGTGAATGTCAAGGACGATTTTTATTGATGGGTACTGCTTTAAAATGTCCTGCACGGTGACTCTGCTGCGGTCGTAGGAGTTGTTGTAGGAGGGGAAATCGTGCTTGGTGACGTCGTGGATAACGGCTATTCCTGCGGCTTCAAGCTGTGCGGCGATAGCGTTTCCCACAGCCGCCATATTTTTTGAGTCGTCGGTGGTGCGGCAGGTAAAGGAACTGTCGTAGAAATTACGGCTGTACGGCTCGTAGGTTTCCGTTTCATGGGTGTGCATAATCAAAATCTGCGGCTCGCCGTTCTTCTCGATTTTAAACTCAACGCTCTTTCTGCTCTCCTCAATGAGCAGGTCGTTTGAAAGGGAGGTCACGTTACGCACCTGACCGCCGCCGTCAAGATTAATGTAATCATCGCCCTGCATAAAGCCATAGGTCACGGCTGAAATTACGCCGTCCCTGCTTTCAAGGCTTTCGGGGTAAGGCTCGGCTTCCGCTGTGCTTTCATCGGGGACGGTGAGCTCCTCGTTTTCCGCAGAGGGTATGAGCAGTTCGCCCCGTGAAAGCATAAAGCTGTCGTCAAGGTTCAGATAGGACGGTGCGGCGGCTTCGGTAACGGACGGCTCTTCTTCGTGGACTGCTTCTTCGGCAGGGGCGGTCTGAGAATAAACGTAAACGCTTCCTGCGGCAAGCTGTGCCGACGCTTCGGCTGCGCATAGAATAAGCTTGTCTGCCGACGGCAGCACTCCTTTAAGAGAGGTTATCATCAGAGGGGACAGCAGAATGGCGGCACTCAGCGGCAGTACCCTGTGAAATTTATGAGTATTTCTGTGAAAACGCATTTTACTTCCTCCTGTGCGGTTTTTACGATTGTTTAAACTTCTTTAAACAATTATATGCAGGAAGGGTCAGCTTAATGCGGAAATATCTTCAAAGGAGAGAGAGGGCTGTGCGGCTTTGTTTATGGCAAAGGCTACAAGGCGTGCGGTGCGTTCGATAAGCTTGTCAACGTCACGGGGAGTCACCATCATATTGGGCAGGTGCTTGTCGGGAGGGCTGCCTGTGACGTTTTCAACTATGGTGTGCATATCAACGACGGTTGGCACGCCGATTGCAATAACGGGCACGTTTAAAGTCACTTCGGAAAGCTCCTTGCGGCGGTTCTGTACGCCTGAGCCGGGTGAAATTCCTGTGTCGGTAAGCTGTATGGTCGTGCCTAAACGTGAAATGTCGGAGCAGGCAAGGGCGTCGATGACGATAACATAACGTGGGTGTATGCTGTCGCAGACGGAACGGATTATTTCTGCGGCTTCAATGCCCGTTTGTCCCAGAACGCCCGGAGCGATTGCGGAAATAGGGGTAAGGGAGGCAAATTCGTGGCCTTTTGGCAGGGAGCTTTTAAGATGACGGGTGGCAATGATGTGGGAAATCACCATAGGTCCCAGTGCGTCAGGGGTGATGTCGGAGTTGCCAAGTCCCACGATAAGGCCGTCGGAAAGGTCGTTTTCCATAAGTGCGGAGATTTCATCGGCAATGTTGCCTGCCTGTTCCTCAAAATCGGAGGGGCTTGATGAAAGACGCTCCGTTTCTATGGTGATGTATCGTCCCTTTGATTTGCCTATGCGAAGGCCTGCTATTTCGTTGGTTACGATTATTTCGGTGATGGTGCAGGCGGAGCTTCTGCGTATTTTGCGTTTTATTCCCTTTGGCAGGGATTTTGCGTCCTCGTCTATCATTTCTACGGCAAGATCGGTTCTGACTGACATATTATTTTCTCCTTGAACTTTGATTTTATGCGGTAAACACCGTAATTACGGCAAAATGCCTAAAAGCAGATGTAATAATTCTACAAGTTTTTTTATATTGCCTATTGCAATCGGGGTAAAATAATGTTAAAATAAATTTTAGCTTGTGCAGATAGATGTTTGGATAAGGGCAGTCGTACTGCTATGTCAAAAACTGAATCGGTCTGTCGATTGGGTGAGTCATTACGCCCTGCGGAATCAACCGTGTCACGATTCCGACTGAGATATGAATCAGGCTGTATAAATATCATTTGCAGAAAAATAAAAATTATGTAGAATACTTGGGAGGTATTTTAAAATGCCAAATATTAAATCCGCTAAGAAGAGAGTAAAGGTTATCGCTGCTAAGACACTCCAGAACAAGATGGTTAAGTCTGAACTCAAGACTGTTATCAAGAAGGCTGACGCTGCTACTGCTGCTAAGGCTGCTGATTCCGAAGCTGCTGTAAGAGCTGCTATCAAGGCTGTTGACCAGGCTTGCGCTAAGGGTCTTATGCACAAGAACTGCGCTGCTAGAAAGAAGTCCCAGCTCGCTAAGAAGCTTAACGCTGCTAAGGCTTAATCGCTCTGATTTTTATGGACGGCATACGGTTTTTATCGTGTGCCGTTTTTTGTTTTTACTGTGTTGTTCATAATTAACTTCAGCTGAAACCTTAAAAATGAATATTATATAACAACTTTTAATGAATAAATTGATTATTTTGTTAAATTTACAAACTGTACACTAAAAATACATTAAATATTCACAGAATGTGCTGTACTTTTTGCTATAATTAACAATGAACAACAAGCTTTATTTTTAGCTTTTATTGTCGGTTTGCCGACATACTTTAAATTAAATCTGACTTGAATGCGGACAGACTCTTTCGGAAATGTGCGCAAATCTCGGAAAGGACGGTCATCTATTATGTCACTCGGAAAAATTTTAGTAGTTGATGATGATAACAACATCTGCGAGCTTCTTAAGCTCTATCTTGAAAAGGACGGTTATGGCGTAATTGTTTCTCACGACGGTGAAGAGGCTCTTATCAAGTTCAATGCTCTCAAGCCTGATGTGGTGCTTCTCGACATTATGCTCCCTGAGCTTGACGGATGGCAGGTCTGCCGTGAAATCAGAAAGAAGTCCAATGTTCCGATCATTATGATCACTGCAAAGAGCGAAACATTTGACAAGGTCCTCGGTCTTGAACTGGGCGCTGACGACTATATCGTAAAGCCTTTCGATACCAAGGAAGTTATCGCAAGAATCAAGGCTATCTCCAGACGTATCGGTCAGTCCAGCAACGAAACCGAAATCAAGGAAGTCCGCTACGACAAGCTCATTGTCAATATGACAAGATATGAGCTCAGAGTTGACGGCAAGGTTCAGGATACTCCTCCTAAGGAGCTTGAACTCCTCTTCTACCTTGCTTCCAATCCTAACAGAGTTTATACACGTGACCAGCTTCTCGATGAAGTATGGGGCTTTGAATATTACGGCGACTCAAGAACCATTGACGTTCATATCAAGCGTCTTCGTGAAAAGCTTGAGGGCGTTTCGGACAAGTGGGCGCTCAAGACTGTATGGGGCGTAGGCTACAAGTTCGAAGCGGAAGAGGATAATGCGTAAAAGCGTATTCTCCGAATATTTCTACCTGTGTGCGACGATAATTTCAGCTGCCATTGTGTGCATCGGCGTCGTTATGATAGTTGTTTCCGCTGAGTTCTACAAAAGCGACAAGAAAAGCTACATTATACAGACGGCTGATGAGGTTATGGCTGAAACCAAGCTGAGTATTACTTCAAACGGCGGCGTTGACGCTGCTTTTCTGAAGAATGTTTACCTTAACATTTCCGATACAACGAATATTGATTTCACACTTATTGATGCTAACGGCGGTGCTTTGGTTTGTTCTGAGGCACCGCCTTGTTCTCATACAGGACGGAAAATCGGAGAAGATACTCTGAAGAAGGTAACAAGAGAAGGCTTTTACGAGCTGAGCAGTCTTGACCATTTTTATGACAGCCCTCATTTCAATCTTGCGTATAAGCTGGATTTCGACGGGGAAATATATTATCTGTTCGCTGAAATGTCGGACAAGCCGCTGACGGACTACCTTACAAAGCTTGTATCGGTGCTTGCGGTGGTTACGCTGGTGGTGCTGGTGTTTATCTTCCTTGCAATTTATGCGGCGACAAAGCGTATTATGATGCCTATAAGGGATATGACGCTGGCGGCTAAGCGCTTCGGTGAGGGGGACTTCTCCCAGAAGCTTTACAACGACGAGCAGAACGAGCTTGGCTTCCTTGCAAATTCGCTCAATGAAATGGCGGTGTCCCTTGAGGAAATCGAGGAAACAAGAAAAACCTTCATTTCAAACGTTTCTCACGAGCTTAAAACTCCTATGACGACTATCGGCGGTTTTATCGACGGTATTCTCGACGGTACCATACCAAAGGAAAAGCATAAACACTACCTGCGTATCGTTTCTCAGGAGGTTGAGCGTCTTGCAAGACTTGTACGCTCAATGCTTAATATTTCCAAGTATGAGTCGGGCGAAATGACCCTCTCTACGGAAAATTTTGACCTTATGCCTGTAATCGTTGATACGCTTATGTTCTTTGAGGACCGTATCGACGGCAAGAATGTGGAGATCAGGGGTATCGACCATGGCAGGTTTATGCTTGACGCAGACAAGGATCTGACAAAGCAGGTCATTTTTAATCTGATCGAAAATGCGGTGAAGTTTGTTAACGAAAAAGGCTACATCGAGTTCGGTTTTGAAGTGAACGACGACGGTATGAGCACCATAAAGATACGCAACAGCGGCGAGGGTCTTAAGGAAAACGAGATAAACAAGGTGTTTGAGCGTTTCTATAAAACCGACCCGTCAAGAGGTATCGACAAAACGGGAGTCGGTCTGGGTCTTGCTATCGTGCGTTCAATTATAAAGCTTCACGATGGCACTATCCTTGTGCGAAGCGACCCTAAGGAATATGTTGAGTTTGAATTTACGCTGAGAACAGGCGTAAGAGAGGCTCCTAAAGCATAAAATCAAAGTGGGCACTGCTGTTGATTCGTCGGCAGCGGTGCCTGATTTTTAAGGAGGAATCTGATGGATAATAACCTTAACAATGAAGAATTAAAGAATGAAGCTGCCGAAAGTGCCGGCGTGAATGAGGAAAATCAGCAGGTAAGCAATAATGAGCTGCCGCCTCAGTATATTCCTCCGCAGAATGTTTATGCACAGCCTCCTGCAAGAAAACGTCTTTCCGCAGGGTGGATTACTGCGATAATCGTGCTCATTTCAGTGATGATGATAATCGTTGTGGTGCTGTCCGTGACGGTCGTAAAGAAAATCGGGGAGCGCGGCAAAACCAAGGAGGAAGCAGGCGGCTCACCTCTGAGCGACCTGAACAAAACCGAGGTTATCGACGCTCAGGGCATTTCGGGCAACAAGGAAATCGTTATTAATCTGGCTGTTTCCGACAAGCCTGTTGTGGATGTTAAATTTTATGAGGACGAGGCAACGGGTCTGCTTACAACGGAGGGCGTTGCGGAATTTGTGCTTCCGTCACAGGTCCTTATCGGAATTTACAACGACACGCCCTATGAAATGACTTCTGTGGGTTCGGGCGTAATTCTTACGGCGGACGGCTTTATTCTTACAAATGCTCACGTTGTTGACGGCGCAAAGCAGCTTAAGGTCACTCTTAACGACGGCAATCAGCACGAGGCTGAGGTCGTGGGCATTGACAAGACTTCCGATATTGCAATAGTTAAAATTGACGCAAGCGGTCTTACTGCGGCTCAGCTGGGCAACTCTGACAGCGCAGTTTTAGGCGAAGAGGTTGCGGTGGTAGGTGCGGCAGGCTCCTTTGAAAATTCCATTACATTCGGTCACATCAGCGCTCTTGAGCGTGAAATCGAAACGGACTATTCCTCAAGCGGAAAATTAAACTGCATACAGACCGACGCCGCTTTAAACCCGGGCAACTCGGGCGGTGCTCTTGTAAATATGTACGGTCAGGTCATCGGTTTATCCGTGGGCGGTATGGCTCACAGCGCTTATGAGGGCATAGGCTTCGCAATCGAGATAAACGACGTTATCCCCATTGCGGAGGAGCTTATGAAAAACGGCTTCATCAAGGGCAGGGCAAGAGTCGGTGTTGCGTACATTCCTATGACTACCGAGCTTGCGGCTGAATACGGTGTGCCTGTGGGAATATGCGTTGCCGAAATTGACGAGACCTGTGATGTTGCAAAGAAGGACATCCAGATTTACGACATCATTACTCACATTGACGGTATGCATATCTACGATGCGGAAACTATCGAAAAGGCTATGGAAAACAAGTACGCAGGTCAGACGGTCACTCTGACAGTTTACAGAAAAACCATAACCGAGGTGGAAACTACCTTCGAGGTTGAGATTGTTCTCGCTCAGAAGTACGATAAGGTTACTGAAGGATAAAAGACAACAGACTTTACGGAATTATACTTTCCGTAAAGTCTGTTTGTGTTTATACAGAAATGCGTGTTGACTTTTTTTGTAAATGGTGATAAGATTAAAAAAACGGATTCTGAAAGGGAGTGGGATTGTGTTACAGCGAATTGATACAAGAAGCGTAAATATGGGCGCATACCTTCTGGGACAGAACGGCGATGTTATGGGAAAGGCACAGGTTAAAGGCTCTGAATTTACAGAGCTGAATGACAGTAAAAGCTTTGAGGATGTGATGAGAGACGGCGTTACGGTCATGGAGGTCAATGCTGACGGAAGCGTGACAAACAAGACCCTTCATCTCCATAAGGTTGAGCTGCCGCCGAATGTCAGGGCAGGCGTTGAGTACAGAAAAAGCTGCTGCGATTTTACTCACAGCGCAGAGTTTAAGACGCTTAAAGAAAATGCCGACTACACGGGTATGTCCGACGCTGAAAAATACAGGGCGATCTATGAGCGTTATCAATACTGTTTCGGGGAGAATTTCCACAAGGCATATGCGGTGCCTTACCCTATTGATATGAGCGGTGAATACGGCTACGACATGGGCTTTCAGGCGCTTAAGGATTTTGAAAAAGAGCTGAGGGAGCACTTCGGCGATGAATATACCATAAGAGAAATACGCCGTGAGGCGCTTTACGGCGATAAAACCGATGAGGAGGTGCGTCAGGAAATAATTGACGGCTACGACCTTTCCGACGGGCTTACCTTCCGTGAGCTTTATGAGATTTCCGACGAAATAAGGCGTGTGGGGCTGGATGGCGGCTTTGCATTCCGTCTGGACGACCTTTTCGTTGATTATGGTACCTACTGGAATCCGCCCAAAAACAACGACAAGTATGCTGAGCGTGCAAAGTGGCTTGATGTGAACGTTTCTCAGCGCTGGTGGAACGAAATGGAGCACGTTTACAGCAGCTGTAACTCCTGCGGAATTTTTATTCACCCCAATTATATGAGCACTTTAAGTCAGATAAAGGCTTCATGCTAAAAAACAGACTTTACGGGATTATACTTTTCGTAAAGTCTGTTTGTGTTTATACAAATTAAAATTTATCCCCGTTCTTCACATTGACCGTCATAACGCCCGATTTCATTACGATACTGCGCAGGAAAGGGTTGTACATAAACGGACATTTCAACAGCTTTGCTGTAAGCTTTAATCTGAGGGACAGCATTGCTTTGCGGTATGCTTCTTCGGGGGATTTTACGCTTCGGTTGAAAGCTTCCGCAAGGGCGGCGGCGCTTATAACTGCGCTGCTTATTCCTTCAAGTGAGCTGGGGCTTATAAAGCCTGCCGCTTCTCCCACGAGAAAAACTCCCTTGTCGGCACAGCAGAAGCTGTTTAAGCCTGTGGGCCTTAAAACAAGGCAGGCTTCCGTTTTTACAGGCTCGCCGAAGTGCATACCAAGCGCTGAAAGCTTCTTTTTCTGCTGTTCAAACAGACTGCGCGCGTTATTTCTGGGATACGCTCCTCCGAAAATAAAGTTTCCGTCCTTTGATACGGTCCAGGAGTAGCAGTCGGTGATTTTGCTGTCAAAGATACAGGAGTAAAATGGCACGGGATTTTCGTCCCTGAACCATTGCTGTACCGCAAGGTAGCTCCGTGTTTTCAATTCGGGGCATATCAGCTTTCTCACAGCGGATTTTGCGCCGTCTGCTCCCACAAGATACCTGCATTCTTCGGTTATGACCTGTCCGTTTTCCGTTCTGCTTACGGAAAAGCCCTTTGCTGTGCGGCTGATTTTGGTTACGGTACCGCCGACGCAGGTCACATTATCGGGAATTTCCGACATAAGCCACAGGTCAAATTTGTGACGGTCAAGGTTTATATACATTCGCTGGTAGCTTCGGATAAGGCTGTTGTCAGTATCAATGGTGCGGACGGAAAAAATCTGCGGGTCAACAAGGACATCCTTTGGAAGATTAAGCCCGAGCTGTGCAAGAGCTTTCTGCGCATCGGGGGCAAGAAGTCCTCCGCAGGGCTTCATAAATCCGCCGCTGTTCTGCTTTTTATCAATGCAAAGCACGGAAAATTTACTGTCAAGACCTGCCGCAAGAACTGCTCCCGCAGGTCCCAGACCGACTATTATTATATCGTACATAAGCCGCACCTTAAATTTCAGCGTGGGCGTGGCGTGTGACGTGACAGCCGATGTTTACTGCTACGGGAAGACCTGCAATGTGGGTAGGTCCCTGCTCGATTGCAACGCTTAAAGCAGTAGTCGTGCCGCCGAAGCCCTGAGGCCCTATGCCAAGCTTATTCACCTTTTCAAGGATACGCTTTTCCATTTCGCAGTACGGGGCTTTATCGTTCTTTACGCTTATATCCCTGCAAAGCGCCTTCTTTGAAAGATATGCGCAATGCTCAAAGTCACCGCCTATTCCTACGCCGATTACCATTGGAGGACAGGGGTTGCTTCCTGCAACAGAGGCAACTTCCACGACGAAATTTTCAATGTCCTCAATGGAAGCAGACGGGGTGAACATCTTCATTTTTGACATATTCTCGCTGCCGAAGCCTTTGGGGCAGACGGATATTGAAACCTTCTCGCCGTCAACTATACGGGTATGTATTACGGCAGGGGTGTTGTCGCCTGTGTTTACTCTTTCAAGGGGGTCAGAGACGATTGAACAGCGTAAATAGCCCTCGGTGTAACCTCGGGAAACACCCTTGTTTACTGCTTCATAAAGGCTTCCGCCTGTAAAATGCACGTCCTGTCCGATGTCAAGGAAGATAACTGCCATTCCCGTGTCCTGACAAACGGCGATGTCCTCCGATTCGGCGGCTTCAATGTTGCGCATAAGGTCGCAGAGCACCTCTCTGCCTGTGGGTGATTCCTCGTTTGCAGGGGAGTTCTTTATGCACTCCACAAGGGAACAGGGGAGTCTGCGGTTTGCTTTTATGCAGAGGTCACGGACAATATTTTCTATCTCCGAAACGTTGATTTCTCTCATTTTAAATTTCCTTTCGGTATACGATTTTTCCGTTTATAACGGTTGCTTTTACCTCGGTCATAATTTCAAGAGGGTCGCCGTCGAAAAGGACTAAATCTGCGTCCTTGCCGACAGTTATCGTACCGACACGGTCGTTTATGCCGACGATTTCCGCTGCGTTTACCGTAAGAGCCTTTATGGCTTCTTCACGGGGCAGACCTGCTTTTACGCAGAAAGCCGCACTTGCGGAAAGATACTGCACGGGCAGTTCGGGGTGGTCGGTACATATTGCGGTGGTGACGCCGTTTTTATGGAGTATGCCTGCGTTTGCGGTGGTAAGGTTGGAAAGCTCAGGCTTTCCTCTGTCGCAGATTATAGGGCCTGTCAGCGCACAGGCTTTTTCCTCTCCCAGAAGGTCTGCGATAAGGTGTCCCTCGGTACAATGCACAAGGACATATTCAAGGTCAAACTCCTTTGCAATTCTTACGGCGGTCATAATGTCATCGGCACGGTGGCAATGGAAATGTGCTTTAAGCTTATGCTGCAAAAGGGGAATGAGCGCTTCGCATTTTATATCGTATTCGGGGAGGGAGTCGCCGTTTTCCTCAGCTTCCGCCTTATCCTGCATATAACGCTTTGCCTTGTAAAGAGCTTCACGGATTATTGCGGCGGTAGCCATTCTTGTGACAGGGGTGCTGTCCTTGTCGGAAAAGGTGGTCTTTGGGTTTTCACCCAGAGCAAACTTTATGCCCACCTGACGGATAAGCATTTCATCGGCACATCTGCCGTGGGTCTTTACGGCAATAAAATCTCCGCCGATTGGATTTGAGGAGCCTACTCCCGTTACAACGGTGGTAACGCCCGAAGCGGCGGCATCTGTGAAGCAGCGGTCGGTAAAGCATAAGCCGTCTATGGTGCGTAGGTGGGGAGTGACAGGGTCGCTGTCCTCGTTTACGTCCTCGCCCTCAAAGCCAAGACCGTCGCCAATAAGTCCCATATGGGAATGGGGATCGATAAATCCGGGATAAAGGCGGCAGCCCTCTGCGTTTAAATCGTCGGAGGAAATGCAGTCGGGAGTACCTTCCGCAACCTCTGCGATAATTCTGCCGTCGGTCCTGACGAAGCCGTTGGGGATAATTCTGCCGTCCATTGTGTAAATTTCAGCGTTGTAGATATACATTGTAAATTAACCTTTCAAAATCAGAGTCCGCACTCGTCATAGTCCTTCCAGCGCTCGTTGTAGTTGTAGTCGCTGACGATTTTCCAGATGATAAAGCCTATTGCCGCAATAATGAGGGCGATAGCTCCGCATACGGGAACGGCGGTTTTCATATAGTTAACAACTGTTGATTTATTTTTTTTCATAGTTCAAAATCCTTTCGTTAATTCGTTGAACGGGCTAATACTATTATAATGTGTAATTACGATTAAGTAAATACTTTTTTGCGTTTATAAAGATAAAATTTATTTTCCGGAAACTTTACGGGACGGCGTAAAAGCGGCACAGAGCCTGTCCACGGCTTGTTTTAAGGGCATTTCGGGCAAAAATTGAAATTTGTTGAAATGCACAAAACAGGTTGCTTAAAATATGCGGTATATTCGCATTTTGACAAAATCGCCTTACGAATGTTTAAATAAAAGCTCTTATATTGTAAACTTAAAAGGTAAAATGCGGCTTTAAAAGAAGATTATTCCATTTTTGAAGGTTTTAAAAACGGCATTTTGGACGGTTTGCATAAATGAAAACGTCTGTTTTTGTAAATCGTTTCCGTTTAAATGTAAATAACTGGTTTATTCGACGGGGTTTTTTAAGGTTGGTTGTGCATATTAAACAAAAAAACGACTTAAAAAATGTTTGACAAAACGGAAGATTAAAATTATAATTTCCACTGTTGTTACAAAACGGTTACAGCAACTATGATTTACGGCGGAAACGAAAGAAATATAAATTTAAGCCGTAAACACAGAGAGGAAATTTTATGAGTAAGAACAATCAAGTTATGAAGACCTGGAAGGAACTTAAAAGCAGAAGGGCGTCCATCGGGGCTGCTGCTGCAGTAGTTGTGCTTGTTGCAATACTTGCGGCGGTTGCGTTTGTTCCGAAGGAAGAAACCTTTACAGCTGACATAAAGACCATCGCTGCTGCGGCAAAGGACAACGGCGTGCTGTCATTCAACCCTAATCCGCATTTTAATGTAAAGATCACTGTTGACGGTATGACTCATTCAGTAAAAGCCTGCGGTACGGTAAATGACGCTCTCGAAAAGGCAGGCGTTGTTGTTGACGATGACGACCTTATCAATGTTGGTTTCAGCGAACCCCTTACCTATTCAACCGAAATTGTTATCAACAGAGTTGAAGTCGTTGAGGAAGTTAAGCTTGAAACTATTGATTATGCGACCGAGTACAAGGAAGATGACAACTACGTTATCGGTTACAGCGCTGTTCTTGTTGACGGCGAGGAGGGTGAGCTTGAAAAAATCGTTCACCACACATACATCGACGGCAAGCTTGCAGAGTCAAACATCGTAAGCGAGGAAATCACAGAGGAGCCTGTTGACGAGGTTATCGTTATGGGTACAAGCGAGGTAAATCCAATCGAGGAAATGAGCATTTCACAGCTTGAAGTGCCTGATTATCTCGTGCTTGACGAAAACGGCATTCCTGTTAATTATACAGCTGTTCACACAGGCAAGTCCTGTGCTTACAGTGCAAAGCCTACCGCACTTACTGCTTCAGGCAGACAGGTAAAGGTCGGCTACGTTGCTGTAAACCCTGAGCTTATCCCTTACGGTACAGAGCTTTACATCGTTGCTCACGACGGTACCGTTTACGGCTACGCTATTGCAGCTGATACAGGTACATCCCTTCTTGACAATTCTATCCTTGTTGACCTTTTCTCCGAAAGCTATGACGCAAGCTGTGAATGGGGCGCAAGACAGGTTGATATGTACGTTATCGGTTTTATCCCCGGTTTCTATATGTACGGTTAATAATAACCGATTAAAAATAAAACAGGTTTAAAAAATGTCCGCACGGGTTGCTGTGCGGAGATTTCAGATTGTCGATAAAGTTACAATTGAGAAAAAATTGCACAAAAACGCTCGACGTTAAAGTTTAGGTCAAGCCTTTTCAAAGGCTTGCGGGGTCAAGGGGCAGAGCCCTTGTCGCCCTCCGCAGAGGGCGAAATTCCTTGCCTTAGAGGCGCTCCGCAAGGGGTGAATTC
>JAFQUQ010000013.1 GCA_017408395.1 Oscillospiraceae bacterium
CAAACTTTAGGGGACGCCCTCTCTTGCAGGGCGTCCCCTCTTCAAAAACAGTCCACTGGACTGTTTTTGAATTCACCCCTTGCGGAGCGCCTCTAAGGCAAGGAATTTCGCCCTCTGCGGAGGGCGACAAGGGCTCTGCCCTTTGACCTAAGCAAACGCAGTTTGCTTTCAAGCGGTTTGAAAAGGCTTGACCTAAACTTTAACGTCGAGCGTTTTTGTGCATTTTTTCTCAATTGCAACTTTATCTACAATCTGAGCACAGCCGAAGCCGTGCTTTTTACCTTGTTTTATTCCGACGGACGTCCCGAAATAATTTTACCGTTGCTGTCCTGATAAATCATTACTTTTTCCTTGTTCCAGAAAACCCCCGCATCTGCTCTGGTACCGTCTATTTCCGTGTCGGGAGCGGAAAAGGTTATCATCAGCCTTGCCCCTTTTCCCGGTGCCCGGCAGTTTGTTTCTCCGCTGTAAACCTCGCCGTAATATTCCATCTCAAAGGTACGGTCGTCCTTTAATTCGATATACCCGAAATCGAAGGTCCACTTTCCCTTGCAGAATTCGTAAAGCTGTTCTTCCGAAAATGACATTTCCGCAAGCTCCTCAAAGGACTTGTCAGACAGCGTATAATCAACCGTACCCCAGCTTTCGATGACCTCTTTTGTAGGAAACGGCACATTTTCCGCACCGCTTCCGCCTACATTGTCAGGGTCAAGAACAGCAGGCAGTACCGTCAGAATTATAACCGAAGCAACGATAAAAACGGTCTTTGCATTATTTTTAAGCAGCTCAAAAGCGTCCCTGAGGGTGTGTATTTTTTTCTTTTCCTTCTGCTTCTTTTCCGTGCCCTTTATAATGTGAACGCCCCATCTGTCCCTGCCGTAATCGAGGATAATCACCCTTGAGCCCATACCGAATTCATCTGCGATAAGCATTGCCGTATCCTTTGAAAGCACCGTATCTTTAAGCATTCCTGCCGCAGAAATACGGAACTCAATATCGTCCTTTACCGCCGAGAAATTCTCCCAGTCAAAAAGGTCTGCCCATTGTTTATAGCCGCCCTTATCATTGATTATACGCTTCATCACCGCAAGAACGCTTCTACGCAGTTCCGCACGCTGTTTTTCTTCGGCTTCATCATCGTAAAGCTCGTTCACGCTGCTGAAATCAAATTTTTCACTGCTCTGTTCTTCCGCTTCCCTGCGGCGTTTTTCCATGTTAAGCTCATTGTGTGTATCAATTGCAAATTTAAATTCGGGAGGAATGCTCTCCTCATTTCCGACAGCCTTTCTGCCGTTTAAATCTACATTTTCAAAGCTGAGCTTTTCACCATTTTCACCGTCATTTTCAGCCTTTTTCCCGTCCGTACCTACCGCCGAAAAATCCAGTCCGCTGTCTTCTTTTTCTTTACGGCTTTGTTTAAGCTTTTCCACAGTTTTCAGCTCGACGGAAATGCTTCTGCCACGTCCCTTTGCGTAATTGCTTGCCGCCTTGTAAGCGTCAAAAATACGCTTGAATTCCTCAGGGTGCTCCTCCGGATTAAACTGCTTTGCAAGCTTTGCGTAGGCTGATTTAATTTCCTTTATATCTGTTGTCGGCTTAATACCTAATATTTCCCACATCAATCTGACCTCTGCTCAAATTCTCTCAGTTCACCGTTTTCGTCAATGTAAAAATAACGGTCTCCCATCTGAAATGTTTCGGCTGTTGTTTCGGCGTAAACCTCGCCGCTGTCGTAATATTCCCTGTTATCGTAGCGGCTGCTGTAAGCAAGTGCAAGAAAAACTATAACAAACACCGCTATTATCAGAAAAAGCCACTCCTTTGCCCCTGCATAAGGACCAAACTCAGAGCGTGCATAATCGGGCAGCAAAGAGCTTTGCTTCGGTGCATTTTTACCCATACCCTCGGAAATTTCAACCTTCCATTCCTGAACAGGATGAAAATTCACAGGCTTTGCCCTTGAGCCACGTCCGAAACCGCTTGCAATAACCGAAGCCGCTTCAGGAGAAAAGAGCCGTCCCAGAACACAGTTTGAAGCTTCTTTACGAAACTCCGCATCGTAAATAAAAAGCTCGAAATCATCCCTGCTGAAATAGTAGCTCCACACTTCCGCGTCACGTCTTGCCTCATCGCTGTCCGTAAGCTTTTTAAACCTCATCAGCATACTTTTCTTAAGCTTTGAAATGTCCCCGTCGCTTTCGTCGCCGTACTCTGCACTTACGCTGCTGAAATCGAATTTATCCTTGTTATTTTCGGGTGCAGGCTCTGCTTTTTCGGTTATGGACTCCTGTACTGCCGTTTCCGCCGAAATCGTAATTCCCGACTCTTTACACGCCTTTGCAAACCTGCCTGCCGCCTTGTAAGCGTCAAAAATACGCTTGAATTCCTCAGGGTGCTCCTCGGGGTTATACTGCTTAGCAAGCTTTGCGTAGGCTGATTTGATGATTTTAATGTCGGTGGTAGGTTCAATGCCTAAAATTTCCCACATAATCAGTAATCCATATTGTCAAGCAGACTGCTTAAATTTTCGTATGCGGTACGTATCTGCTTGTTGTTCTGCTCTTTGAGCGCCGCTGTAAAAAGGCTCAGCGCCGCACCTATCCTGTCACGCTCGTCGGTAAGCGCTTCCTCATAAATTCTCTCCGCCCTTGCAATAAGCAGACGGTTTTCTTCCTTGTCGGCAGGGCTGATTTTAAGCTTTTCCATACGCTTCAAACAGCTGTCAATATCAGCCCGCGTCATACTGTTGCTTTTGCTTAAAATAACCTTGCTGTAATGTCTGCCGTCAGCAATAGTTGTAACGTCAACAACAAGAATACCGTTTATGTCGTAGGTCATTCTTACAGCACATACAGGCTCATCCTTCTTTGCGGAAGGGAAGCTTACCTCAAGGTCGCCAAGGTGCAGGTTTTTAACGGGCAGCCTGCTTTCGCCCTGATAAAAATTAAGGATAACACGTCTTTGCCCTTCGTTTACCGCACCGTAGATTTCCTCACGGCTCGTAGGAAGAGGTGAATTTCGCTCAATAATAAAGCTCATAACGTGCTCACCCGAAACGTGGTCAAGAATTTCCACGCCGAGAGAAAATGGACAGATGTCCGTTAAAATTATATCTTTAAGCTTGTCGTTTCTGTCCTTTATGCCTGCAAAAATACCTGCTCCCACAGCAATTGCGGTATCAGGGTTTATATCGGTGCAGGGTGTCTTGTCAGTGATTTTCTCGATAAAAGCCTGAACGGTAGGCATTTTGCAGGAGCCGCCCACTAAGATTATATCGTCAATATCGTCCATTGAGCACCTGCTGTCACGGAGCGCTCTGCGGATTGGTGCCGCCATTTTTTCAAATATATCCGATGAAATTTCAATAAGCTTGTTGTTGTCAAGGGTAATGGAATACTGCTTGTCGTTTATGTTTGCGATCATCATTGCAACGGGCTGTGACGTAAGCGCCGTCTTGCAGTCCTCGGCAAGTCTGTAAACGATAGCCCTGTCGTCTGGTGAAAGCTTACTGCGGTCTATGTTATTGCTTTCGCAGAAATAATCGGCAATAGCCTCGTTGAAATCCTTGCCGCCAAGCTGATTGTTGCCTGCAACCGCAAGAATTTCCATTACGCTGTCAAAGGAGTCCACTATTGAAACGTCAAGAGTACCTCCGCCGAAGTCTATCACCATATATGTACCGTCCTCAAAACCGTGTGCGGCCTGATATGCAAGTGCGGCAGCCGACGGCTCGTTTACAAGACGCTCAACCTTAAGCCCCGAAAGCTGTGCGGCGGTCTTTGTTGCGCTGCGGCAGTTGTCGTCAAAGTACGCAGGCACGCTTATTACAGCTTCCGTGACCTCCTCGCCCAGATACCTTTCGGCTTCTTCCTTTATCTTTCTTAAAACAAGCGAGGACAGCTCCTCGGGAGTAAACATTTTTTTACCCAGAGGTATCTCCTTCCTCATTCCCATAACACGCTTGAACTCTGCGGCTGTTACATCAGGATGCGAAACAAGACGCTCCCTTGCGATTTTTCCCACAAGCACCTCTCCGTTATCGTCAATGCTCACCGCAGAGGGAATATAAGCGTCCCCCAGAGTGTTTTTTATAATTTCAGCCTTACCGTCCCTGTAACATACCGCAAGGCTGTTTGTTGTGCCCAAATCTATTCCTATGATTGCCATAAAGCGTCCTCTTTTCCCTTAAAACAGGTTAATTTCACAGTAATTATACCACCGTGATTTTATACTGTCAAGAAATTGCAGACAGTTTATGAATAAACAAACAGATTATTTCAAGATAATGGAAATTCATTGACTTTTAAGAACATTTGTTGTATAATAGTTATTATGTATAATTATGCCCTGAAATCAGATACTATATAAAGAAGTACTGATCAAATCGTTTCACGACCCTCTCAGTGACGAATTTTCGGGCGTCGTAAACGATGGCTCTGCCTTTGATCAGCAGTTCCTTAAAACAGCTGTCAGGGAGGTAATTATGCAGGAAAAGAATAATCACGACGAAATTAAGCAGGAAGAGGCTTCGGAGCTTGAAAAAGTAAGGCTTATCGAGGAAACGGGACAGGTCACTTCTTCAAACTCAAAGCACCTTATTCACTGCCTTACAATAATCGGTCAGGTTGAGGGGCACTACATTCTGCCGCCTCAGAACAAAACCACCAAATATGAGCATATTATGCCTGCCCTTGTGGCAGTTGAGCAGGACCGTTCAATCGAAGGTCTTGTCATCATCTTAAACACGGTAGGCGGCGACGTTGAAGCAGGTCTTGCCATAGCGGAGCTTGTTGCAGGAATGAAAACTCCCACGGTTTCCCTTGTAGTGGGCGGCGGCCATTCTATCGGCGTACCGCTGGCGGTTTCGGCTAAAAAATCCTTTATCGTCCCAAGCGCAACGATGACCGTTCACCCCGTAAGAATGAACGGAACGGTGCTCGGTGTGCCACAGACCCTCTCCTATTTCGACAAAATGCAGGAGAGAATAAGCCGCTTTGTCTGCTCAAACAGCCGTATTTCTCCCGAACGCTTCAAACAGCTTATGATGAACACGGGTGAGCTTACAATGGATATGGGCACGGTCATTGACGGTGAAGCGGCTGTAAAGGAAGGACTTATCGACAGCTTGGGCGGTCTTTCCGACGCTATCGACGCTCTTTATGAGCTTATCGAAACAAGCGGACCCCGTTATCAGGACGAAACGGAGGAGTAATATGGTCATTCACACTATTATAAATGAATATGATTTACTGTATGCACAGACCTTGCAGGAAAAGGAGCTGCCCTTTAAAGCAGACCGGCCTGCGGTGTGTGTGGATTTGGCGGCGCTGACAGCTTATACTGCGCTGCCCGATTTAAGGAAGGGGACTAATTTAAATGACAATACTTGAAGCAATTTTACAGGGCGTGATACAGGGACTGACAGAATTTCTCCCTGTGTCAAGCTCGGGACATCTTTCGCTTTTCCAGCATTTTTTCGGTCTGGACGGTGAAACAGCGGTAGCAATGACCCTTGTTCTTCATCTGGGAACGCTCGTGGCGGTATTTGCGGCGTTCCGGGATAAAATCAAGAAGCTTATTGCCGAGGGGCTCCGTATGATTAAGGATATTTTTACAGGCAAATTCAGCTTAAAGAAAATGAACGGTGAACGCAGAATGATATGTATGATGGTCGTTTCCATACTGCCCCTGTTTATTTTCTACATATTCAAGGATTTTTTTGCAAACCTTGCTTCGGACGGCAGTATCATTGCGGAGGGCATCGGCTTTCTTTACACAGCCTCCATCCTTTTCCTCTGCACAAGCAGGACCTGCGGCGGCGGAACACACACCTGCTCACAGCTTACTGCAAGGGCGGCGGTGTTTATCGGCGTTTTTCAGGGAATAGCCCTCGTCCCCGGCATTTCACGCTCAGGCTCAACTATTTCCGCAGGTGCAATTGCAGGCTTAAAGCGTGAAGAAGCGGTTGAGTACAGCTTCATTTTAGGCATACCCGTAATTCTTGCAGGCTCACTGGTAAGCCTTGCGGATATGGGTGAGGCTACGGAAAGCATCGGCGCACTTCCGCTTGCGGTAAGCTTTGTTGTGGCGGCAGTTTCGGGCTATCTTGCAATAAGACTTATCAAACTGCTGGTGGTTTCGGATAAATTCCGCATTTTCGCTTATTACACCCTTGTTCTCGGAGCAATAGTCCTTGGCGTGGGTATTTACGAAGCCGCTACGGGAAATGTTGTAAGCTTCAAGGAAGCGGAAGACGTTATGCACGCACTTAATGTTTAATATTGAGCAGATCAGAATTAACGGGCGGCAATCTGCCGCCCGTCATAAAAAGTCAGGAAGTTTAATAAGGGAGGATACTGTTTTGGCAGAGAAAAAGACAGGCAGCAGAAGCCGTGCCGCAAAGGCTGAAATAGAAAAACAGAACGAAAACAAGCAGCGCCGTGACAGGGTGCTTTGGTCAACACTGCTTTTTGCAGGGGGCGTGCTTACGCTGATGTTTACGCTTATCACGGGCGAGTCGGCGTGGAACACGGTACATAACATTATGCTGGGATTATTCGGCATTTCCGTGTTTATCGTGCCCCTTATACTTATTTACGTTTCAATAATGATAGCAATGGACAAAAGCGAAATTTACGTCAGCTCAAAGGTGTGGCAGAGTTTTGCCCTCATACTGCTGCTGTCGGGCTTTGTTCAGATTATTTTTTCGGGAGAGCTTCAGGGCGAGGACCTTTTCAACGAAATTCTCCCCACTCTCTTTGCAGAGGGCAAAAAGTTAAGGGGCGGCGGTATTTTAAGCATTATCATCGCAGGTCCTCTCCTTGCAATGTTTAAAAAGACAGGCGCTACCATTATAATTATCCTGCTGATATTTATCTTTGTAATGATACTTACAAACAAAACCATCATCGACGTGTTTAAGATAATACGCAACGCTTTAAACAAGGCAAGCGCAGAAAGAGCAGAGCGTTACGTTGAAACCGAGGATTTCGTACCTCCTCCGGGAGCAAAGAACAAGACCGTTCCCAATCAGGACGTACCTGCTAAAATCGCAAAGGAAAAACAGAAGGATTTCAACGTGGATATTCCTATGCCTGCAGGTCAGAAGCTTTCGGCAAATGAGCAGGTCAAGGCAACAGGCACCGTTACAGAGCCTCCGAAGGAGCTTGCTCCCGAAGAAAAAACCGTTGAAAGCGTTATTCCTGCGGCTGCTCCCGTAAAGGAAAAGGACAAGAAGCTTGAAGCCGACAAGGAAGTTGCAAAGGAAAAGATGAAGAGCGCTTCCGCCGAGCTTGACAGCATAATCAAAAAAGCGGCGGCTGTTCCTGCAAAGCCTGCGCCGTCCCCTGCAAAGGAATGTGCAGGTCAGCCCGACGAACAGGCTCAGCTTAAAAAGAGCATAGCTTCCGCTATAAAGCATAAGCAGTCCACCCTTGCTTCGGACAAGATAAACACCACCGAGGAGCTTGATATGCCCGACGCTATGACTGCCGCTGACATCCAGAACGAAATCGCAGAAAACAAAAAGGAAGCTGTCATCTACCAGTTTCCGCCCGTTTCCCTGCTTAAACAGGCTGACAACGAGCGCAATGCCGAGGACGCTGAAGCAGAAATGAAGGCAAACGCCGACACCCTCGTTGACACCCTCAAAAGCTTTGGCGTACAGACCCGTATCGTTGACATTCACCGTGGCCCTACCGTTACAAGATACGAGCTTCAGCCAAGCGCAGGCGTTAAAATTTCAAAGATAACCTCCCTTGCCGATGATATTGCCCTTAATCTTGCGGCGGCAGGCGTCCGTATTGAAGCGCCTATCCCCGGCAAGGCGGCGGTTGGTATCGAAGTGCCTAACCGTGTAAAGGACACGGTTTCCATCCGTGAAATGATTGAAAGTGAAGAGTTTGCAAACGCCAAGAGCAAGCTTTCCTTTGTTGTGGGTAAAAATATCGACGGTGACGTTATCATCGGCGACATCGGCAAAATGCCCCACGTTATCATTGCAGGTACTACGGGTTCGGGTAAATCCGTATGTACAAACAGTATAATTATGTCGATTTTATACAATGCGTCACCTGACGAAGTGCGTCTTGTGCTTATCGACCCTAAAATGGTTGAGTTTAAAGTTTACGACGGCATCCCTCACCTGCTCATTCCTGTTGTTACCGACCCACGAAAGGCGGCAGGTGCACTTTCATGGGCTGTACAGGAAATGCTTAAACGTTATAAGCTTTTTGCAGACAGCAACGTCCGTGACCTTAACGGCTACAATGAAATGGCGGCTGAAACAGAGGGCGTAGAGCCGCTGCCGAGAATTGTCATTGCCATCGACGAGCTTGCCGACCTTATGATGGCCTGCTCAAACGAGGTCGAAGACTCAATCTGCCGACTTGCACAGATGGCACGTGCGGCAGGTATGCACCTTATTATCGCAACACAGCGTCCTACCGTTGATGTTATCACAGGTCTTATCAAGGCAAACATTCCTTCCCGAATTGCGCTTACCGTTTCTTCACAGGTGGACAGCCGTACCATCATCGACACCGCAGGCGCAGAAAAGCTCCTTGGCTACGGCGATATGCTCTATTATCCGTCAGGCATACCGAAGCCTGTCCGTGTACAGGGCTGTTTCGTTTCAACCAAGGAAGTCGAAGCTGTGGTTGAATTTATAAAGAGCGGCGGTACGGTTGAATATTCAAGCGAAATCATTGCTGAAATCGAAAAGGCTATCCCTGTACCTAAGAGCGAAAAGGGTGACAATTCCTCAGATGTGCCCGTAGGAGACAGCGACGAGGAAATCATCGACCGTGCAGTAGAAGTTCTTGCGGAAGCAGGACAGGCATCCGTTTCATACTTACAGCGCAAGCTTAAGCTTGGCTATGCCCGTGCGGCAAGAATTATGGACCAGCTTGAAGAACTGGGAGTGGTAGGTCCTTACGAAGGCTCAAAGCCCCGTTCCGTACTTGTGACAAAGGAAATGTGGTTACAGCGAAAGCTTATCAATCAGGATAACATTGAAGCGGAGGAAACAGCTGAAACTCAGGACAGCGAATGATTTTTACCGCAGGGGGTGACGTTTATGCTTAAAAAGCTCATCGATAAGTTTTTCGACTTTTACGACTACGGCTTTAACGCTCACAAATCTGAAAAGCACACTCCGCACAACACCGAAAAATCCGTCACAGACCCTCTCGAAGGCACACGCTACTCCTTATCTGCCGAAAAAAACACGCCTGATACCCAAAAGAAACCCGACTGGCTCATTTATCTTATACTTAACCTTGTGGGAATCGTCTTTGCTTCATCGGCGGTGTGGTCTGATGTAAGCAGCACTTTGGGATACCTTATGGTGTTAGCAGTTTATATGTTTTCGATATGGGGGATTTTTCCTGTGCTGGTGCTTGTTTCAAACATATGGGGATTTATTTCCGTTGTTTCGGACGCAAAGTCAGGTGTGGCATTTGCAGTTGCCGCAGGCTCTCCGGGTGCATTTATTGCGGCAAGCTTTTTCAACAAAAATTACGTGTACAGAAAAATTGTCAACTGCATTTTTAATGTAACGGTATACGTTGCAGTCTGGCTTGTGCTTTCGTATCATTACGGGAGTATTTCTGTGTGAAATAATTAAGAATTACGCATTACGAATTACGCATTGAACAACGGAGGTTTTTATGCCATTTTTACCTATATCAAAACAGGAAATGCTCGAACAGGGCATTGAACAGTTCGATTTTATCTGCATAACAGGCGACAGCTACGTTGACCATCCAAGCTTCGGCATTGCAATAATTTCGAGAATCGTGGAAAGCTTAGGCTTTACCGTGGGTATGATAGCTCAGCCCGACTGGCACTCCACACGGGATTTTATGCGCTTCGGCAAGCCTAAATATGCATTTCTCGTAAACGGCGGCAACATCGACAGTATGGTTGCTCACTACACCTCCGCAAAGAAAAAGCGCTCCGACGACGCTTACACCGCAGGCGGCAAGGCAGGCGCACGTCCCGACAGAGCAACCATCGTTTACTGTCAGAAAATCCGTGAAGCATACGGCGACGTACCTGTTGTCATAGGCGGCCTTGAAGCTTCTTTAAGACGGTTTGCACACTACGATTACTGGGATGACGCTGTACGTCCGTCAATTTTAAGCGACAGCGGCGCAGATATTCTGATTTACAGTATGGGCGAGCACCAGATAGAAGAAATCTGCACCCGTCTTGCAAAGGGCGAAAACATAAATGATATTAAAGATGTGCGTGGTACGGCTTATCTCTGCAAGCCTGTTGACACGCCTTACGGTGCGGTTGAGTGTCCGTCCCTTAAAGCCTGCCGTGAGAAAAAGGAAGAATACGCAAAGGCGTGTAAAATACAGTACGACTGGCAGGACGAGGTTTACGGAAGAACGGTCATTCAGCGTCAGGACGATATGATGCTTGTTCAGCTGCCGCCGTCCCCTGTTCTTACAACGGAGGAGCTTGACAGAGTTTACGAGCTGCCCTATATGCGTACTTATCATCCTGTTTACGAAAAGCTGGGCGGTGTCCCGGGAATTCAGGAAGTGGAATTTTCCGTTACACATAACCGTGGCTGCTTCGGCAACTGCAATTTCTGCTCAATCGCTCTCCATCAGGGCAGACGTATTGCTGTAAGAAGCGAGGAAAGTGTGCTTAAGGAAGCTAAGCTTCTCACTACTCTCCCCAACTTTAAAGGCTACATTCACGACGTAGGCGGCCCTACGGCAAATTTCCGCCGTACAAGCTGTGACAAGCAGCTTACGGCAGGTATGTGCAAGGGCAAGAAATGCCTTGCTCCCGAACCCTGCAAGGCTCTGGTAGTTGACCACACGGAGTATCTTGAAATGCTCCGCAAATTAAGAGCGCTCCCAAAGGTGAAAAAGGTTTTCATCAGAAGCGGCATACGCTACGACTATTTAATCGAGGACAAGGACGAAAGCTTTATGCGTGAGCTTATCGAGCACCACGTCAGCGGTCAGCTTAAAGTTGCGCCTGAGCACTGCTCTGCGGCTGTCCTTGATAAAATGGGCAAGCCCCACATTGAAGCTTACAAGAAGTTCCAGGATAAATTCTACAAGACTACCTCTAAAATCGGCAAGGAACAGTATCTTGTGCCGTATTTAATGTCCTCTCACCCCGGCAGTACGCTTAAAGAAGCGGTTGAGCTTGCACTTTTCCTCAAAAGCTTAAAAATGCGACCCGAACAGGTGCAGGACTTCTACCCCACCCCCGGCACTATCTCAACCTGTATGTTCTACACGGGACTTGACCCATACACTATGAAGGAAGTTTACGTTCCTAAAACCGCTGAGGAAAAGGCTATGCAGAGGGCGCTGCTCCAGTATTTCCGTCCGCAGAATCAGCGTAAAGTTATCGAGGCTTTACAGAAGGCACACCGCACCGATTTAATCGGAAACACAAAGGATTGTCTTGTCAAGCCCGACGCTCAGTATTTACGTGAGGAACAGCAGCGTAAACAGGCTGCCGAAAATAAAAAGCACAAGGGCGGCAGAAACGGAAGTGATAACAGATGGCAGCAAAAAGGCAAAGCACCAAGGGGAAAAGCTCCTCAAAAGCCAAAAATGCAGTCAAAAACCAAGCGAAAAGGGCTGTAAAACAGGCGGTACAGAAGGAAGATTTCAAAAACAGATGGAAATACGGTCTTTCCACGCCTATGCTTATAATGCTGATGATTTTCGGTGCGGCGTTCTGCTACGGCGCATACCTTGAAAACGGCGGCATTGAAAATGAGCCTGAACAGATACGGCAGAATTTTATCGAAAAGGACGCTGACCTTTCCGTTCACTACATTGATGTTGGTCAGGGGGACTGTTCGCTTATCGTTTATAAGGATGAAACGGTGCTCATTGACGCAGGCGAAGCTGAATACGGCGGCACCGTTGCAAATTACATTTCCGCACTGGGGATAGAACAGCTTGATTATGTGGTTGCGACCCATCCTCACTCTGACCATATAGGCGGTCTTGCCCATATAATCGACACCTTTGAAATCGGCAAGGTAATCGCTCCCAAGGTAAGCGATGAAATGACTCCCACCGCCGTTGTCTACGAGAATTTTATCACCTCACTCAAAGCAAAGGGGCTGCGTCTTACCGCCGCAAAAGCGGGAAATGTCTACTCCCTTGCAGATGAAAGCATCGAAAATGACAACACCTCCTTTGAAATTCTCGGTCCTGTCAGAAATGATTATGACGATTTAAACAACTGGTCCGTGGTTCTTAAGCTTACTCACGGCGGTACATCGTTCCTTTTTACGGGTGACGCTGAAAAATCCGCCGAGAATGATATTCTCGACAGCGGCGCTGACCTCTCGGCAGACGTTCTCAAGGCAGGTCATCACGGCAGCAGTACCTCTACGGGAAAGAAATTTCTGACGGCTGTTGCCCCCGAAATTGCAGTTATCCAGTGCGGAATTGATAATTCATACGGTCATCCCCACGCTGAGGTCCTTGACCTTTTCGATGAATACGGCGTAAAATATTACCGCACGGACGGGTGCGGCAGCGTGGTTGTTTACTCGGACGGAAGCGCTGTCCGTGCTTTATGCGAAAAAGGAGAAAAATAAATGTTGACAGTTGACAAAATAGAGGGTAAAATAGTAAGAGTTGAAGACAAAATGCAATTTACAGAAATAAATCTTTCACTTTTCGACGGAGAGGTCCGTGAGGGCGACGTTGTTTTTATGGACGAAAACGGACGCTTCCACACAGACACCACCGCTACCGAAAAAAGACGGAAGGAAATTCTTGCTCTTCAGAACAGCTTATGGGAATAAATCTGCTATAAAGGGGAATTTGTTATGGCAAAAACTTTTTTTGACCAGCTTAATGAAATTATGCCCACCCTTTCAAAAGGACATAAAAAAATCGCACAGTATATGCTTACCCACTATGACAAGGCGGCTTTTATGACAGCTTCAAAGCTTGGCAATATAGTAGGCGTAAGCGAGTCAACGGTTGTAAGATTTGCAACTGAGCTTGGATACGACGGCTATCCTGAGCTTCAGCGTGCTCTTAAGGAATACACCAGCAACAAGCTGACCACCGTTCAGCGTATCGACGTTATGAACGACCAGCTGGGCGATGATGATGTTTACGAAAAAATCATCAATATGGACATCGAAAAGCTTAAAAAGACCCTTGAAGAGGGGGACCGTGAGCAGTTTTACAGTACGGTAGAGCTTTTATGCAGGGCACGCAACATCTATATAATCGGCGCACGCTCCGCAGCTGTGCTTGCACGCTTTATGTCCTTCTATTTTACGATGATGTTCGACAGCGTAAAGCTTGTTCACACCACCTCCACAACGGAAATGTTCGAACAGATAATAAACATCGGCGAGGACGACGTTATGATAGGCATAAGCTTCCCGCGCTACTCAAAGCACACCGTCAAGGCGTTCAGATACGCTTCCGCACACGGCGCAAAGGTAGTTGCCATAACGGACAGCCTTGTTTCTCCCCTTGCGGATTATGCCGACAACATCCTTATTGCAAGAAGCGATATGGCGTCCTTTGCAGACTCCCTCATCGCACCTATGAGCGTTATAAACGCCCTGCTTGTTGCGGTAGGTCTGCGAAGAAAGGACTACGTTGCCGACAGCTACAAGCGTCTTGAACAGATATGCGAGGAATATGACGTTTTCGATACCTCTGACGACAAGGACTACGACCTCACTCCCGAACAGAAGACCACCCACTCGGAATTTAAGCTGTAACCCCGTAAAATGCCGAAAATTATACACCTTATATAACATAAAAACCCTGTAAAACGTTTTTTTCGTAAGATTAAAACGTTTTATTTTTTTGCGGAATGTGTTATAATTATAGGGTATGTTTACTAAAGAAAGCGAAGGTTTTTTATGGAGTATATAAGCATAGGCGGAGTCAAAATCGAAAAAACGGCTGCTCTTGCACCTATGGCGTCGGTTGCTGACAGAGCGTACCGTGGAGTGTGCAAGGAGTACGGTGCCGCATATATGGTGTCGGAAATGATTTCCGCAAAGGGTATGTGCTACTCCGACAGAAAAACCGAGGAGCTTTGCACGGTGCTTGAAAGCGAGCGTCCCTATGCTCTCCAGCTTTTCGGCGAAGACCCCGAATTTGTGGGCAGGGCGGCAGGTATGCTTATGAAGTACAAGCCCGACATTATTGATATAAATATGGGCTGTCCCGTTCCTAAAATTGCAGGAAACGGCAGCGGCTCAGCTCTGATGAAAAATCCTGAGCTTGCGGCGGAGATCGTCAGAAGCACGGTTAAAAATTCAGATGTGCCCGTAACGGTAAAATTCCGCAAGGGCTGGGACGAAAACAACGTGAACGCTGTGGAATTTGCCGTTCTTATGGAGCAGGCAGGCGCTTCGGCGGTAACGATCCACGGCAGGACAAAAAATCAGATGTATCAGGGAAAAGCTGACTGGGACATAATCAAAAAGGTGAAAGACGCTGTAAAAATCCCCGTTATCGGAAACGGCGACGTTGTTTCCCCCGAAACAGCGGAGGAAATGTACCGTTATACAGGCTGTGACCTTGTTATGATAGGCAGGGGCAGCTACGGAAAGCCCTGGCTTTTTAAACAAATTAAACATTATCTTGAAACAGGCGAAAAGCTCCCCGACCCTACCCTTGAAGAACGTCTTGACGCTATGATGCATCAGGCTGAAATGGCGGTGGAATACAAGGGCGTGCGTATGGCAATGAGCGAGCTTCGCAGACAGTGCGCATTCTATTTAAGAGGAATGCCCGGGGCGGCGGCTTTAAGAAACCGCTGCGGAAGTTTAAGCTGTATGGACGACCTTAAAGCCATACGTGACGAGGTTTTAAGAGGTGCCGAAAAATGATAGGAATACGTACAGCCAATGAAAACGACCTGCCCCGTCTGGCTGAAATAGAGCTGGAATGTATCCCCGACCCGTGGAGTCTGAATTCGTTTAAGGCGGAATTTAAATCGGAAGGCTCACTTTTTCTTGCGGCAGAGGACGAAAACGGCACGGTCTGCGGATTTATAACAGCGTCGAGAGTTCTTGACGAGGTGAGCATTTACAACGTTGCGGTGACCGCTTCGCACCGCCGTCAGGGAATTGCTCAGGCACTGATGGAGCATTTATGGAAAATATCGGAGGGTGCGGCTTTTATTACGCTTGAGGTAAGAGAAAGCAACACCCCTGCAATAAAGCTTTATGAAAAGCTTGGATACGAAAATGTGGGTCTGCGTAAGAATTTTTACTCGAATCCCACGGAAAACGCCGTGCTTATGACTAAATTTGCAGGGTAACGGCAGAAAGGAAGCTGTTTTATGAAAATATTAGCAATCGAATCCTCCTGTGACGAAACAGCGGCGGCTGTGGTTGAGGACGGCAGAAAGATCCTCTCCAACATCGTTTCCACACAGATAGAGGAGCATAAAAAATTCGGCGGCGTTGTTCCCGAAATCGCTTCACGCCGTCACTGCGAAAATATAGTTGAGGTCGTTGACAAGGCTCTGACCGAAGCAGGCACGGATATTGACGGTATAGACGCAATCGCCGTTACTTATGCACCGGGACTTATAGGCGCTCTTCTTGTAGGCGTAAGCTTTGCAAAGGGTCTGGCTATGGCAACGGGAAAGCCGCTTATTCCCGTTCACCACATTGCAGGCCATATTGCCGCAAACTATATCGCCTCAGCTGAAACGGACAAGCCCCTTAAACCGCCTTACCTCTGCCTTGTTGCAAGCGGCGGTCATTCTCACATAATCGAGGTAAGGGACTACACTGAATTCAGCGTAATCGGCCGTACCCACGACGACGCCGCAGGCGAAGCCTTTGACAAAGCGGCACGTGTTCTCGGATTTCCTTATCCCGGCGGCGTTCACATCGACAAGGCTGCTCAGCAGGGCAATCCTTCAACCTACAAGCTCCCTCACCCAAAGATAAACGGTAGTGAGTACGATTTCTCATTCAGCGGACTTAAAACAGCCGTAATAAACCTTGTCCACAACTCCGAACAGAAGGGCATTGAAATAAACAAGAACGACCTTGCGGCGGCTTTCCAGAAGACCATTTCCGAAATTCTCGTAAGCAAGACCATTGCGGCGGCAAAGGCTCACAACTACAAGACCGTTGCTCTTGCAGGCGGTGTTTCCGCAAACTCAGGTATACGCTCCCTTCTTGAAAAGGAATGTAAAAAGAACGGCTTTGAGCTTTATATGCCGCCAATGTATCTCTGCGGCGACAATGCGGCTATGATAGGCTGTCAGGCTTATTACGACTATCTCGACGGCAAGAGGGCGGATATGACTCTCAATGCTGTGGCTACGCTTTCGCTGGAAAATATTTAAAATAAAACACGGTTTAATCTGACTGCATTATGCAAATCATGATTAAACCGTGTTTTTCTGTCAATAATACGGGTCATAAGAATCATCGTCATAATCCGAATCGTATGTATCATCGCCGTAATCTTCCATACATCTCATTTCCTCGTACTCATCAAGACTCATATCATATAATTCGGGGTCTCTCTGAAGCCACTCATCATAATATTCGTACTCGTCACGAAGATAGTCTTCATCAATTTCGTCTTCTTCATCGTCATCTTCATATTCATCCGTCTCGTAATCAAGATTCAAGTCACTGTCATCGGCAAAATTTATCTCTCCATTAAATAATATACTGCCCAAAACCATCCGACCTTTCTTTACAAATTATTTAACTTTAGCATTTGTAACTGTTTCAACAACTTTTTTTGCAGTATCAGCACCTTTTAAAGCATTATCAAGTTTTTGTGCTCCAGTAGCAGCTCCTGCAACACAGGTAAGCATTGTACCAATTGCGCCTATAATATCCGCGATTTTTTTCCAATCCATAAAACTACCTCCGATACTAAATGTAATTGTTAGTACTTATCAGTACTAACAATTACATTATATCATTCAAATATGGTATTGTCAATAGTGATAACAGCTATTGAAAAGGACTGAAATTTATGTATTTTCAACGATTACGGGATTTGCGTGAGGACTCGGATTTAACACAGACACAGATAAGCGAAATTCTCGGCATTCAGCAAACCGTTTATTCAAGATATGAACGGGGATTTCAGACAATACCCGTGGAACATTTAATAACGCTTGCAGACTTTTACAACGTATCAACCGATTATATACTGGGACGTACACTGGTAAAAGAAACCGCCCAGAAAAAGTAAATTTTGCCGAAATCATTGCATATTCCCGATATTTATGTTATCATAGACGAAATATCACATTAACGGAGATTATAATTTATGCTTTACGAAAAATACAAACTTGACGTACCATATGAAAAGGCGGGTCTTTCTTCCGAGGGCTGTGAGGCTGTGCTGACAGCAATCGTTCCCGACAAGCTTCCCAACGACTGCCGTGATTTCAAAAGAAAGGCTGTTGTTATCTGTCCGGGCGGCGGCTACGACTACTGCTCCGTCCGTGAAGCGGAGCCTGTTGCGGTAAGATTTATGTCCTACGGCATAACCGCTTTCGTTTTAAATTACAGCTGCGTTAAAAAGCCTTACCCTACCGCCCTGCTTGAGCTTGGTGCGGCTATGAAATTTGTAAGGGACAACGCTGAAAATTTCGGCATAGACCCTGAAAATATCTTTGTCAGCGGCTTTTCCGCAGGCGGTCATCTTGCAGGAAGCCTTGCGGTACACTGGAACAAGCCGTACATTTACGAAGCTTTAAGCGTAAATAAAGAGTACATCCGTCCCTGCGGCGCAATTTTAAACTACCCTGTCATAACAAGCGGCGAAAAGCGTCATCACGGCTCAATCGCAAACATTGCAGGCGAGGATATGAGCAATGAAATGTGGCAGACCGTTTCCCTTGAAAAGCAGGTAACTGCCGATACGGTGCCCGTGTTTATATGGTCAACCTTTGACGATGAGACCGTGCCCGTTGAAAACACCCTGCTGTTTACATCTGCCCTTGCGGAAAACAAGGTGCCCTTTACAAGCCACATCTTCAGCAGCGGCGTTCACGGTCTTTCCCTCTGCGATGACAGCACCGCAAACTATGACGGTCACATCAATCCCGAATGTGCTCAGTGGGTGCGTCTTGCACTGGACTGGCTCGGTAAATTTTAAATCAGGCGGCATCGTGCTTTTATGCTCACGGTGCCGTTTCTGCCTTAAATAAGAATATATTTTGTATAAATGTTAAATAACGCAACTCCTGCTGTTGCCTTAATACCATATATTTGCTCCGAAAACGATTAAATTTGTCTAAATTTCCAATTGTAATAAATTTAACAATGTTATATAATTAAACAAGGACTTTTTAGTGTCTGAGGACCTTTTATGTCCTTATGAAGAGATGGAACAAAAATAGGAAAGGATTTGAAATCAATTATGCAGCCTATTATTACCAAAGAAGCATTTGAAGAACAGCTTCGCAACGAGCTTCAGGTTGAATTCAACGTAAAACCCGACGAAGCTTCAGATAATCAGATTTATAAGGCACTTTCTTCCGTAGTTGTTGAGCTTCTCCGTGCAAAGCGCAGAAAGTTCCGCAACAGCGTTCATTCCGCAGGCAGAAAGGAAGTTTACTACCTTTCTATGGAATTCCTTATGGGACGTTCCCTGAAGACAAGCCTTTTCAACCTCCAGATCAACGACATCGTTGAGTCTGTATTCAAGAAGTGGAAGATCAATCTTGACCGTATCTACGATTACGAGCCTGACGCAGGTCTCGGCAACGGCGGTCTCGGACGTCTTGCTGCCTGCTACCTTGACGGTCTTGCAACAGACGGCTACCCTGCTATGGGTTACTCCATCTGCTACGAATACGGTATCTTCAAGCAGAAGATGGACGAAGGCTGGCAGACAGAGCTTCCTGATAACTGGCTCCCGGGCGGCGACAGCTGGCTCGTTCCTAAGACAGACAAGACCATCGAGGTTCACTTCGACGGCGAGATCAAGGAATGCTGGGATGACAAGTATCACCACATCTCCCACACAAACTACAACACAGTTTACGCTGTTCCATACGATATGTATGTTCCGGGCTACGGCAGCGATGGCGTTTCCGTTCTCCGTCTGTGGCAGGCTAAGGCAGCTTCCTTCGATATGCAGATGTTCAATCAGGGCGACTATGCAAAGGCTCTCAGCCAGAACTCCGTTGCTCAGGCTATCACCAAGGTTCTTTACCCTAACGATAACCATATGGAAGGTAAGTCCCTCCGTTTAAGACAGCAGTATTTTATGTGCGCTGCTTCCGTAGGCGATATTGTAAACCGTCATATGAGCATCTACGGCACACTTGACAACCTCCACGAAAAGGTTGCTATCCACATCAACGATACACATCCTACACTTGCTATCCCTGAGCTTATGCGTATCCTTCTCGACGACTGCGGTTACTCCTGGGCTAAGTCATGGCATATCGTAACAAATACATTTGCTTACACAAACCACACCGTTCTTGCGGAAGCTCTTGAAAAGTGGGATATGAACCTCGTTAAGCAGATCCTCCCACGTATTTTCTCAATCATCATCGAAATCAACAACCGTTACTGCGCAGACCTTATGGAACGCTTCAACGACAGCAGCAAGGTTACAAGAATGTCCATCGTTCAGAACAACCAGATCCATATGGCTCTCCTCTGCGTATGCGCTTCACACAGCGTAAACGGCGTTTCAAAGCTCCACTCCGATATTATCAAGCAGGATCTCTTCAACAACGAATATCTTGATACTCCTCACAAGTTCAAGAACGTTACAAACGGTATCGCTTACAGAAGATGGCTTCTCCAGTCCAACCAGGGTCTTACAAAGCTCCTTGAGGACACTATCGGTGACGGCTTCAAGAAGAATGCCGCTGAGCTTTCCAACTTCAAGAAGTACGAAAACGACTCCGCTGTTCTTGACCGCCTTGAAAAGATCAAGAAGGAAAACAAGACACGCCTTGCCAAGTACATCAAGTCCAACTTCGGCACAACTCTCAACACAGACGGTATCTTCGACGTACAGGTAAAGCGTCTCCACGAATACAAGCGTCAGCACCTCAACGTGCTCAACATTATCTCCGAATACCAGTATCTCCTTGATAATCCTAACGCTGATTTTGTACCAAAGACATACGTCTTTGCTGCAAAGGCTGCTCCCGGCTACTACCTTGCTAAGCAGATCATCAAGCTTATCTGGGCTCTCGGCGAAGAAATCAAGAAGAATCCTGCTGTAAGCAAGAAGCTTCAGGTTTACTTTATCGAAAACTACTGCGTAAGCCTTTCCGAGCTTATTATGCCAGCTTCAGAAGTTTCCGAGCAGATCTCACTTGCAGGTAAGGAAGCTTCAGGTACAGGTAATATGAAGTTTATGCTTAACGGTGCACTTACTCTCGGTACTCTCGACGGCGCTAACGTTGAAATCAAGGAGCAGGTGGGCCTTGACAACATCTTCATCTTCGGTATGACAGCTGACGAGGTTCTCGCTAAGCTTGCACAGGGTTACAGACCTGAGGACTACTTCAACAACAACGACGTTATTTCCAAGGCTATCAACAAGATGTACGCAGGCATCAACGGCTGTACATTTGAAGAAGTTGCAAACTCCCTCAAGTACAAGGACCCATATATGGTACTTGCTGACTTTGACGCATACCAGTCTGCTCAGCAGTATGTTTCCGAGTGCTACAAGAACAGAGAAAAGTGGAACAGAATGTCCCTCCACAACGTTGCAGGCGCAGGTATCTTCTCCGCAGACAGATCTGTTGAAGACTACGCTCGTGACATCTGGAAGCTCAAGTAATTTAATTTATCCCATAAATCAAAGCTGCCGCACAAATTGTACGGCAGCTTTATCTGTCGAAAAAGTCTTTTCGACAATGAATAGTGAATAATGAATAATGAAAAATTATGGAATTGCCTTCGGCAATGATATTAAAAATGTCCGCAAAGCGGACACCTTACTTATTCACTATTCATTATTCTTTCTTCATTTTTCATTAGCCTGTCGAGTTTATCGACAGGCTCAAAGCTGCCGCACAGCATTGTACGGCAGCTTGTTTTTTGCTGAATTAAAAAGGTACGCAGAACATTTTGCCCTGCGTACCTTTTTAATTATACTATTTCAATATTGAACTTGTAAAGGACTGCGCCTGTTTCAGCAAGCATTACGCTGACTTCGGCTGTTCCAACGGACTCTGCCGTAGTTTCAAAATCAACGCTGAACTCTGCGCCCCTTCTCATTCCGCTTACGGACTCAGCCCCTGACAGACCGCTGCCCGTGATGCGTATCACATAAATTGCAGCTGCGGCAGGTGATGTTTCGTTTCCTGCCTTGCCGGATACGGTGATGGTTTCTCCCGCCTTGAACCTTGTGGTTGCAAAATCACCCGTGTATGTGTAACATTCTGCGTTCCAGGTGTTGTGCGGAGCCATAGGCTCTCTTGCAAGCTCATTCTTTTTCATCACGCTGTCCTGATATGTTCCAACAGCGGCAAAAAGATTTCTCGCACTGTCCTTGTCACCGTTTGCAAGACGCTTTGAAGCTTCCTTGTAAAGGCAATCCCTGACCTTCAGCGCCGACTCATCCGTATTAAGGAACATTGCGGCAGCTGAAACGTAGTCCTCGCTGTTCATATAGGACTCTGCAAGGCTTGTGCAGAGCTGTGTAAATCTCTCTGCGCTGTCCATATAGCCTTCCATTGCCATAAGTGTTCTTAAATCGTCTTCGTCAGCCGTGCCGCCGTCAATTTCCGCACAAAGCTCAAGGTAGCCGTACTCCTTGATTTTATCTGCGGCTGTTGCTTCGCCGAAGCTCTTGTCCGATACCGCTTCAAGGGCAGATTTTGCGCCTGTAAAGTCGCCCTCTGCCGCAAGTGCGTCTGCGTGGGTAAATATGGTTTCAATGTATCTGTCGGCAGAATCGTTATAATCAGCCAGCGCAAGGAAATCCGCCGCCGCACCTGCATAATCGCCCTCTGCAAGCTTCTGTTCAGCCATTTTATAGCTGCACTGTGTTATTGCACTTTTAAAATTAGGGTAGTTATATGTACTGAAAGCGGCAATTGCACCTGCATAATCTCCGCTGTCCATTTTCTGTTTGCCGTCAAGATAAATAGCGGCGCTTGCCTTTGAGGAGCTGTCCTTGAAATCGCCAAGCTCCAGAAATGCGTTGTATGCGTCGGCATATCTTCCGCCGTCCATAGCCGCAGAAGCCTCATTATAGGCAATAGTCGGCTTTATAAGTGTAGGGTACGCTACTGCCGCACCTGCCACAAGAACTATCGTAATAACGGCAGCGGTCGCAACGCCCTTGCCGAGTCCCGTGCGTCTTGCCTTGACATATGTATGCGTCTGTTCCTCCTTGCTGTTTTTCAGCAGCAGCTTTGAATCCGCTTTAAGGGGAACGTCCTCTGTTCTGTTTTCCGCAGGCTTCGGAGCCTTCACTTCGGGAGCTGTCTTCACAGGCTCAGCCTTTATATCGTTTTCGGCAGTAAACTTCTCCTCAGCAGGCTTTTCAACGGGAGCAGCCGCCTCGTAAGCAGGCTCTTCCTCGATTTTCTTCTCCTGCATAACAGGCACTTCCTCAGGTGTGGAAACGATTTCAGCGGGCTGAACAGGCTCTTCACGGACTTCCATAACAGGCTCTGCCGCAGGAGTTTCCGCTGTTTCTGCGATTTCCTGCACTTTTTCCTCTTCCGCAGGCATCGCTTCAACCCTACAGCCGCAGAAGGCACAGAATTTCGCTGTATCTTTAAGCTCATTTCCGCATTTTAAGCATTTCATCTGTATTTCATTCCTTTCATTCGGATTTTATTGGTATTCAAATCTATTTTACACCATAAATATTTACAAATCAAGTTACAAATATAAATCATAATTAAAATAAATTGTATTAAAAGAATTTTAATGATTGACAAAAGGGGGTTATTGAGGTATAATATTAAAGTGTAATATTATTTTATATTGGGTAATTATACATCAATGACACGGCATCCGCTGAATGTCATTTCAAAACAGGGCAGACGCCCCATAGAAAAATTTAAAGGTGGAATAATTAAAATGGGTATTTTTGACGGGCTTTTCGGATCATACAGCAAAAGAGAGCTTAACAAGATAGAACCTATCAAAAACAAGGTTCTTGAGCTTGAAGACGAATATGCTGCAATGTCTGAGGAAACCCTTAAGGGACAGACAGCAAAGTTCAGAGAACGTCTTGCAAACGGCGAAACTCTTGACGATATTCTCCCAGAAGCGCTTGCAACAGTAAGAGAAGCTGCGTGGCGTGTTCTCGGAAAGAAGCCTTTCCCTGTTCAGATCATCGGTGCTATCGTTCTTTATCAGGGACGTATCGCTGAAATGAAGACAGGTGAAGGTAAAACTCTCGTTGCATGCTGTGCATCATATCTTAATGCACTCACAGGCGACGGCGTTCACGTTGTTACTGTTAACGACTATCTTGCAAAGTATCAGTCCGAAGAAATGGGTAAGGTTTACCGCTATCTGGGACTTACTATCGGATGTATCCTCCACGAGCTGAATAACGACCAGAGACGTGCGGCTTATGCCTGCGACATCACTTACGGTACAAACAACGAATTCGGCTTCGACTACCTCCGTGACAATATGGTCATCTACGCAAAGGAAAAGGTTCAGAGAGGCCACGCTTTCGCTATCGTGGACGAAGTTGACTCCATCCTCATCGATGAAGCAAGAACCCCTCTTATCATTTCAGGCCGAGGCGACAAGTCTACCGACCTCTATACTCAGGTTGACAAGTTCGCACGTTCCCTCAGACCTTACGTTGTTGTTGAAATGGACGACAAGGTTGACCAGGAAGAAGAAATCGAAAACTGCGACTATATCATCGACGAAAAGGCTAAAACCGCTACTATCACCCGTCAGGGCGTTAAGAAGGCTGAAAAGTTCTTCAATATCGAAAACCTCTACGACGCTGACAACTCCACTCTCCTTCACCACGTAAACCAGGCTCTCAAGGCGCACGGCGTTATGAAGCTTGATATTGACTACGTTGTAAACGACGGCGAAGTTATCATCGTTGACGAATTCACAGGCCGTCTTATGATGGGACGCCGCTTCAACGACGGTCTCCATCAGGCTATCGAAGCAAAGGAAGGCGTTAAGGTTGCTCACGAGTCCAAGACTCTCGCTACCGTTACTTTCCAGAACTACTTCCGTCTTTACAAGAAGCTTTCCGGTATGACAGGTACAGCTATGACGGAAGAAGAGGAATTCAGAGAAATCTACGCTCTTGACGTTATCGAAATCCCTACAAACAAGCCTGTTCTCAGAATTGACCACCCTGACGTTGTTTTCAAGACGGAAAAGGGCAAGTTTATGGCAACTATCGACCAGATCCTCGAATGCCACGAAAAGGGCCAGCCTGTTCTTGTAGGTACTATCTCAATCGAAAAGTCCGAGCTTCTTTCCGATATGCTTAAAAAGAAGGGCGTAAAGCATAATGTCCTCAACGCTAAACAGCACGAAAAGGAAGCTGAGATCGTTGCACAGGCAGGTAAATACGGCGCTGTAACAATCGCTACAAATATGGCGGGCCGTGGTACCGACATCATCCTCGGCGGTAACGCTGAGTTCCTTGCAAAGGCTGAAATGAAGAAGAAGGGCGTTGACGATTATATCATCAGCGAGGCTATAAGCTATGCTGATACGGACAACGAACAGATCCTTGAAGCAAGAAAGATGTATCGTGAGCTTTATGAAAAATACGATGCAGAGGTAAAGGAAAAGGCTGAAAAGGTAAAAGAAGCGGGCGGTCTGTTTATTCTCGGTACAGAACGTCACGAATCAAGACGTATCGACAACCAGCTCAGAGGCCGTTCAGGCCGTCAGGGCGACGTCGGTGAAAGCCGCTTCTTCCTCTCTCTCGAAGACGACCTTATGCGTCTGTTCGGCGGTGACAGAATCACCACTATGATGGATACCCTTAAGGTTGAGGAAAATATGCCTATCGAAGCTAAAATGCTTACAAGAGTCATCGAATCCTCACAGAAGAAGGTTGAAGGCCGTAACTTTGCTATAAGAAAGACCGTCCTCAACTACGACGACGTTCTCTCCGCACAGCGTGATATTATTTACAGCCAGAGAGAAAAGGTTCTCAACGGCGAGGATATTCACGACTACATCCTTAAGATGATCAACGATATGATCAACGAAACCGTTGACCAGTACCTTATGGACGATAATATCCACGATGACTGGAATCTTGCAGGTCTCCGTGACAGATTCATGGGTCTTATCACCGTAAACGACGACTTCCGCTACACTCTCGAAGAGCTTGCCGAGGTTTCCAAGAAGGACATCAAGGAAAAGCTTCTTGGCAGAGCACTTGAATTCTACAAGGCTAAGGAAGAAAAGGTCGGCAGCGATATTCTCCGTGAGCTTGAACGTGTTATCCTGCTTAAGGTCGTTGACCACAAGTGGATGTCACACATCGACGATATGGACGAGCTGAGAAGAGGTATCGGTCTCCGTTCATACGGTCAGAAGAACCCTGTTGTTGAATACCGTTTCGAAGGCTTCGAAATGTTTGACGCTATGGTTGAATCCATCAGAGAAGAAACCATCCGTATGCTGTTTACAATTCAGGTAAAGCAGGACCAGGAAGCTCCTAAGAGAGAGCGTGTTCTGCAGCCTACACAGACAAGCGGCGGCAGCGAAACCACAGACAACACACCTCGCAAGTCCGATAAGAAGGTCGGCAGAAACGATCCTTGTCCTTGCGGAAGCGGCAAGAAATACAAGAAGTGCTGCGGACTTGATCTTAAGTAAATAAGTTTAAAATGTATCCGTCAGGGTGAATTCACTCTGACGGATAAATAAAATAGAAGGGATCTGAATCAAATGGCTGAAATCAAGGCATTCAAAGGTATGCGCTATAACGTTTCAAAGGGCGGAGACCTGAACTCTCTCGTGTGCCCTCCTTACGACATCATCTCCGATGAACAGCGTACAGGCTACATCGAAAAGAATCCTTACAACATTATCCGTCTTGAACTCCCAAAGGGCGACGACAGCCGCTACAAGGAAGCAGGCGACACTCTTGACAGCTGGCTCTCCGACGGCGTTCTCGCACAGGACGAAAAGGACAGCATCTATGTTTACGAAATGGAATTTACAGCTAACGGCAAGAAAAACAAGCTCAAGGGCTTCGTTTCACTTGTAAAGCTTGTTGAATTTTCCGAGGGTATCGTTCTTCCTCACGAAGAAACTCTCTCCAAGGCAAAGGTTGACCGCTTCAATCTTATGAGCGAGACCTTCTGCAACTTCAGCCAGATATACTCCCTTTATATGGACGAAAACGGCTCCGTTTACAGCATGATAGACGGCTGTTCACAGGGCACTCCCGATATGAGCATTGCAGACAGCGACGGTACTATCCACAGAATGTGGTGCGTAAACGACCCTGATGTTGTTGCAAAGGTTACTGCTGCTTTTGCTGACAAGAAGCTTTACATTGCAGACGGCCACCACCGTTACGAAACTGCTCTTAACTTCCACAAGCACCTTGTTGCCGAAGGAAAGGCTGAACAGGGCGACCTCAGCGGCTATATCGCAATGATGCTTGTAAATATTGAAAATGAGGGACTTGTGGTGTTCCCTACTCACAGAATTGTACGTGACCTTGAAAGCTTTGACGCCGAAAAGCTTATCGAAGCTTGTGAGCCTTACTTTGAAATCAATCAGGCTCCTTCCGAGGAACGTATGAGAGCTGCTCTCAACACACTTTATTTCGACGGCAAAAAGGCTTTCGCTATGTACACAGGCGCAGGCAAATGCTACGTTATGACCCTTAAGGACAACAACGCTGTCAAGGAATTCCTCCCTGAAATGTCCGACGCTTACTGCGGTCTTGACGTTTCCGTGCTTCATAACCTTGTCCTTGAACGTATCTTCGGCATTGACAAGGAAAATATGGCTAATCAGAAAAATCTTACATACACCCGTTCCCTTTCAGAAGCTCTTGAAGCTGTTGACGCAGGCGGCGCAGACTGCTCATTTATCCTTAATCCTACAAAGGTTGAGGAAATCCGTGACGTTGCTCTTGCAAACGAAAAGATGCCTCAGAAGTCAACATATTTCTATCCAAAGCTTATTACAGGTCTTGTAATGAATAAATTTGCAGAGCGCAAGTAAAACGGGGGTCTATATGCTTAATCTTAAAGAAGAATGCAGAGCCGAGCTTACAGGACGTATAATTCCGTTCTGGAACAAGCTCCGTGACGATGAAAACGGCGGCTTTTACGGCTTTATGAACAACAATCTGGAAGTTGACAAAAAGGCTGACAAGGGTGTTATCCTCAATTCAAGAATTCTCTGGTTCTACTCCATGGCCTACAAGGCTCTCGGAAGCAGCGATGAAACTCTTCTTGACAATGCCCGTCACGCTTACGAATTTCTCCGTGACAACTGTGTGGACAGAGAAAACGGCGGCGTTTACTGGATGATGACATACGACGGCAGAATTTCCGACGGTATGAAGCATACATACAATCAGGCGTTTGCAATTTACGCTCTTTCCGCTTATTTCCTTGCGTCAGGCGACGAACAGGCTCTTGAGCTTGCTTTCGAGCTTTTTGACACGGTAGAGGAAAAATGTACCGACGACATCGCTTATATGGAAGCTTTCTCGGAAGAATGGGAGCTTATCCCTAACGATGCGCTCTCTGAAAACGGTCTTATGGCTGACAAGACAATGAACACCGTTCTCCACCTCATTGAAGCCTACACCGTGCTTTATGACGCTTCAGGCGATGAAAACGTAAGGGACAGAATGTTGTTCCTTCTCGATATTTCCAAAAATAAAATCTTCGACAGCGACAACAACAAGCTTCTCGTTTTCTTCGACAGAGAGCTTAACGTTATCGGCGATATTCACTCCTACGGTCACGATATTGAAGCTACCTGGCTTTTCGACAGAGCCTGCCAGACAATTGCAGACAAGATGCTCGAAACAGACTGGCGCTTCATTAATCTGCGTATTTCCGAAAATATCTACAACATCGCATTTGAAAACGGTGCTGTAAACAATGAGCGTGAAAACGACAAAATCGACAAGAAGCGTGTATGGTGGGTTCAGGCTGAAAGCGTAGTAGGCTTTGTAAACGCTTATGAACAGGGCGGCGACAAGAAATTCCTTGAAGCTGCATCAACGGTTTTTGAGTGGATAAAGAACTGCCAGACTGACAAGCGTGAAAATTCGGAATGGTGGGGAGAGGTTGACTTCGACGGTAATCCTATGCAGACAGTTGATATGGTAAACCCTTGGAAATGCCCATACCACAACGGCAGAATGTGCATAGAAATTCTCAACAGAAAGTTTTAATCGCTCTCAGATATACTTTAAGTATAACCCACAGCCGGGTATAATGTCGAAAGGGGAAAACAAAATATGGCCATTGTTAACATAATGGAAGGTATTGTTGAAGAAAAAATCGAAAAGCTGATTGAAGAAACGGATTACTGCAAATGTGAGGACTGCAAGCACGATATGATGGCGTTTGCCCTTAATATGCTTCAGCCACGTTATGTAAACTCCCGCAAGGGCGAGCTTTTCGGACGTATCGACAGCACCAAATACCAGAATTCCGTTGATATTGAAATTGCGGTATCAAAGGCAATAGAAACAGTAGGCAAATCTCCTAAGCACGATTAAAAAAATAACACCTGCAAATCGGATTACCCTGATTTGCAGGTGATTTTTTATTTTAAGCTGAAATTTTATCTTCTGCCGCCTCGGCTGCTTCCGCCTGTACGATGGCCGCCGCCTGAGCTTCGTCCGCCGCCGCCTGAGCTGCTTTCGATTTTTGTCTTGGTTGTAAATTCCCTGATAAATCTGTCGCTTCTGCGGTAGAAGTTTGTTTTGCTTCCGTCAAGATAAGCATTTGCGGAAGGCGTGTACTTGAATTTGTAGGAGCTGATTACGGCAACTATCGCAATTATAGCCGCAATAAGTCCGCAAAGGAAGAATGCGCCTACGCTGAATATGGACTTTCCGTAAATAAAGCTGCTGGTGTAGTAAGGACCTGCGTCGTAGTACGCTTCAAGGTTGTTGTAGAGCGCTTCAAGACTGCCTACGTCGTCGTAGTTCTGATAAAGCTCCTCAACCATATCGTGCATAGCGTCCTTACGGGTCTGGTTGAAGTACTCGGTGTCAACCTCGCCGCAGAGAACGATATGTCTCCAGTCAAGGTCAACAAGGTAAAGTATACCGTCCTCGTTCAAGCTTCCGAACAGCTCTTCATAGTAATTCTCGGCATAGTCAACAGCCGCCATTCTGTTGCTTTCACCGAAGCCTGTGTTTGTTGTGACAACAGCAATGTTCCAGCCTGTGTGGTTTGCAACCTCTTCCTGACGTGCTTCAAGCTCCTGGAGCTGGCTTTCTGTGTAAAGACCTGCATCGTCGATAATTCCTGCGGAGTACGCAAAGGATGTTACCGTCATAAGAGAAACTGCCGCCGCAGCTGACAGGACAGCCGCAAAAAGTTTAAATATCTTCTTCATCAGAGCACAGCACCTCCGATAAATCCTGCGATTACTCCCACTACGGCAAAAAGACCTGCCGCAAAGCCGAGAAGCTTAGGCATTGAAACGGGCAGCATACCTACGATTTTGCCTGTCTGACCGTTCATACCGAATAAGTAATCCTTGCCGTTGTATTTATACGTCATAAACCATACGGGCAGCATTGTATAATGCCAGTTTGTACGGATTATCTGTGTACGCTTGAAGTTAGGAGTTACGGTTGTGTAGCCGTGAACATCGTTTCTGAGAATATCCTGACAGCCCTGCTCAACTCTCGTTCTGATACGGGGCAGTACCTCTGCCTTGTCAACGTCGTACTTATCAGCGTAAAAGCCTGACAGGTATGCCATTGAGAACGGCACAAACGCCTTGTAATCAAACGGCTCAACCGAGTCCATAAGCTTGTCGTCAAGCTTCTTTGAAGCGTCGGCAGGCACGCCCAGATATTCCATTGTAGCGGCTCTTTCGACGTTGTAGATTTTAGTGTTTGTAATGCGGTAATTGCCGCTTGTGCGGGTGTGTATGATTTTAGCCTCGGCGTTCATCTCGGCGTTTACGGTACAATCCGCAAGCCAGTAGGGCACATACAGACCCGTAATTTTTTCAAGCTGCTGAGCAGAAGTGTAGTCGCTTGGAAGGAACCACTTCTTTTTACACCAATCCTTGTACATTTCAAGAGCCTGCTCCCTCGTATGTTTAAACGGAATAACAAGCTCAGGACGACATTCGCCCGTAAGTCTTCCCTTTAAAGTAACAGGGTTGTGGCAATAACAGCAGAAGGTTGCGGCGGTATTTTCGTCACTGATTATTTCAGCGCCGCAGCTGTTGCAGATGTAAAGGTTGGTGTGCTGATTGAACTCGTCCTGCAATTCCCGGTCGGGAATGGAATAAGTATCAGCGCTTTCGTCAGCAATTGCGTTGGTTTTTTCGATTTCTTCCTTTGTAAAATCGGATAAACAATATTCGCAGACGTGCTTCTGTGCCGCAGGGTCAAACATCAGAGGCGCACCGCAGTTAGGGCATTTAATCTGAACTATGTCCACTTTTTATCCCCCTTAAATGTAAATTTAAATTATGTTATGGGCGCTTTGAGCCGCAGTTGTTGCAGAAATTACCTGTGTTTTCGCTGCCGCAGGAGCATTTCCAAGAAGCATTTGGATTTTTTGCGCCACAGTTATTGCAGAAATTGCCTGTGTTTACATTGCCGCAGGAGCACTGCCACTGACCCTGAGGAGCAGGCTTCTTGTTACCGCAGTTGTTGCAGAAATTGCCTGTGTTTTCGTTGCCGCAGGAGCACTTCCATGTGTTTGCAGCCTGCTGCTGAGCCGCCTGCATCTGCTGTGCCTGCTGAGCCTGCATCTGCATCTGCTGTGCGTTGGTCTGGGAAGCGGCGTTCATAAATCCGCCTGCCATATTCATACCCATACCCATTCCCATAAATGCCTGAGCAGCACCTGCTGTATTTGAGCCTGCTGCCTTGATGCCTTCGGAAATGTTGCCCTGAACGTAACCTTCACGGATTGCAGCGTCCTTAAGCATTGCACCCTGATTACGCATATTGATAAGACGCTTGGACTCATCATCATAAGAAATGCTTGCAATACCTACGGAGCAGATCTCCATACCTCTTGTTTCAGTCCAGTCCTCATCGAGAACCTTAGCCATATACTTGGAAAGCTCAAGAGATTTTGAGCCGATGTGGCTGATAGAAATACCGTCCACGGACATCTGATTTACAGATGACTGAAGAGCGCCCAGGAATTCGTCAAGGTACTGTGCGTTGATTTCCTTTATATCGCATCTTGAAGCGCTTCTAGGAATAGCTTCGTTGTAGAATTTAAGCGGGTCGGTAATTTTGATGGAATATGTGCCGTGTGCACGAAGGAAAAGTTCAGCGTCGTACTTCTGGTCCCAGTAGCTTATAGCGTTAGGGGTGCCGAACTTGATACCCTTGATTTCCTGAAGATTAATGTAGTAGACCTTCTGTGAGGAAGACGCCGCACCGCCGTGCTTGAAGCGTTCCCATGTGTCCTTTAAGGTTTCGGAAAGCTCACCGTTGAAAAGTGATGGCGCAGAGGACTGTGACACCTCATAGTAGCCCTCCTGTGCACAGAAGTCAACGACCTTGCCGTTATCCATAAGGAGCATCATCATATTAGGATAAACGTGGATAACAGAGCCGTTTGAAACGATGTTGCCGTCGCCCTTGTTGCTGCTCTTGCCATTTTTAGTCTTGACACCGCTTACCATAACGGTGGTGTCGCTCATTGAATCAGGCTCAATAACCTCAAGCCAGGAATCCTTAAGAACTCCGCTTACGGAATCAACTGCTGCTTTAATAAGACCCATAGTAATTACCTCCGATTTATTTTTTCTTTTTCTTTGCAATAATGCCTGCGATTACAGCTGCGGCAATAATAACCGCTGCTGCGATAAACACTATCAGATAAACGTTGGATGAAACGTTTCCTGCTAAAATGCTGCCTGCCATATCCATAAACAACATTCCTTTCGGAAAAATATTATACAACTTTATTATAACACACTATACACACAATTGCAATAATTATTTTCAAAAATAAAACCGCCTCCCATCAAGGAAGGCGGTAAATTTTGTTTTTATAAGATCAAGTATAAATTACTTTCTCTTGGAAGCAACTGCAGCAGCACCTGCAACAGCCATTACTGCAACGATAGCAGCAGCTGTTGTGTTGCCTGTAGCAGCAACCGGAGTTGTTGTATCAGCAGCAGGAGCTTCTTCAACTACTGGAGCTTCTTCAACTACTTCTTCAACTTCCTCTACAACTTCTTCAGCTGTGTCTTCTTCTACAACTTCTTCAGCTGTGTCTTCTTCTACAACTTCTTCAGCTTCTTCAGCGATTTCTTCTACTTCAGCAGCATCTTCTGTTGCAGCTTCTTCAGCAGGAGCTTCTGTTTCAGCTGGAGCAGCCTTGCCTTCAAGACCGATAATGGATGTACCGTCGATAGTAATGTCAGAAATCTGCATTGTGCCATCGCCGGAGCCCCACCACCAGCCAACCTGAATAATACCGTCAGCAACGTCAATAGCAGGAGCTGCGCCGCCTAAATCAAGTTCAGCAGAGAATACACCTGTTGCAGAGTCGAGAGTAACATTTGCACCGTCAAGAGCAAAGTCAACCTGCTTCCAGCCGTCAACAGATTCGTAACCGAACTGTCCGCCGCCGCCGCACCAGCCGTCGCCAACAGAAGCTGTACCGCTGAGAACTACTGTACCAACGGAAGAGAAGTCTGCAAGTGCAGAAATAGGCCACTGAACGAGCTTGCCGTCTTCGCTTGCGGAATCAAGCTTTACAGCTTCGATCTTGTTTGCAGTCATAGCAAATGAGCTTACTGCCATAGTTGTTACAGCAACAGCAGAAGCAACGAGTGTAGCAAAAATTTTCTTAAGATTCATTGTTTTTTCCTCCAAAATATAAATTAAAATGTTATTCTGCAAAGAGATTACTTTCTCTTCTTAGCAGCGATAGCAGCAGCACCTGCAACAGCCATTACACCTACAACGGAAGCAACAGCAGCGTTGCCTGTAGCTGTGGATGTTGTTGTAGCGTCAGCAGCAGGAGCCTCTTCAGCAGCAGGAGCTTCAGCAGCGCCAGCGTATGCCTTCTGAGCAATTTCATTGCCGTCAGCATCAAAGAACTTGAGGTTGGAAATAGAAACTGTCATGTTGTTGATAGCAGCATGAGAAGACCAGTCTATGAATACGAGTTCAGATTCAGCTGTGAGTACTTCTGTTGGGAGAAGGAACTTAACTGTATCTTCGATAGAATATTCTGTGTTAGCCCAGTAAGCGTTGCCTGCATCATCGTAATCAGGGCTGATCCAGTAACCTGTGGAGTTCTTGCAGCCGAACCATGTGCCGCCGCCTACACCGTTACCAGCTTCTGTGCCTTCAGGAATTGTGTATGTGATTGTCCAGGAAGCAGACTTTACTGCGTCAGGATTGTCGAGAAGATCGCCTACTACTACTCTGCACTTAGCAGCAGCAGCGGAAGCTGTAGCTGTAAAATCAACCTTATCTTCAGATGTAGCAATGATCTTAACTGTGTTTGGGTCGCCGTCAGAGTAAGAAGCGTTTGCCCAGTTTGTAGCTTCAACAGCAACAGACATCATTGAAGCTGTAAGTGCAGCAGCTGCTGCGCATGATAAAATTTTCTTCATGTTCATTTTAATTTCCTCCAATTGATAGCGGCTGTATATATATCTTTAAATTATTAAATGCCGCCAGTTTCACAATTAATTATATCATTATCCAGTGATTTTCACAACATTAATATTAAATAATTATTTTTGTGTTTTTTTGTTACTTTTAACTATGCATCCGCATAAAAAAAGAACGGCACCTTTCGGAGCCGTTCTTGTAAATGTCAGTTTTTAAGAAAAATTACTTTCTCTTTCTGGAAGCAACTGCAGCAGCACCTGCAACAGCCATTACTGTTACGATAACAGCGGATGTAGCGTTGCCTGTTGTTGCGGAAGTTGTAGCGCCTGTATCAGCAGCAGGAGCAGAATCAGCAGGGAGACCATTCTTCATGAGTTCGCCGGATTCTTCTTCAGAAACGATCTTGAATTCGCCCTGTGGTGTGCCAGCGGAGAGCTCAGCGTTCTTGATGATAACGTCGTTAACCTGGAATGCAAGGCCTGCAGAGCCGTCGCCTTCTTCATCAGCATATGGAACGAAAGCTTCCCATACAGCCTGTGGAACTACGAATTCGATTGTTGTAACACCGTTAGGAACAACGATGAAGCCGTCGCCCTTAGCAATAGCTGTGTCACTTGTGAGCTGGGATGTGATAGCGTCCCAAGAAGAGCAGATGTTCATAGGCTTGAGGAGGTAGTTACCGTCGCCAACGAGAGGAGGCTTTCTCTCTACTGTGAGAACAACCTTAACGTCGCCGCCGATTGCTGCGAATTCAGACTTTGGAATTGTCTTACTTGCAGACCAGCCACCTGTGTACTCAGAGTCCATTTCGAATGCGAATGCGCTTACTGCCATTGTAGTTACAGCAACAGCTGCAGCTGCAACAGCTGCTACGATTTTCTTGAAGTTCATTGTTTTTTCCTCCATACATAAAAATTTAAAAAGCAGATGTAAATTCAATCACATCTTAGTGACTTTATTATATCATTTTACAGTTTATCACGCAAGAACAATTTAGCATAATTTTATCTGTACATATTTGTCACATTTATACAACAGATTTAAGAAAACGTTACCGTCATTTTTGCTTTTTACTTAAAACAGCGGTTACGCCTGCACACATCATCAGTGCCGCAATGCCGTTTACAGAAGCATTTCCCGTATTTACGCTGTCCGTGACCGAGTCGGCGGAAGGCTTATTTGTGTCAGCATCGCCCGAAGGTGTTTTTTCGGTATTATCCGTATTTACAGCTGTATCCTCCGTATCTGCCGTAGTTTCTTCAACAGCAGGCTTGTCCTCTGTCACAGCAGTAACCGTCTCCGAAACCACTTCTGTTTCAGACACGGCCGTTTCGGAAGCGTCCACCGCAGTTTCCGCAGCAGAAGTTTCCGCCGTTGACTCAGCAGGCTTTTCCACAGCAACGACAGTTGTTTCAGCAGTCGTTTCGGCAGGCTTTTCAGTTACGGTTTCCGTTTTGGTATCCTGAACGGAGGTTTCCGTTGTTTTTTCCGTACCTGCGGAAGTTTCCGTCACCTGAGTTTCCACGGCCACCACAGAGGAAATCTCACCGGAAGTCACGCTTTCTTCGGCAGCAGCGTCCAATCCCGTCACTCTGAACGTTATTTCAAGGGAGCTTATGCCCTCTGTCCAGTCGAGGTTTTCCGTGTAATTATATTTGCCGTCCTCCCACGGATTATATATGTAAACCGCCATAGTGTCGTAATAATTCATATCGCAGACGCTTTTGTCCCCCTGAATTTCAACATCATCCGCCTTTACGCTTATCACAGACAGCTTTGCTTCGGGATAATCCGCAAAAGCCGCTTCGCCCTTCCTGCTTCCCATAGCTTTAAAATCAGTGCCGAGAGCAAAAAACTGACCGTAGTTTATGGCTTGTTCAAATTCAACAGAAGCCGTATAAACACCGTCGCCTGTTATTTCAGCGTCAACAGCCGACGCTATGCCGCTGTTGCTTTTGTGGCCGTTGCCCCAGTATTGCACATCCCACGTATCATCAGCCGCACAGACCCACGCCTTCCCTGCCGTCCCTGCATTTGCAGACACAATAACGACAGCGGCGGTAAATGCGGCAATCACGGCAGACGCTATGATTTTTTTAAGCATCATCAACCCTCCGATTGTCAGATTTTAACCTAATTATAATTATTATATAACATCCTGCCGCAAATTTCTATATCCATATCACAAAAATAAATGCACTTTTCTTGTGCATTTACAATAAAAAAACGTCCCGCACTCATTATGCAGGACGTTTATATGCTTTATTCAGAAACAGTAATCAGATTACTTTCTCTTTCTGGAAGCGATTGCAGCAGCACCGGCAACTGTCATTACAGCAACGATTGCAGCAGCAGCTGTGTTACCTGTTGCAGCAGCTGTTGTTTCTTCAACAACAGGAGCTTCTTCTGCTGCAGCTTCTTCTGTTGCAGCACCGCCGCCGAGACCGGAAACTGTGAATGTAACTTCGATTGTTGTCCATTCGCCGATAGAAGCGAGGTCGTAAGCTGTTGCGCTCATATCAGTAGCGTCGTTTGCTGTACGAGCATCATCAGGAAGGGAAGATACCCAGGAGTTGTAGAGGTTAGCTCTTGTAACGATAGCATCGTCAGAAGATGTGTAAGCTGTACCGCTTGGCTGGATTTCAAGACCGTCAACCTTAACGGAATCGATTGTAAGGATAAGTGTTTCAGCACCGAATGCAACTTCACCGTTTGCAACGCCTACTGCAGCGAATGCGAAGGAGCTTGCAGGAGCAGCAGCTGTAGCCTTTACTGTGTACTGGCCGTCGCCTGTGATCTTAACTGTTTCAGCAGTTACGTTGTCGTAAGCATTGCCGTCATCCCACCACTGTGTTGCCCAGTTAGCATCAGAGAACATGATGTAAGCTGTGCCGTCTTCAGAAGCAAAAGCATTGATAGCCATTGCGGATACTGCAACAGCAGCTGCAACTACTGCAGCAAAAAACTTTTTGATTTTCATAGTTGTTTCCTCCAAAATTTTGTTTTTATTTTTCGCTTTAAATTAAGCTGTATTTATTATACAACATCCCATTTCAAAAATCTATATCAATATTGCAAAAAATAATAACGTTTACATTGTTGTAATTTCACAATAAAAATACACGCCCCGTTTGTCATCGGGACGTGTATGTAATGCTTTCAGCTTGTTTAAAAATTACTTTCTCTTTCTGGAAGCGATAGCAGCTGTGCCTGCAACAGCCATTACAGCTGCAACTGCAGCAGCAGTTGTGTTGCCTGTGGAAGCGGATGTTGTTTCTGCAACAGGAGCTTCTTCAGCAGCAGGAGCGTCAGCGGCAGGAGCGTCGCCGAAGGAAACAGAGAAGTTAACCTCGAATGTGTTTACAGGTTCGCCGAAGGAGTAGCTGTCGCCTTCTTCAGACATTGGGCAGTCGCCTGCTTCAACAAATGTATCAGCCCAGCCGTTGATCATACAAACGTCGATTACGCCGCTGTCAGGGTTAACGAGTTCGTATTCTGTCTTTGTAGGTGTGAGGGACTTGCCGTTTGCAGTAATGGAATTGATTGTTACAATACCGCCCTTGAAAGCTTCAGGAGCTTCTGCACCGTTTACATCCTTGATGTAAAGAGTGATGTAGAGGTTTTCTCCGCCTGCATCGAGAGTAACATTGTAGTCGCCGCCGTCAGTGCTGATATCGAAAGCGTCGGACTCATAAAGTGTCCAGGATTCGGTATTCTGTGAGTAGAGCTTGCAGCTTACAGTTTCAGCAGCGAATGTGTTTATAGCCATTGCGGATACTGCAACTGCTGCAGCTGCAACAGCGGCAAAAAACTTTCTGATCTTCATAATAAAATTCCTCCGTAATTCAATTTTGCACATTAAATGTGTCTATCATAAATTATACTGTATTTCTTCGTTAAAATCTACTGTCTGTTCTACAAATTACGCAGGCAAATATTGTTTAAAATGTACAAAACCCGCCTGTGTTTTCACACAGACGGGTCGTCGTCCGAAAAAATCGGAATTACTTGTTAGCCTTCTTAGCAACAACAGCTGCAGCAGCAAGAGCTACAGGAATTACTGCGAGAGCGATAGGAGCGTTGCCTGTGCCTGGGTTTTCAACAACAGGAACATCTTCTACTACTGGTTCATCAACTACATCTTCAACAGGTTCGTCGATGATTTCATCGTCAACGATTTCGTCGTCAACAACTTCTTCAGTAACTTCATCTTCGATAACGTCTTCGTCAGCTTCAACGCCAGCAGCGGATGCTGTCATACCGATAAGTGCAACGGACATAGCGCAAGCTGCGATAGCAGCAAGAATCTTCTTCATTGTCATAATAAATTCCTCCAGTTTGATAATAGGTTTATAATCTTTTTTGACTATGGTGTTATTATATCACAGTATTTCCGAAATTCAAAGTGTTATTCCACCATATTTTTAATGAATTTTGTTTTTTATTTTGCACATTATCACCAAAAACGGCGATTTTTTTCACGTAAAAATTAAAATTCAGTTACAATTACGGCGTTTTTACGTCACACACGTTTCCTCCGCAGTGATTTTTCTTTGAATTTCCAACTGCAATTCACCTTAAATATATTGTGCCCCGATTTCCGTATTTATTCATAGCTCTGTTTTTAAATTTATACACGCTGTAAATTCACTTTTTAAAATAAACCGAAAGTAAATAAAAAATCTGTTGACAAACGAAAATTTATATGCTATAATATAGTTTAAATTAAAAATTGCAGTTTTGATTTTCTGCATTTAATTTACACAAAGAAGTTACCATTGTGCCCTGAAATTCTATCTTTTGATTGAAGCGGCAAGATACATTTAACAATTATGTCAATTCAAGTGCTGGCATTTTGTGCATATATACAAAAACAAAAAAATTAGCCTGAAACTGTTGACGTACAGCATCTTATGCGTTATAATAATGATGATGTTAGAATTCGTAAAAATTCTATTTTAATTTAGTTTAACATCCGTTTTGTTGTCTCCTTTCTTTTGTTCTACACATATTTTTTATTATCTCATCTGATTTTCGCAGGACACCGTTGTCCTGCATTTTTTTTGCATTTTTTACGATACTATAATAATAGAAATTGACAAATAACTTTGTTTGAGCTATAATATAGTGTATGATTTTAACCTTTCAGGAGGATTTCAATATGTCAAAGACACCATTTTACATTACCACTCCGATTTACTACCCATCGGGCAACCCTCACATCGGTCACTGCTACACAACCGTTGCCTGCGACTCCATCGCACGCTACAAAAGAATGCAGGGCTATGACGTAATGTTCCTTACAGGCACAGATGAGCACGGCCAGAAAATTGAGCTTAAGGCTGCCGAAAAGGGTGTTACACCTCAGCAGTACGTTGACGAGATCGTTGAAATTTTCAAGAAGCTCTGGAGCTATATGAACATCAGCTACGACAGATACATCCGTACAACCGACGATTACCACGTTGAAGCCGTTCAGAAAATTTTCAAGAACCTTTACGACAAGGGCTACATCTACAAGGGCGAGTATTCAGGCAAATACTGCACCCCTTGCGAAAGCTTCTGGACAGATTCACAGCTTGTTGACGGCAAGTGCCCCGACTGCGGCCGTGAAGTCGTTGAAGCAAAGGAAGAGGCTTACTTCTTTAAAATGTCACCATTTGCTGAAAGAATTGAAAAGCTTCTTACAGAAACAGACTATCTCCGTCCTAAGACAAGAGCTACCGAGCTTGTAAACAACTTCATCAAGCCGGGCCTTGAAGACCTCTGCGTGTCAAGAACATCCTTCAAGTGGGGCGTTCCTGTTTCATTTGATGAAAAGCACGTTGTTTACGTATGGATAGACGCTCTCTCAAACTATATCACAGCTCTCGGCTACCAGAACAGCGCTCACGATGATTACGCTAAATATTGGCCTGCCGACACCCATATGGTTGCAAAGGACATTATGCGTTTCCACGCTATCATCTGGCCTGCAATGCTTATGGCTCTTGACCTTCCTCTGCCTAAGCACCTTGCTGTGCACGGCTGGATCACCTTCAACGGTCAGAAGATGAGCAAATCCATGGGCAACGTTGTTGACCCGTTTGTACTTGGTGAACGCTACGGCGCAGATTCCATCCGCTACCATATTCTCCGTGAAATGGCTCTCGGCGCAGACAGCTCCTTCTCAAACGAAATTATGATAAACCGTATCAACTCCGACCTTGCAAACGGTCTGGGCAACCTTATTTCAAGAACCGTTGCAATGGTGCTCAAATACTTCGACGGCACTCTCCCCGAAGAAAAGCAGAAGGGTGATTTTGACGACGCTCTCATTGAAGCAATGACATCACTCCGCCCTGTTGTTGACGAAGCTGTTGAAAATACACAGCTCAACGTTGCTCTCGCTGAAATCTTCAAGGTAGTATCCGCCGCAAACAAGTACATCGACGAAACTGCACCGTGGGTACTCGCAAAGAACGAGGCAGACAAGCCAAGACTTGCAGCTGTTCTTTACAACCTCCTCGAAGCGATCAGAATTACAACCACTCTCCTCTCCGCATTTATGCCTACCGATATGCCTAAGGCGTGGGAACAGATCGGCGCTTCCGCCGAACACACTTCCTACGAAAATGCCGACAAGTACGGCGTGCTTCCTGCAAACGTGACCGTAAAGAAGGGCGACGTTCTCTTCCCGAGAATTGACGTTGACAAGGAAATCGACGAGCTTAATGCACTCATTATGGCGGCCGCTCCCAAGGAAGAAGCTGACGAGGACAAGGCTAATCTTGTGCCTCTGTCTGAAACCATCAGCATTGACGATTTCTGCAAGGTTGACCTGAGAGTTGCAGAGGTAAAGGAATGCGAAAAGGTGCCTAAGGCAAAGAAGCTTCTTAAGCTTCAGCTTGACGACGGCTTCGGCGGCAGACAGGTAGTATCGGGTATTGCAAAATGGTACGCTCCCGAAGACCTTATCGGAAAGAAGATAATCGTTGTTGCAAACCTTGCTCCCGCAAAGCTCTGCGGCGTAGAAAGCCAGGGTATGATAGTAGCGGCTGACGTAGGCGAGGATGCAAGAGTAATCTTCGTTGACAGCGACATCCCTAACGGTTCAAAGTTAAGATAACGCCGTATGCGGTATAGATAAAAATAAGCTGACTCCGTAATTTGTACGGGGTCAGCTTATTTTGTCGAAAAAGTCTTTTCGGCAATGAATATTCGTTTTTCACTAGTCCGTAGACAGGCTCTGACGGGCGGATAATATCCGCCCGTTTAATTTTATCCGCAAAAATTTATTATGTCTGCTCATCAAGCGTACAGTCGTAGCTTGGCAGGAATTTTTCAATGAAATAATCCACTTCGGGCATTTTCATTTCACGCAGGGACTCCATCGAAGCCTTTTCTGCACTTAAAAAGTCGGAATTTCCCGTCGCACGCTCCTCTATGCACTTTACCAGCGCAGAAAGCTTGTCCGCCGCTTTTACAAGCTGCCACAGCTCCTTTTCTTCGTCGGAACAGTCATCCTCAGGTGAAAGCAGAGGTCTGAATTCGCCCTGCATTTCGTCGGGAAGCATTGACACAAGCTTGTTTTTGGCGGTGTTCTCGACTTCCTTGTAAGCATTGCGTATTTCGGGGTTGTAATATTTAACGGGGGTAGGCAGGTCGCCTGTGATAATTTCCGTTACATCGTGGAAAACTCCAAGCAGTGCACATCTTTCAGCGTTTACATTTCCTCCGAAATAGGTGTTTCTTATGACCGCAAGACAATGTGCAAGCATTGCGGTTTCAAGGCTGTGTTCGGAAATATTTTCGCTTCTTGTGTTCCGCATAAGCCCCCATCTATTGATAAGCTTCATTCTGGCAAGCATTGAGTAAAACTGGTTCTGCATATTAATTATTATCTCCTTTGTTTAAAATTTCCGCTTTTTTACGCTCATATTCCTCCTGCGTAATGCTGTTTGCTTCATATTTAAGCTCAAGCTCGTTGAGCGCCTTTTCTGTGGGGTCAAAGGGCTTTGCACAGGACGCAGGCACGGCACCGCCCTCGTTTTCGTCGTAAGCATAGCCGAATGCGGAAACCAGCAGCTTCTGCTGTAAGGACGCCAGCAGCCGATTAAGCACAAATGACACCGCCCTTATTACAACACACCCTATCACAGCCGCCAGCAGATACATCCACCACGTCGCCCCTATCGTCAGCAGATTAAGCACAGCAGCCACGATAACCGCCGCAACATATACTACCATAAGCAGCGGCGCACCCACTCCCGTCAGAAACGTCAGCAGCGTCACGATCACCAGTATCACCACGCTGAAAAACTGCTTTACTGAGCGTATGGGGTTTTCTTTTATCCTGTCAAAAAGGGATTTCTTTTCCTTTTCCATTTAACACCTCATAAAGTAAATTTATGTTTACATTATATACAAATAAATCATAAATTTCAAGTATTTTTTTCTTGAAAATAGCTAAAAGATGTGTTATAATATATTTAAAGTCAATAAGTGACGGCAGAAGTGTGCCGTCAGATTCAGAAAGGATGATTTTGTTAAATGGATATATTTACGGAGCAGCTTGTTAAAAGACCCGCATCGGGTAAAACCACGGCACTGAAAGCGCTTATAGGCGTAGGTGCGGCAATAGTGTGTCTTATTTCGGTTTATCTTATGCTGCTGGGCTTTGCAATTGCTCTATTCATTATTCTCGGTGCTTGCTACGGGGCTTTTTTCCTTATGTCAAACCTTGACGTTGAGTACGAATACATCGTTACCAACGGTGAAATCGACATCGACAAGATAATCGCCCAGCGTACAAGAAAGCGTCTTCTTACAGCAAAGGCTTCAAGCTTTGAACGCTTCGGCAAGCTTGCCGACGCTCCTGCAATCGAGTCGGGCGTTACAACCATTCAGGCAGAGGGCACAAGCGCAAATTCTTCGGAAGCTTACTACGCAGACCTTCCGCACCCCGCTTTCGGAAACGTAAGACTTATCTTCTCCCCCGAAGAAAAAGTGATCGAAGCGCTCCGCCCTTATTTCTCACGCAACCTTCGTGTTGAGTACGACCGCAAATACGGGAACTGATAACCATTAAATAACCTCAGAAAGGATAACCGCTATGATTATCGAAACCTACCACGTTGATATGCCCCACTTCCGTGAACTCATCAAGAAGCCTAAATTTCTTGCACGACTCTATTCTCCCCAGGAAATGAAATTCCTTATGAAAAAGAATTTTTCACCGTACATCACAGCTGAAATGTACTGTGCAAAGATGGCTTTCAGAAAGGTTATGGGTGCAAATTTCAGCGGATGCGATTTCCGTGAAATTTCCGTTCTTGCAGACTATACAGGCGGTTATTATATAAGCCTGTCAGGCGAAGCAAAGCACCGCTTTATGCCCCTTAAACTGCGAGCAAGCGTTTCCTGCTCACACTCAAAATCACTTGCTTCAAGCACGGTTTTATTCTACGATAATTAAACTTTCACAGCCCCACTCGAAAAAGTGGGGTTGAATTTTAAGCACAGGAGGCTTTATTTATGTTCTATGCTACCCCTGCACAGATGAAAACTATCGAAGCCTTTTCCGACAGCCACGGCGTTTCCTATAAGGAGCTTATGGAAAATGCAGGCGCCGCCGCTGCCGAGTTCATATGCAGACTCGCCGCCGTAAATGATTTGTCCGACGGCATACTTATTATCTGCGGAAAAGGAAACAACGGCGGTGACGGCTTTGTTGCCGCACGAAATCTCGCCGACATCGGTATGAAAGTAACCGTCGTTCTTGCGGCAGGCGACCCTTCAACAGAGCTTTCCGCTTACGAATACTGTGAATTAAGCAGCTGCGGCACGGTAAACGTGCTTAACCTCAACGACAACATTGACGCCGTATTCAAGCTTTTTTCCGCTTCCGCAATCATCGTTGACGCTGTTTACGGCACAGGCTTCAAAGGAGAGCTCCCTCCCGAAATAAAAGCCTGCTTCTCTTACGCTTCACGCTGTGGGAAAATCATACTTGCCCTTGATGTGCCATCAGGGGGAAACTGCCTTACGGGCGAAGCCGCTGAAAACACCCTTAAATGCGATTACACCCTCACCTTCGGCTGCCTTAAAACGGGTATGCTTTCCGAGCCGCTTAAATCTCTCTGCGGTAAAATTTCCACAGCCGACATCGGCTTCACCGAGGATTGCTTCAGAAGCGTTGATTTTATCGCCGAAAAGCTTGAGGACAGCTATGTAAAATCCCTTTTCCCAAAACGCAGCGAGGACTCCTACAAAAATCAGTTCGGGCATCTGCTTAACATTGCAGGAAGCCGCTGTATGAGCGGTGCGGCACAGCTTTCCACCCTTTCCGCATTAAGAAGCGGCGTCGGTTTATGCACCCTTGCTTCAACCGACGAGGTAATAAACCGTATCGCAGGAAACATCCCCGAAGCTACTCTCCTGCCCCTTACCGCCGACAAATGCGGAACGATTTCAGAGAAAAACATCCCCAACATCATTAAGTTTACAGAAAAAATGACCGCCGTTTCCATCGGTCCGGGGCTTGCAGTTTCCGAGGACACACAGGCTGTCGTAAAGGCTGTCATAGAAAATGCGGATTGTCCCGTAATCCTTGACGCAGATGGCATAAACTGCATCACCGACTGCATAGATATTATCAGAAGCACAAAGAACAGGCTTATTATTACACCGCACCAAGGCGAGCTTAAACGGCTTTACAAGGGTTGCTACGGCAAGGACGCAGAAGCCGACAGGCTCACTATGGCAATCGAGCTTTCCCGTGAGTATGATATTATCGTTGCGGCAAAGGGTGTGCCCAATTTTATCGTTGGCGACGGTAAGGTTTACGTCTGCAAGGCAGGCAACCCGGGCTTGAGCAGGGGCGGCAGCGGCGACGTTCTCACAGGCATTATCGCAGGCTTTACAGCCCAGGGACTCTCTCCCCTTGACGCTGCCTGCGCAGGAGTTTACTTCCACGGTAAAGCCGCTGACCTTGCCGCAAAAAACCTCTCCCAGCAGGGAATGCTCCCCTCCGATGTAATAAAAGAACTGCCTTTTGTCTTTAAATAATCTAAACAGACGGGCAGCTTATATGAATATTATACCCTCTGTTCGGACGATACGGAGGGTATTTTTATGAAGAAAATCAAGGCTTTATTTATACTTTTGGTATTATCATCATTGATTTTAACAGGATGTACTGCAATAAAGAATGCTGTCACCGCAAAAACGCCACATTTAGCTGACCCTTACAGCTGCAATTTTACAATCAACGCCTTCGGTGATATGGAAGTGCAGGGCACTCTGTCACGCTACGGCGGCGGTTTGTGGAACGTTGAAATCACCGCCCCCGAAACTATGGCAGGTATGAATTTTTCACGCAACGACACTGGAATGAAGCTTTCTCTTGGTGAGCTTAAGCTTGAAATCGAGCAGGAGAAAATCAACCGCGGTGCAGTAACGGAGCTTATTTTCTCTGCCATCGACGACTGTGCCGCTCTTCAGGAGCTTTCTCTCAACGAAGCCGAGGACGGACTGGAATACATAGGAAAAGCCGCCGACTGTGCTTATGTGATGATTTTCAACCGTGACACCCTGGAACTTGAAAGACTCTCCTTTCCTGCTCTGGAAATAACGGCTTTTTTCAGCGGCTACACTCCTCTTTCCGCTTCAACCGACGAAACAGCTTCCCCATCAGAAACGACAGTTACCGTTACCTCCGAATAATACAAAAGACCGATGTAAGGGGCAAACCCTTGCATCGGTCGATTTTTAATACTGTGAAACGTAATCGCACGGATCGCTGTAATAGCTTCCTGAACGCACTTCAAAGTGGAGATGATTACCTGTGGAGCTTCCTGTGCTTCCAACGTAACCGATAATCTGTCCCCTTACAACATAGTCACCGTAGTTGATGGCAATGCTGCTCATGTGAGCGTAGTAAGTAACGTTTCCGTCTTCGTGGTAAATTGCAACTGCGTTGCCGTAGCCGCCGTTCCAGCCTGTACCTGTTTCAGTAACGGTACCTGATTCAGCAGCATATACAGGAGTACCGTAAGGAGCCGCAATATCAAGGCCCTTATGGTTTCTGTAACCGCCGAAGTAGTCGGAGATCTTACCGCCGCCTACCGGCCAGAAATAAACACCTGAGCCGCCGCTTCCTGTGCTTACAGCTGTGGAAGTCTTTCTTGTGCCGACTCTCTGTTCCTGTGGAACAGGCTCAACAGTAACAACTCTTTCGAGAACTTCTGTTGAAACAGGCATACCGTCCTTGTAAGTAACAAGTGCAGTAACCTCTGCTTCACCTTCAACGCCCTTGACATCTACCTTTTTATCACCCTTGTACATATCAGGGTCTTCAGTCTGGATAATTTCGTAATCAACAGCTTCTGTATATGTAACATTCTTTGTTACCATAACCTGAAGGTAAGGAACCTCAGCGCTGAGCTGGATCATTGCACCGACAGGACAGAATTCGGTAATATCGCTGATCTGCTTGCCGTCAAAGGAAGCAAAGCAGCTTGTAAGCTGATCAAGAGTCATATCGTGATCTCTTGCGATGTTCCACGGGTTGTCACCAAGCTGGATTTCATAGTAAACAGGCTCGGAAACGATGGATTCAAGCTTGTTGATGATAACTTCCGCATCAACGACCTCGGCAGGATTTACGAAATCCTCATAGCCGTATTCAACTTCCTTATCAAAGCTTACTTCAACAACATCGTCAGCTTCATAGCCCTTCTTGATAGAGTTGAGATAGCTTTCAAGCTTTTCTGTGTTATCAACTGCGCCTACCTTTTCGCCGTCAACTGTAACAACGTAAGCTCTTACCTTGCCTTCGTTTGCGGCTTCACCTGCGGTAGTAACCTCTGAAGCTTCGGAAATTGCTCTGAAAATAACGCTTTCATCGCTTTCAGGCTCTTCAACCTCAGGAGTTGTAACAACGATATGCTCCTCAAGCTTTTCAGCAAGAGCAACCTCATCAATGACCTCATCGTAAGCATTGAGGGGCTTGATGGAAAGGTTTGCAGTAACGTAAATCTCATTTTCGGTATCACGGTAAACAGCCTTGTCAGCAATAACCATCTGAGCGTCTGCAACAACGGATTCAGCGGCTACAACGCCCAGCTCGGTACCGTTGCATTCAACTGTGATACCATAGCTTGCGGAAGCTGTATTGTAAACAATGCCCACCAGAAGCGCAACTGCGGCAACAGGTACGGTATGGTTTACAACCGTGCTTATCATGGGTCTGTTCTTCTTTACATAATTAACAATGTCGGACGCCTGAAGCTTGACAGCACTGCCGAAACCAACGGTTTTCACCCTGTCGGCAAACTTTCTGTTGAAGCCTGCAAAGCTTTCCGCAGCGGAAACAAGCTTATCCTTCACAGCTGCAAAGAAATTCTTTATGCTTACTGTGGAAGAAATGCTCTTTCTTGCGGCGGAAGCAAGCTCCTTAACAATGCCTGCGCCCTTTGAAGCGCCGTAAGATACAATATAAACAACCAGTGCACCAATATTTATCATAGATGCCGCAGCAGGATTTATTTTATTGTTATTTTTTGAAGAAAGCGGAGGGACAAAGTTGAATTCCTCGGTTTTCTTACCCATTATAACATCTCCTTCCCGAAGCCGAATGCTTCAAGATCACATCTTTTTTTCTTTCGTTCTTTTTCTATATACTATATAAAATCATACTCAGATCAAACGGTTACAAATCAGTAACACTATGAACAATTATACCTTTTTCACGGCAAATTGCAACCTTTACAGCAAATTAGTCACAATTATTTAATTCTTTTTAGCAACTATCACAAATTATACGTTATATTTTTATCTATTTTAACGTAGAATTTTACATTTATATCCTGTAAAATATTGCATATCCGAATTTTAAGGAGATGTATACGTTTTCTCTGTGGGTTGTAACATTTAAACAAACAGCGTTACGATAACGTTTAAGGCTTTTGACATATCCGATATAAGTTACAAAAGTTACAATTCGGTTACAAAAACAACCCTTCTATATCATTTCTCACAGGCGACGTTACTTTTACCGTTTCCTTTGTCACGGGTGACTGAAACTCCAGCTCTCCGCAATGAAGCGCCTGGGCGGTTATGTTGCTCACATCGCCGCCGTAGAAATCATCTCCCGCAAGAGGATGTCCAATGTGAGAGAAATGCACACGTATCTGGTGGGTCCTGCCGGTTTGTAAGATTATCCGCAGAAGCGTGTACTTTTCATTCCCTTTTATAATAGTATAGTCTGTAACCGCACGCTGACCATCAGGCCGCACCTCACGCTTTATTATGGAGTCGCCGACACGTCCGATGGGAGCGTCAATCTGACCGTCCTTTTCAATTTTACCGCACACCGCCGCATAATACACCTTTTTAAGCGTGCCCTGCAGGACGTTCGCTGAATGAGCGTTCTTTGCAACGGCGCAAAGTCCCGATGTGTCCCTGTCAAGACGATTTATGGGACGGAATGTAAGGTCGGGGTACATTGCCGAAAAGCAGTTGCCCAAGGTATCGCCCTGGTGCTTTATGGAAGGGTGCACAGGCATATTTACAGGCTTATCAAAAACAACAACGTCCTCGTCTTCATAAACCACGGGGACGTTTATGTCTGCATTGGCTTCAAGGCTTCGGCTGTCCTCCAGATAAACCGACAGACAGTCACCCTTTCTGACCTTATCTATGGTGCGGATATGGCTTCCGTTAAGCATTATGCCGTTTTCGCACCGTTTAAGCTTTGTGATGAGCCGCTTTGAAATTCCTCTCTGACGAAGCATACTGCCCACATCAAGACCGTCTTCCCTTTCATCAGCCGTAAAATCAAGGGTCCTGCCCTTTTTATGCTCACACAAAGGTATTTTCCTCCTTGCGCTGTGTTGTGCGTCTGCCGGCTTCCGCAGAAATATCATCTGAATTGTACTCCATAAGCTCCTTGGCAGCAAGAGTAAACATCATTTTAATATACGGCAGTACAAAAACCAGAGGAAAAATCAGAAGTCCCGACGCTATCCACGGTCCAGTTGAAAACAGCACTTCCAGTATGTAGGATTCCTTTCCCATCACGCATTCCTTGCTCTCCTTTATAATGTCATCAACCGACATTTCGGGGTTTTCCGCAAAAATATACGTCACAAGGGAATATCTCAGAGATACGAACAGATACGCAAACAGCATAACTGCCATAACCAGTATCATACAGCAGAGCACCACTGTATAAACAAAACCGTCCTTTGTGTTTTCAAGTGCATTCCGTGCGAGCATTACCTCTCCCACTCCGAGCGCCGCCGCAGGAAGTATAAGCATCCAATGTCTTGCGGATACCGCAAGCTGAAGCTTTATTGTTCTTACAAAAATGGTATTGTTTGTATAACAGCTGAAAAAGCTGGACGATGGCACCGTTCTTCCCTTTGCCGTCTGTAAACAGAACCAGCTTACGCCGTATCTCAGCGGTGACAGGAATAACAGTGCCGCCGCTGTAATGACAGCCGCAATGATATAGAAGGTCAGTGTGCCGTCCTTCCAGAAGGTATCTATATCAAAATCGATCATACCGTAGGTGTAGCAGAATTTTATTACAAGCAGTGCCGACAAAATCAGCACCGCTACAATTCCTGACTCCACCAGAAGCATACTAACGCACTCGCCCCAGCATCCCGACAGCTTTTCCCAGGCTGTCCTGCGGAGCTCGCTGCTTTTTTTCAGTTCCATATTGAACCGCCTTTCCTTTTAATCGGATCAAATCTCATCAGGCACACGACCCAGTATCTCAAATGCACCGCCGTTCTGCCACATCATCGCCGTAACGTGCACCTGCCAGCCCTCACCGGGGTCACAGGCAAAATCCATCGGCTTCATTTTAGGCAGACCGAAACAGGACATCGTATTCATAAGAATACCCGAATGTGTGACAACGCCTGCTTCGTGAATGTTTTCCTTCATCATATCCATTATGATAAGGTTGATTCCCGAAAGGGTCCTGTCCATCATATTCCTTAAGCTTTCACCGTTTGGCGGAGGATTGTCAAGTCCGCCCTTTATCCATTTATGATAGCTGTCAAGCTCAAGCAGGTCCTTTACGGCAAGTCCCTCGAAAACACCGAAATCCATCTCTGTCATTTCGTCGCATATTACGATCTCACGGTCGGGGAAAAGGATTTCCGCAGACTGTATCGCTCTTGTGAGAGGGCTTGAGTAAACTCTCTCAACTCTCGGATATTCGTGCATATCGTATTTTTCTTCAAGCTCCTCCCTGCCTGCGTCGGAAAGAGGCCAGTCCGTCTTGCCTATATAGACGCCGTTTTCGTTGGCTTCTGTTCTTCCGTGACGCAAAAAGGTGATTTTATAACCGTTCATACCCTTAAAATTCCTTTCATTTTCCAAAATCAATTTAAATCGGTTTAGTTTCTATAAATTAACATTTCTACATATTGACAGCCAATATTTGCAAAAGCACAATATGTTGTATGTAAAATTCTGTAAGTTGATATATATATGTAACCTTCACAAAAAAGTTTGATAACATTTATCGACTTTTTTTTCGATTTACCCTTTACAAAAAGTACGTTATGAGATATAATTTACAATGTGTAAAAGACTATGAGCCGTTTACGGTTCAGCTTAAATAAAGATAAAAAGTGTAAAACAAACAGGAGGTGACATGATGAATTCGGACTTTCCTCGTATAATATCTCTTTTAAGGAAAGAACGCGGCATCAGTCAGAAAAAAGCTGCGGCGGATTTAGGCATATCTCAGGCGCTGCTCTCACATTATGAAAAAGGTATCCGTGAATGCGGACTTGAATTTCTCGTAAAGGCTGCCGATTATTACAACGTATCCTGCGATTACCTGCTGGGACGTTCACCTGAGCCTGCGGGAAAAACCCTTTCCTATGACGACATCCCCGAACAGGACGCTTCAGGCAACAGAGTTGCGGCAGGCGGAATGATGGCGGCTTTCAACAAAAAGCTTATCGTCAATTCAACCAACGTTCTGTTCTCCCTTATCCAGAAAACAGGAAGCAATACTATTATGAAGGAAGCGTCATCCTATCTGATGCTTGCAATTTATAAAATGTTCCGTGTTGTTTATGCGGCTAATCCGAAAAACGACCAGCGCTTCTTTACAGTTCCCGAAATCACAGCTTCGGGAGTTTCCTCTGCGGCAATGTCCGTTTGCGAATCAAACGCACTTGCAGCTGCAAAGGGAATCGTTATCGGCGACGGTGACACCGCTGTCGAAACCGACGACACTCTCATCACAACGGGAGCTCTCTCCGAGGAATATGCAGGCTCTGCTTCTTCCCTGCTCAACACCATCAAGAACAGCGAAGCAAGGATTCAGATGCTCTCAAATCCTCAGCAGAAATAACGCTTACAGTTATTCTACCACACTTTAAGCATAATTTCAACCATATTTTAATCCGTTCCGTAAATCGGGGCGGATTATTTTTTTGACAGCTTCCACAAACGTCAAGGGTTGAAAACTCCAAGTATAAAATGTGGAAAAGTGTGTGTAAAAAGTTGAAAGGTGAGCAAAACGGCATTATTTTTGTGGAAAGACAAGCCCCTATTCTGCGTGTTTTCCGCATATTATTCCACATTTTCAACATTCTTTCCACATTTGCATATTACAAAAAGTTTACTGACCTTGCGTTAATTATAAATTTTAATCTGCCATAAAATAAAAAACCTGCCGAAACCAGCAGGTTTTTCATTCAGTTGATTATAATTGCCTGTCTGAACATATCATTGTAACGCTGTTCAAACAATTCTCTGTCGTATTCTTCGATTTTTCCGCTGTATGGTTCATAAGCTTCGATTATGTTTTCATCATAGCCTGTGATTATATAACATTGAGCGTCATTTGTATATTCAAATTCTGCACCGTCACCTGCATAATCAGTTCTGAACTCAGGTTTATTTAAATTTATAGTTCCCCATATCATTGCAGGAATATTGTTTGCAGTATATTCAGATAAAATTTCTTCCAGCTCACAATCCATTTTTAAATAAACTTTCTTTCCGTTGGTTTCCTTGTCAACCCATACGCCCTCAAGAGCAATATCTATTACAGGAGCATAACAGCTTGAAGTGTCCCACGTTTTCCACAAAATATCTTCAGCAGGAGTATTTACGGAAGATGCGGGAACATATTGATAGAACTCCGACGGGGTCATATCAATTCCGTGATAATGCAGAAGCGCACAGATTGCAGGCAGTTCACACCCCTTATTGTTATATTCTTCAAAGCGGATTTCTTCAAAGTCAATATGATTTTCTTTCTTTGTTTCCTCTTCTGAGATTACAGTTGTATCAGCCTTGTTTTCATTATTATCAACTTTAATCACAATTGCCTGTCTGAACATATCATTGTAACGCTGTTCAAACAATTCTCTGTCGTATTCTTCGATTTTTCCGCTGTATGGTTCATAGGCTTCGATTATGTTTTCATCATAGCCTGTGATTACATAGCAATAATTGTCATGGGTAAATTCATATTCCGTCATATTATACCAATCATCTGTTTCATATTTTGGCTCAACCAGTTTGTATGTTGCCCATACCATAATCGGCTCACCGTTTTTTACACAGTCCTCAAGCAGATAATTAAGGTCTTCACCTATAAAAGATTCAATTGTTTTCTCTGATTTTCTTTCAATCAGCATTTTGTCTGCGGCTTCTTCAATAACAGGAGCATATCCTGTCAATAATGAATCATACCATGCCTTCCAGAAAAGGTCCTCCGATAATGTATCCTTGGTTACGAATGTCAGATGTTCATAAATATCCGATGGAGCTGCTTCTATTCCATAATAATGCAGCAGCGCACAGATTGCAGGCAGTTCACACCCCTTATTGTTATATTCTTCAAAGCGGATTTCTTCAAAGTCAATATGTACCCTTTGATTTTTTATCTCCTCAGTTGTTGTTTCCTCAGAAACAGAATTTTCCTTTTCAGTTTCCGACACAGCCGTTGTATCTGCCGCGCTTTCCGATACCGCCGATGTCTGCGAAGGAACCGCTTCGGTTACATCCGTTTCTTTTTTTTCGGAAGAACATCCCGTCAGCCCCATTGCAATTATCAAAGTAAGCAAAATTATTTTATTTTTCATAATCAGACCTCCTTTTTTATTAATACATCAAACGTTGTATTATTTTAAAATTATACAACAAACTATGTTATATTTCAATATAATTACTTGATTTGTGGTATAATCTTGTCATAAAAAACAATAATCGGAGGTGAGCTATGTGCAACATTACAACAGAATCCGTGACCTGAGAGAGGATATGGACCTGACTCAGGAACAGCTTGTCCAGAAGCTTGGTATGCACAAAACAACATACACCAACTATGAGCAGGGCAAACACAGCGTTCCTCTTGATTTTGCAGTAGAGCTTGCCAATTTTTATAATGTAAGCCTTGATTATATTGCAGGTCTGACCAACGAAAAGCAGGGACTTACCAAAAGCTCGCTTGACGTTATCGAAACTGAAACCGTCTGCAAGCTCAGACAGCTTAGTGATATTGATAAAGGACGGGTGCTCGGTGTGATTGACACATTGCTTAACAAATAAACTCTCCCTATCGCTTAAATTACATTTATCATTGACTATTGCACTTATAGCTGTTATAATTTATATCAAAACAAGGGGGAATGTTTATGGAAAACAGCAAGCTTAAAGTGCTCAACCGTGATATGATGAAATATCTTGCGCTGATTCCGATGTTCATCGGCCATATGATAGCGTGGATAAATCTTATGAATAATCCCGAAAACTCGCTTGCGGTGTATGAACTGCCGATACCCCTGCTTATTCTTACGGGTCTGTCGCTTTTTTGTCCGCCCGTTATGTTCTTTTTTATTGCAGACGGCTACAAATACACCAAGGACATAAAAAAATACGCCCTGCGGCTTCTGATTTTTGCCTGCATTTCACAGCCCTTTGACTGGCTTGTTTTTCAGCCCATATTAGGCTGGTGGACGTCAAATGTTATTTTTACGCTGTTTTTCGGACTCCTTGCCATCATTGCCTGGGAAAGCAGGTTTAAACTATGGCAGAGAATAGCGCTTGTTGTTCTTTGCGTCGGGGCAACTGTCCTGATTTACTCGGACTGGATGATTTTCGGCGTAATATTCATTTTGTTCCTGCACATTTTCCGAGAAAAACCAAAAGCAAGATTTATTTCATACAGCATACTCATACTCCTGCACACCTCCCTTAATCTCACATCCCTTGGGTCTGTGCCGACCTTTAAACTGCTTCTGTATATGTTCGTTATGCTTGCGTCCTTTATGGCGGCATATTTCTGTATGACAACATTTTACAACGGCAGAAAAAGCAGTCACCCCGTTTTTGCAAAGTGGTTCTTCTATATCTTTTATCCCCTGCACTACCTGATAATTTTTGCTGTAAAAATGCTGATGGATATTTTATAATTGTTAAAAAAATACGGAGAAGATAATCAGAATCTTCTCCGTATTATTTTTAATTATTCAGCAGATCAAACCTGGCTGTTGTGGTCAAGGAAGTCCATAACGTCATCAACAGTTGTGAATGCCATAGCTGTGCAGGTATCAGCGCAGCCGTAGTAGATGCAGATTCTGCCTGTGTCAGCGTCAACGAGGTTAGCGCAAGGGAATGTTACTGCGTCTGTATCACCAACGAGTTCATAGTATTCCTGTGGGCTGAGGAGGTAGGAAGCACCTCTCTTGAGAACCTTCCATGGCTCATCCTTATCGAGGAGAGCAGCAGAGAAGCTGTAAACGTAGCCGTTGCAGGATGTAAGTACGCCGTGGTAGAAAATGAGCCAGCCGCGATCTGTTTCGATCGGAATAGGACCTGCACCCATCTTTGTGGATTCCCAGCCCTTGGATGGTCCCATAACGTGTCTGTGCTTGCCCCAGAATGTGAGGTCAGGAGACTGGCTGATGAACATATCACCGAATGGTGTATGACCGCTGTCGGAAGGACGGCTCATCATCATGTACATACCGTTGATCTTTCTTGGGAACATTACGCCGTTTCTGTTGAATGGGAGGTAGGAGTTCTCAAGCTGTGTGAATGTTTCGAAATCTTCTGTAAGAGCGATGCCGATAGTAGGCTTCCAGCCGTAAGCGTTGCACCATGTAACGATGTACTTGTCTTCGCCTTCGAGCTTGCAAACTCTTGGGTCGTAGCCGTACTGCCACTGAGCAACCTCAGGGTCGAGGTTTTCTGTATTGAAGTGAATTCTTTCTTCGTTGATGTCCCAGTTGATGCCGTCCTTAGAGAAGCCAACGTGGATTTCCATGTTTCTTTCTCTGTCGTCAACTCTGAAAACGCCTGCAAACTTATAGTCGCCCTTTTCAAAAGGAACTACTGAGCTGTTGAAAATGGAGTTGGAAGGCTCTCTGTAACCGTTAGCCTTCTTGACCATGATATGATCTCTCTTGATAATTGGGTTTGCGCTGTAACGCCAGATAATGTCTTTGCATCCCTCAGGCTTGTCCTGCCATGGGATATTTGGAAGTGATGTACCGTTGATAATTTTTACGTTCATTAAGAATACCAACCTTTCAATTTTAAATAATTCTCTGAGCCGTCGGACTCACATTGCTCTTATTATACAATACCCAAAAATAAAAATCAATAGGCATTTTTCTACTTAAAGGTATAAGTCACAAAATTTTCAGAATTGTAAACGTATTCTTTTTTTAACAAAAAATACCGCAGAGTTTTTCACCCTGCGGTCAGTATTTGAAATTTATGCAGCCATTTTTTGTAGGGGAGACTATCAGCCTTCCGTTAACAGCGGTATAAATTTAATCAGTAATATGCAGATGTTTTTTGATAAGCGCTTCAAGCTGTTTTACATAAATGTCAGGGTTTTCAAGGGACTCAATAAGCTCAAGTGCATTTAAAAGGTCTGCCGTGCCCTTGTAATCGCTGTCCTTAAGCACCAGACCGAACTGTGTAACTGCACAGGCAAGCTTCATTCCGTCGCTCATTGTTTCGGAGTAGCTGTCCTTTTTAACGGTCTTTGTTATGCGGTAGGTCTTGTTGTCGGAGGTGTCCTTATAACGTACCTTCACCGTAAGCATTTCGTCGCTGTTGCCTGCGCTCTGCTGATATTTAAGCTTGTCGCCTGTTCCGTCGGCAGGGATGATCTCATAAAGGGCAGTTACGCTGTGGCCTGCACCTACTTCGCCTGCGTCCTTGGTATCATCTGTAAAGTCCTCGTTTTCAAGGCGGCGGTTGTCATAGCCGATAAGACGGTAGCTCTTTACGTTTTCGGGATTGAATTCAAGCTGGATTTTAACATCCTTGCCTATGGTGTAAAGTGTGCTGTTTCTTTCCTCAACAAGCACCTTTGCAGCTTCCTCGGCGGTGTCGATATAATGGTAGCTGCCGTTGCCGTTATCAGCAAGCACCTCCATTTTATCATCCTTGATGTTATCTTTGCCGTAGCCTAAAACGGAAAAATAAACGCCGCTTTTACGCTTTTCCTCAATAAGCGCCTTAAGCTCATCCGTGTCGCTTATGCCCACGTTTAAATCACCGTCGGTAGCAAGGATAATTCTGTTGTTGCCGCCCTCGATGAAATATTTTTCCGCAATCTTATAAGCCGCTTTGATACCGCCCTCGCCGTAGGTTGAGCCTTCTGTATCGAGAATATTCATCAGTGCGGAAACTGTTTTTATCTGCGTACCCTTTGCGCCTGCAAGGATAACATCCTCCGAGCCTGAGTAGGTCACGATTGAGATACGGTCATTTTCGCCCATTGTCTTAGCCAGCATTTTTATGGACTCTACAACAAGTGGGAATTTATCATCCGACCAGCCCATAGAGCCGCTTGTGTCCACAAGGAAAACTAAATTTGAGTCGGGTGTCTTTTCCAGATCCTTGCCCTGAATACCAATTTTAAGCAGCTGTGCTTCCTCGTTCCACGGGCAGTCGGAAAGCTCCGTATTTACCTTGAAAGCCGCCTTGCCCTTTGGCATTTCGTAGCCGTAATCGAAATAATTGAGCATTTCCTCAATTCTTACAGCGTCCTCGGGAACATACAGATTATCGTTTATGATACGGCGTATATTTGCGTAGGAAGCCGTGTCAACGTCAGCGGAAAATGTGGAGAGAGGAGATGTTGCGGCATTCTTGTAGCCGCTTTCTTCGTTATGGCTGTACTCCTCGGTGTTTGGAATTTGTTCAATTTCATCTTCCACATATTCCTCGGCAGGCGCTTCGGAAACGGTATCTTCGGCTTCATATTCGCTGTCTGCGACAGCTCCTGCGTCTGAGTAATCATAATCATCTGCTACATCTTCAGAAGAATAACAGCTATCTTCATTCTCGTAATATTCCGACTCTGATTTCACAGTGTTTGAATATTTGCTGAAACGTGCCTTGTCCTCATATGTAAAAGTAACAGCACGGATTTTATACTCACAGCCTACCTCTAAATCCCAGTAATCAAGATTTACGGTAGATTTTGCAAGTTTAAATGTCTTATCCTTTGGCGATTTTTTATAAATAGAGTAATAGAGCGCATTTTCAACAGGCTCCCATCTTATGTGCTCGCGGTACCAGCCATTAGCATAAAGTGTAATTTTCGGCGTAATCTTTCCGAAAGCCTTTGCTTCCTCCGCAGAAATAGGCTCGGGAAGATTGTCCATATCAATCTCCGCCGAAGCAGGTACTGCCGTAAAAACGCTTAAAACCAGGGACGCTGAAATTATGCCCGATAAAATTTTCTTGTTCATACTACCCCTCCGTAAAATTTTGTTACTCTAATTATACACCTCTTACATCCCGTTTGCAATATATTTTTAAATGTGTAATACTATTGTAATAATGTTGTAAACAAAAAGACGGCACGTTTTGTGCCATCTCAGCTTGTCGAAAAAGTTGCACAAAATCGCTTGACGTTAAAGTTTAGGTCAAGCCTTTTCAAATCGCTTGAAAGCAAACTGCGTTTGCTTAGGTCAAAGGGCAGACCCTCGTCGTATGTCATCGAAGATGACATTTAGCAGAAGGGCGAAATTCCTTGCCTTAGAGGCGCTCC
>JAFQUQ010000014.1 GCA_017408395.1 Oscillospiraceae bacterium
GTTTAGGTCAAGCCTTTTCAAAGGCTTGCGGGGTCAAGGGGCAGAGCCCTTGTCGCCCTCCGCAGAGGGCGAAATTCCTTGCCTTAGAGGCGCTCCGCAAGGGGTGAATTCAAAAACAGTCCAGTGGACTGTTTTTGAAGAAGGGACGCCCTGCAAGAGAGGGCGTCCCCTAAAGTTTGTGCATTATTACATATAGCTATATCTTTTTCTACAGACTGAGGGCAGAGAACATCTGCCCTTTTTTGCGCAGGATAAATATGAATTTTTTGTAAACATTAAGAAATTTAAGAAATTCTTTAATATTTGATTTTATCATATAATTACGATAATCTGACGAGGAGGAGCAAAATGAGCGATATAATTATTGATGTAAAAAATCTTGATAAGCAGTATATGAAGCAGAAAGCGGTAGACGACGTAAGCTTTCAGATAAAAAAGGGAATGATATGCGGTCTTATCGGACCTAACGGCGCAGGCAAGACCACCGTTATGAAAATGCTTGGCGGACTTGTAATTCCAACCGGCGGAACAATGGAGATATACGGTGCTTCCGATGAAAACGGACTTGCGGATGCAAGAGGACGTATGAGCTTTATAATTGAAACACCATATGCAAAGGAGAAGCTTTCCGCAAGGGAAAACCTCGAAAAACAGCGCTTGCAGAAGGGTATACCCGATAAAGGGCGTATTGAAGAGGTGCTTGAAATTGTAGGGCTTTCCGACGTGGGCAAAAAGCCTGTAAAGAATTTCTCACTTGGTATGCGTCAGCGTCTCGGAATTGCAAATGCGCTTATGACAAAGCCTGAAATTATGGTGCTTGACGAGCCTGTAAACGGACTTGACCCAGAGGGTATCGTAGAAATCCGTGAGCTTCTGCTTAAGCTTAACCGTGAGGAGCATATCACCATTCTCATTTCTTCGCACATTTTAAGCGAACTTTCACTGCTCTGCACCGACTATATTTTCATCAACAAGGGTAAGATGCTACAGGCAGTATCTTCCGACGAGCTTAAAAAGCTGTGCCGTGAGTATTATCATATCAGCACCGATAACAATTCCCTTGCCGCAGCGATTTTACAGGATAAGCTGGGTATCACGCAGTTTGATGTTGAAAAGGACGGCAGTATCCGACTTTACGAACAGCTTGACAATATGCATACCGTATCGAAAACACTCTTTGAAAACGGCGTGGTGCCTGTTGTTCTCAGCATAAATGAAGCAAACCTTGAGCAGTACTATATGAATATGGTTGGTGAAAGCTGAAAAACGGCTGTTTTCAATTACGGGTTTTGTTTCTTCGGCTGAAGCCTTGATTTGCCGACGCAAGCCACAAAACTCTGAAAGGATGGATTATTATAATGCGGAACATAATTAAAGCTTTGAATTATCAGACAAAATCAGACATCGTAACATATTGTACACTGCTGCCTGTGGCTTTTCTTCTTGCCACGGCTTTTATGGACCTGGATATGGAAAAAACCACAGGCAGTTACTTTATAAGCTACGCCGGTGAAAATTTTGCGCTTGTACCCATATTCTGTATCCTTATGCTTGGAGTAAGAATACTGGGCTGGGACTACTCCGACAAGACGATGAACTATGAAATCCTGTCGGGACATCATCGCCGTGAGGTTTATTTTGCAAGAGTAATAGTTGCACATATCTGGAGTATACTGTTCTGCCTTACTTTTATGGTATTGCCTGTAATCTTTTTTACAGCTTTAAACGGCTGGGGAATAACGATGGATCTCAAGGGTGCGGCAATACGCTTTGTGCTTGCGATTTTCCCGATGATAAGACTTGTATGTCAGTATGTACTGTTTGTGTTTATTGTAAAAAATTCTTATGTAGCGTGGGCATTGGGTTATCTTCTCTCGATGTTTTCTATGATAATACCAATGCTTCTGGAGGAGCTTACAAAAAAGTTCCGTCTTACATATCATCTTGCAGAAACAAATCTTATGGAGCTTTTTACATTCAATCAGAGAATAGGCTATGTAAACGGAGAGGATGTAACGGTCTGTCAGACCGAGCTTGAACCGTCCTTTGTAACAGGAACGATTATTGTGTCGCTTGCAGTAAGTGCGGTATGTATTATTTCAGGCTATATCATCTTCAAAAAGAGCGACGTTAACTGATAGGGGAGGAAAATAAAATGAAAAATATCATTAAATCACAGCTTTATCAGTTGCGTAAGGAAAGGCTTGTATGGATAGTTTTTATCGGATTTCTTATCATACCGATGTCGAACATCTTTCTTGAGGGTGAAATGGTTCTGATGGGGGATTATCCCACGCAGGTCATGCTTTCGGAAATGGGTATGCTTTTTACAATTTTTCCGCTGATGTTTCTGTTTACCCTTGTAGGCATTATGTGCTGCGGTGACTTTATGGACAAAACCTCAAACTACGAGCTTATGACAGGTCATAAGCGTGCGGAGGTTTATTTCGGAAGAGTGATCCCGTGTATTATTGTGGGACTGATATGTTTTACGGTGCTGGTTTCCGTTCCGATCATCGTAAATACGGCTATGCACGGCTGGGGAACAAAGCTTGACGTCGGTGAAATCGTGTTACGCTATACGCTTATGATTTTCCCGATTTTCAGAATACTCTGCACAGCAATTTTCGCCGCATTCATTATAAAAAATCCGTATATTTTAATGGCGTTGGGCTATGTGACATTTGCAATCGGCGGAATATCAGGCAGCGGTATGTTTGAAGAAAGAATGTCACCTGTGCTTGGTATGACAAATTTAAATATGCTCAGCACCTTTGAAAGCTGGGCGACCTACGGCATTGAAGACGATATGAATTATATTTATGACGCCTCTCTTACAGCAGGTCAGATAGCGTCAACAATTATTGTATCGCTTGCGGCAGGTGCGGTATTTATTTATCTTGGATATGTTTTCTTCCATACGGATGATCTGAATTGAGAAACGGGGGAAAAGAATGAATTATTTTGATATATTATTTATTGCATTAAACACTGCGGCTGCGGCAGGACTTTATTTTCTTGCCGGCTATGCTGTAAGGGTGCTCAGCTGTAAATGGCGTGTCTGCTACATAATTCCTGCGTTGATCTGTCTGGTGCTTATGGTGCTGAAGGGCAGGGAAATTTCATTGCTTCCTGCATATATAGGTGCGCTGATTCCCATTGCAGGCTTTATAAAGGACAATGAGAAGATACGTAAAAGTGCAAGCATAATTTCCGCAGTACTGACTGTTGCGGCTGTGCCTGTGTGTCTGCTTAATGACGGCTACCGTGCGATAGATTATGTGAAGGATTTCAAGGACGGCTTCAATTGTATGAAGAAGCACTATGTCCTTGCGGAACATAAGAATGTTGACTGGGACAGCCTTTATGACGAGTATCTGCCGCAGTTTAAAGCGGTTGACGATGACGTGGAAAACTATATTGCGTGGTTAAAATTCTGTGCGGAATTTCACGACGGCCACGTCGGCTTTGCACCTGATGATACTGATATTGAGGACGCTGTAAATGAGCGTGTTTTCGGAAATGACTACGGTCTTTCCCTTGTGACTCTTTCTGACGGAAGAATTGCGGCTGTAAATGTTGATGAAACTCTCGCAGAGTACGGAATTTCAACAGGAACAATCATTACGGAATGGGACGGTACAGACCCACTTGAAGCGGCAGAAAAGTCGGAGGCGTTTTCCGCAAAAGGCTTTGCTGACCGTGATAATGAGGCTTTTTATAAGGCTGTTTTTGCCGCAGGAACAGGCGGTGACAGCGTAACCGTCGGATTTATAGATGAAAGCGGAAACGAAAAGGAAGCCGTTCTTCCAAAGCTGGGATTTTATGCTGACCGTGCCGAAAAGACCATTGAAATTCTTAACGGCGGCGTTGAAACAGGACATCTTATGTGGGTTGAAATAAACGAGAAAACCGCTTGCCTGCGTATAAAAGCGATGATGTTTGACAGTGACTCCGATAAAACGGGTGACTTTTCAAAGATGAAAAACGGTATAATTGAAAAGGTTGATGAATACAGGGCAGAAAATTTTGAAAATATAGTCCTTGACCTTCGTGACAACGTGGGAGGTTCAAGTGATGTAGTAAAGGTTATAGCTGAAATTTTCTCACCTGAGGGGGAGCATTACTATGCAACTGACGGAAAGTGGGACGATGAAGCAGGCTGTTACCTTACCGATAAAGCAACAGGAAAATTTGTTGAAGGCAAGGAAAATTTCTACACAGGAGAAAATCTCTGGGGACACGGTAAGGTTATTATTCTTGTAAACGCAAACAGCGTAAGCGCCGCTGACCACCTTACAATGATAATGCGTGGTCACGAAAATGTAACGGTTGTCGGATTTACCGAACCAAACGGCTCTGCACAGGGAATAGGTGGTATTGAGCTTGAAAGCGGACAATTCATTTTCTCAAATGCACTTCTTCTTGACGAAAACGGCGATGTGTTCATTGATTCGGGGGCAAATTATGAAAGCGGAAACGATATTGATGTAAGAGTACTTCTTGATGAAGCGGCTGTTACGGCGCTTTTCGTAAACGGAGAGGATTATCTTATGCAGAAAGCGCTTGAAGCTGTTGAATAAAATGTTATTAAATGAAGCCTGTAAGCAATTAAGCTTGCAGGCTTTTTATTGATAAAATGGCTGATTGTGCATAATGCCTAATAAAATGCGTAAAAGTTGCAGGAAAATTTTATGACTGAAATATTAAATAATATTGAAAATAATGCAACGTCGTGGTATAATTTTTATAAATAGTATTATCACTTCTTATGAAATAAATGGTAATATTGCTTTTGCAACTATGGGGTTGTCCCAATAACCGAGGAGGATATTATGAAGAATAACTTTTTGAGGAAAGCCTTGTCCGTTATTACGGTTATGGCGCTTCTGTTTATGACAGGTATGCCGTTTGGCGGAATTGATATGAGCATTACCGCAAATGCTGAAACCGCAGTCACAATTGACCTTGCTGATTTAAACAATGGTGTTACCAGCGGAGCGGGCTGGTATTACAACAAAATCAACGACACGCTCAGCATTGACTGGGGCTATGCAGTAACAGTAACAGGCGGAACATTCACTGGAAAAGTTACTAACAGTGGTACAATTTCAGGCGGTGAATTCAGCGGTGCTGTATCAAATGAAGACGGAGGTGAAATAAACGGAGGCACATTCAGCGGTACAGTAACTAACTGCAGCGGAGGTGAAATAAACGGAGGTGTGTTTACAAAATATAGCACTGTAAACAATAAACCGATGGGCTATATTTACGGCGGTGAATTCTATGGTACTGTCACTAATGAAACGACAATATCGTCAACAGGAAATATTGTGAACGGCTGTATTTCAGGCGGTACATTCAAAGACTACTCAGTAGTAAACAATATGGGCAGAATTCAGGGCGGCACATTTGAAGAATACTCAACAATAAAGAACAGCGGTACAATTACTGATGATGCAATGAAGAATATACCTAAAGGGGTTATCACTTGTTTCGGCTCCCACACAGAAAAAACACCAGCTACCTGTAAGGAAAAGGCTGTGTGTGCCCTTTGCGGTCAGTCCTACGGTGATTTTGCTCCTCATAATTATGTAAACGGTGTTTGCAGTGTTTGTAATTCATCTGCAAAAATAACATATACCTGCGGCGGTACAACATATTATACAGATGATTTCGCTCAGGCTGCAACTGACCTTAACAACAACGGCGGCGGCACTGTAACTCTCGGTGCAAATGTTGATTGTGATACTTCTTCAAACATAGAAATAAAACAGGATATTGTACTTGATCTTGGTGCGCATACTCTTAATCTTGGTACAGACACACTTGTCTTTGCAGGTGCAATTGAAGCTTCTGTAATTGGTACAGGAACAATAACAAGTACTCGTGACAGCAATATATCTGAAAGCGGTGATGCTGTTTATGTAGTAAACGGTGCAAGCCTTACAATAGGCATAGAAAACGGAAACGGTCCGATAATTACAGGCGGCGGAAATTCAATCACAACATCAAATGATACTTCAAACAAGCTTACAGTTTATTCCGGCACATTCAATGGAGCATGCCACTTCAGTTCAACCGGCGGTTATAACATAAATATCAAGGGCGGCACATTCAATGATGAAGTTTATGCTAACTATACTAAGATAGACGGCGGCACATTCAACGGAAATATAAACTGTCCGAACGGTTCTCAGATTATAGTAAACGACTGTGACTGTAAAGGTGTTCTGAATATCGGACAGCAGAATACCGCTACAAAATATGTTACCCTTAACGGCGGCGTATTTGAAGGCGGCATAAACAATGGTACAGACGGAAAAACTTCTGATTTTCTCGGCACAGACGTATACTATGTTGACAATGAAGGTCAGGTAATTGAAATTGATGAAGCTTCCGATGCAGGTTATGACATAAATCAGTATGTAATGATAGCTCCTGTTCATACAGTAACCTTTGAAACAAACAATTACGGCGGAAATGATTTCACGAAAAAGGTAGCTAACGGATTTGCAGTTAAGGAACCGGCTGCACTTACTGATGAAGCTGCAAGCTTTGACGGCTGGTACAAGGACGCTGCACTTACAACAGAATGGAACTTTACAACAGATACGGTCACAAGCGATATTACTCTTTATGCCAAATGGACAGCAAATCAGACTGCACAGGTTGCAGCTCCTGTATTTGACCCTGTAAGCGGTACAAAGTTTGATAGCAGCATTGAAGTTACAATCACCTGTGCAACTGACGGTGCTGATATTTACTACACCACAGACGGAAAAACGCCTTCATCTTCAAGCACAAAATACACAGGTGCAATCACACTTACAAGCACAAAAACAATCAAGGCTGTCGCAGTCAAGGAAGGTATGACAGACAGCAAGGTTGTTTCGGCAAAATACACCAAAAAAACAAGCTCAACACCAAATCCGACACCTGACCCGACTCCTGATCCGACTCCAAACCCGGATCCAAATCCTAATCCAAACCCGAATCCCAACCCCAATCCAAATCCAACACCAAATCCTTCACCGAAACCAACACCGACTCCCGATAAGCCTGAGGATGATGAACCTACCGAAGACGTATCATCGGAAGCAGGTATAACCGAAAATGCGGAAGAAATCATTTTTAATAATGATTCTCATACCTCCGTATGGGGAATGATTGGCTTTGCGGGTCTGACTATCCTTGGTATGGCAATTGCTGTACGCAGGAGAAAGAAGCAGTAAGATCCAAACTGTACACTGTACAAACTGTACACTGTACAAACTGTACATTGTACAGTTGGATAAAATATGTTCTTTTCCTCTTTAAAAACGCTGCACAGAGTTAGTTCTCTGTGCAGCGTTTGTTTTGTCGTAAATCAATACGGCGGAGTGTTTTCAATAATGGTTTGATTACTTGATTTCAACAGTCTGTTCGCCGATAACAAGCGCACACACTTCGTCAGGGTTTACAGGTTCTTCAAAGCCCAGAATAAGAAGCGTTGAGCCTGTTTCATCGCCTTCAACATAGGATGAACCTGAAAATTGATTAATGTCTACCTTTTCGCCACTGTCAA
>JAFQUQ010000015.1 GCA_017408395.1 Oscillospiraceae bacterium
TGAATAAAGAATAATGAATAGTGAATAGGTAAGGTGTCCGCTTTGCGGACATTTTTAATATTATTGCCGAAGGCAATTCCATAATTTTTCATTATTCATTATTCACTATTCATTGTCGAAAAAACTTTTTCGACAAACTGAAACACAGCCCGATACGCTCGGGCTGTGTTTTTTTATGCAGTAAAGGTGAATTTACCGTCCTTTACGGTTTTGGTGGTACCGTCCTTAAGCTTTGCCTGAATAAGGATGGTGTACTTTGCTCCGCTTTTGAGTCCCTTGAGTGTGGCTGTGGTGTCGGTGGTTTTGGTGAGTACGGCGTATTTGCCGTTTGATTTAAGGTAGCACACGTTATAGCTTACGGCGTTGCTTGTCTTGCTCCAGCTGATAGTAACCTTTCCCTTGCCTACGTTTACGGTCGTTCCCGATTTGCTGTCCGTGGACATACGCACATCACAGGAGAGGTATGGTCTGTCATTCTTTTTGTAAACAAAGGCGCTGCCCATTGTTTTTACAAAGCTTTTTGCAACTATCTGGTCGTAGTTTCTGGACAGGGAATTATCCTTGACCTTTCCTACTGCGGAGCTGGACATATTGCTGCCGATACCCTTAAGCCTTAAGCCGTCGTAATGATAGCAGTTTGAGAGGTAGCAGTTGTAGGTAAGACCTATTATCGCACCGTTTTTTCTGCCTATTACAGGCTGAAGACTGAGACAGTTCTTTATTGTTCCCAGCTCACCCAGTCCGAGAATACCGCCGCTGTACTGGGAGCCGTCGCCTGAAGCGGTTACGCTGCCGTTGTTTACGCAGTCAACGATGGTGGAGGGCTTTAATCTGCTGCCGCTTCCGTCGGTGATGATTGCTGGGTTGTAGAAAACACCCCCTGCCGCAAGCGCCGCCGCCATAAGCTCTTCGGAAAGATTGGTCTTTTCCATTACGCCTGCAATGCCGCCTGCTCTGATTTCACGTCCGCTTAAAAATTCCTTTGTGATGCAGCTGTAAACCTTGCCGCTGTTTTCGCATCTGCTGATGACGGAATTTTCGGCAATACCCGTAATTGCGCCTGCGTTGACGGATTTGTTGACAAGCTTTCTGCCGTCGTCATAGGCAATGACACAGCTGTCCTTGATGATGACCTGTGTTACGAGTGAGTTTGAAATGTATCCGAAAAGACCAGCGTGCTGGTATGATTTGACGTATAAGCCGCTGATGGAGTGGCCGTTGCCGTTGAAGCAGCCTGCAAAAGGATAATAGCCCTTGACGGGATTGCCTGTGTGTCCGATTGGTGTAAACACATTCTTCGGCGGCTTGCTGTACCAGTTTTCCCAATTGGTTGTGTCGTTGAGGACAATATCAGCTGTAAGGTTGATGGTTACGCCTGCCATTGATTTGCCGCTGTTTACAAGCTTTGCAAGACCTGCAAGCTGGCTTGCGGTGCTGATGTCGTAGGAGGTCTTCTTTCCTGTGTACCAGGAGGTGCTTACAGAGCCGTCCCAGACCTTGATTACGGTTGCCGCATTCACGGGTACTGTGCAAATTGAAAATGCCAGTGCAAGAACGGTGATAAGGCTTATCAGTCGTTTCATTTTTAAACTACCCCTTTATTTAAAGTTGCGTTAATTATATCACATATTTTGTTAAAACGCAACATTTATGAAATTATATGTACATATATTACAGCTGTTCAGCTGATATGGCAGGTCTGATTTGGAGATTAAGCAAAAATTAATCAAATTTAAGTTGATTATTTTGCGGCGGTGTGTTATAATATGATGTATTTCTATGAAAAATAATGCGAAAGGACAGATTTTTATGAAAAAAGAGCTTTCAAAGCTTTACGAACCTAATCAGGTAGAGGATAAAATATACAAATACTGGATGGATAACGAGTGCTTCAAGGCTACCGTTGACAGCAAGAAGACGCCTTACACTATCGTAATCCCTCCTCCGAATATCACAGGTCAGCTCCATATGGGACACGCTCTCGACGAAACTCTTCAGGATATTCTTATCCGCTGGAAGAGAATGAGAGGCTATTCCGCACTCTGGCTCCCCGGTACAGATCACGCCGCTATCGCAACAGAAGCCAAGATCGTTGCTGCTATGGCTGAAGAAGGTCTTACAAAGGAAGGCATCGGCCGTGAAGCATTTATGGAACGTGCGTGGGCATGGAAGGCAAAGTTCGGCGGCAGAATCGTTGAACAGCTTAAAAAGCTGGGCTGCTCCTGCGACTGGTCAAGAGAACGCTTTACTATGGACGAAGGCTGCAACAAGGCTGTCCGTGAAGTTTTCGTTAATCTTTACAATAAGGGTCTTATCTACAGAGGCGAAAGAATCATCAACTGGTGTCCTCATTGTAAGACTTCAATTTCCGATGCAGAAGTAAACTACGAGGATCAGGCAGGTCATTTCTGGCACCTCCGTTACCCTCTTTCCGATGGCAGCGGTTACATTGAGCTTGCTACAACACGTCCTGAAACACTCCTCGGCGATACAGCCGTTGCTGTTCACCCTGATGATGAACGCTACAAGGATATGGTAGGCAAGACAGTTATTCTTCCTATCGTTCACAGAGAAATTCCTGTCGTTGCTGATACTTATGTTGAAATGGACTTCGGTACAGGCGTTGTAAAAATTACTCCTGCACACGACCCTAACGACTTTGAAGTAGGTCTTCGTCATAATCTTCCTGTTATCAACGTTATGACTGACGATGCTAAAATCGTTGCTGATTATCCTAAGTACGCAGGTATGGACAGATACGACGCAAGAAAGGCTATCGTTGAAGACCTTGAAGCAGAGGGTGCTCTTATCAAGGTTGAAGACCACGCTCATAACGTTGGTACCTGCTACCGCTGCGGCACTACTGTTGAACCTAAGGTTTCCACACAGTGGTTTGTTAAGATGGAACCTCTTGCAGGTCCTGCTATCGACGCTGTAAAGACAGGCAGGACAAAGTTCGTTCCTGAACGTTTCGACAAGATTTACTATCACTGGCTTGAAAATATCAAGGACTGGTGTATTTCCCGTCAGGTATGGTGGGGTCATCAGATCCCTGCGTTCTACTGCGATGAATGCGGCGAAATGATCGTTACAAAGGAAGACGGTGCAGTTTGTCCTAAGTGCGGAAAGGCTATGCGTCAGGACGAGGACACTCTCGATACGTGGTTCAGCTCTGCGCTCTGGCCGTTCTCTACTCTCGGCTGGCCTGAAAATACAGAGGACCTTAAGTACTTCTATCCTACAAACACTCTCGTTACAGGCTACGACATCATCTTCTTCTGGGTAATCAGAATGATGTTCAGCGGTCTTGAACATATGGGCGAAGTTCCTTTTGATACAGTTCTCATTCACGGTCTTGTACGTGACGCACAGGGTCGCAAGATGTCCAAGTCCCTCGGCAACGGTGTAGACCCTCTTGAAGAAATCGAAAAATACGGTGCGGACGCACTCCGCTTTATGCTTGCAACAGGTAACGCTCCGGGTAACGACATGCGTTACATTGAAGATAAGGTTAAGGCTTCCAGAAACTTTGCAAACAAGATCTGGAACGCTTCAAGATTTATTATGATGAATCTCCCTGAAGGCTTCAAGGCAGAGGGACTCCCTGAAAATCTCAACATTGAGGATAAGTGGGTAGTAAGCAAGTTCAATCAGCTTGCCAAGGAAGTAAACGCTAACCTTGAAAGCTTTGAGCTTGGCGTTGCTGTATCAAAGCTTTACGACTTCATCTGGGATATTTACTGCGACTGGTACATTGAGCTTACAAAGCCGAGAATTGCAGCAGGCGGCGAGACCTGTGAAAAGGCACAGGCTGTTCTTGTATGGGTAATGAAGGGTATGCTCAAGCTTCTCCACCCATTTATGCCGTTTATTACAGAAGAAATCTGGCAGGTTCTCTGCGACGGTGAGGGTGCTATCATGCTTTCCGATTTCCCTGTTTACGACGAAAAGCTCGATTATGCAGAGGATGAGGCTAAGTTTGAAAAAATCGTAGCGGCTATCCGTGCTATCCGTAACAGACGTTCCGAAATGAACGTACCTCCTTCCGTAAAGGCTGCTCTCCACATTGAAACAGCTGATAAGGAAATCTTTGAACAGGGCGTACTCTTCTTTGAAAGACTCGCTTCCGCTTCTGAAATTGTTATCGGCGACAAGATCGAAATTGCCGACGCTGTAACCGTTGTTACCGACAGCGCTAGAATCTTTATCCCTCTCGACCAGCTGGTTGACAAGGAAAAGGAACTGGCTCGTCTTAACAAGGAAAAGGCTGCTGTTCAGAAGGACATCGACTTCTCACAGGGCAAGCTCAACAATCAGGGCTTCGTTGCTAAGGCTCCTGCTCAGCAGGTTGAAGCTGAAAAGGCTAAGCTTGCAAAGGCTCTTGAAAAGATGGAGAAAATCGAACAGTCCATCGCTGCTTTCAGCAAGTAATTCTTATATAAAATCAAATCCGCAATTCAGTTTTACGCTGAATTGCGGATTTTATAGTTTAGGTAAATTTAAACAAAAATACTTGACATAAACAAGTACAAATGGTATAATTAAACATATAATTACGTTGGAGGTTGATAAAATGTTCTGTTTTAAATGTGGATCCAAACTTCCTGAAGGCAGTGTTTTTTGCTTCAGCTGTGGTGCTAAACTGCCGACTATTGAAAATGGTAACTCTGTTTCTGAAGAGCAGGAAGAAGCTTCAATGGACATTGGTTATGAAGATGAGTTAACAGAATTTGTTTCTGATGAAGATGATGATTACGAAGATGATTATGATGATGAAGATGATTATGATGATGATCGTATAATTCCTCGCAGCGTTTTTAAAGCTGACAGAAATGTGTTAAAGGAGTGGATAGAGGAAAGAGCAGATGATGTTGATTATTTCACTCTTCCTGACACTGTTAAAAAGATTCATAGAGAGGCATTCTGGAATTTTCAGGCGCTTGAAAGCTTTGTTGTGCCTGACTCGGTAACAGAAATAGGAGGAAGTGCTTTTTCTGATTGCACTAACCTTGAAAGTTTTGAACTTCCCGATTCTTTGACAGAAATTTCTTCTTCTGCTTTCGCTCGCTGCAAATCACTTAAAAATATTGACATTCCATACTCTGTGAATAAAATTGGTAATTATGCTTTTAGTTCCTGCGAATCACTTGTAAACATTGATATTCCTGATTCTGTAACAGAGATTGGTAAGATGGCATTTGCAATGTGTAAATCACTTGAGGATATTAATATTCCTGATGGCATAACTGTTATTGGGGATAATATGTTCTCATTCTGTACCTCGTTGGAGGATATTGAAATTCCCGATTCTGTGACAAAAATTGATGAAAAGGCATTTTGGCACTGTGACTCACTGGAAAGCGTGGAAATTCCTGATTCTGTGACAATGATTGGTGAACTGGCTTTTGCATGTTGTCAGTCGCTTGAATACATCAGAATTCCTGACTCGGTTAAAAAAATCGGTAAAGGTGCATTTATTGATTGTGTTAATTTGGATGACGAAGTGCGAAGAGAGCTTCGCAGGAGATTTGGCAAATCAATTTTTAATATATAATACTATAAGATTTTAAGGACAAAAATCCGCAATTCAGTTTTTACGCTGAATTGCGGATTTTTTTATGAATAGTGAATAATACCAAAGGCCTGATTTTTGTTACCAGCCCATATATTCCTTTATCTTTTCAACAAGCTTTGCGGAAGCCTTGGTGTGAGTTGCTTCGGTTGGGTGCCAGTCTGCTGCGTAGCCGTCGTCAGGGGACTGCACGTCAAATTTCATTGTTGAGATGTTGGTGTCGCCTGTCTGTGCGGTATAGTCGGCAGCTGCCTTTTCAACGTAAGGATAGAGTCTGTCGCCCATTATTCCCAGAGTACAGAGAATTTTTGCGTCAGGGTTGTTTTCACGGATCTTTTTGAGGAACTCAACGTAAGCGGTGCAGTATTCTTCCTGCTTTACGGTATCGTTCTGAGTGTAGCTGTCGTCGTTTGTGCCCAGATTGATTACGATAAGGTCAGGGGTGTAGCCTGTGAAATCCCACTTTGTTGAAGCGGCAATGTGGCTGCCGTATGCGCCGTAGGAGAAGCCGTGCTTGGTGTAATATTTAGGCACGATCTGAGATGGGGACTTGGTCTTTCCGTCGTTTGAGTAGCCTGAAATGATACCGTAGCCGCTGATGGAAACCATACTGTAATCTGCGTTGAGAGCCTCTGCTGTTTTATAAGCATAAGCCTTTGTTACGTCCTCGGTCTTTGTGGAGAAGTGGTTTTCCTTTACTTCATCATCCACGCCGTAGCCGCAGGTGATGGAGTCGCCGATGAATTCGATGAAATGCTCCTTAGCGGCGGTTGGCTTTATTCCCTCTGCGGAGTCAACGGTGATGTTCTTTATGCCGCAGGTGGACATTGCTGTTTCGGAAAGCTTCACGATTTTTACGGTAACATCCTGTGGGGTGTCGCTTTCAAAGACGGTGTACTTTTCTTCTGCCGCATTGATCATATCGTCAATGACACGCTCGCCGTTTACATAAACTGCAATTCGTGTCTGGTTGTCCTCGTTGTTTTCCTTTTCTGCGTTGACATCGCCGCCGACGGTTATCTCGGCTTTTGTGCCGTTGAATTCAAACTCTGCGCCTGAGCCTGAATATGCAAGCCAGAGGCAGTCCTCCAGTTCGTGTGTACGGCCAAGTGTTTTTACGTTTTCTGAATTAGGGATGTAGCTTTTCACGGTTGATTCCTCCTCGGTTGAAACTGCAGAAGCGGTGTCTGCATTTTTGGCGTCTGCGTCTGCACAGGCTGTCATTGTGCCGAAAATAAGGGTAAATGCAGTCAGTGCGGCTAAAAGCTTTCTTATTTTCATAGAGCTTAATCTCCTTTAATACATAGTGGTCTGCTCGGCGTAGCTGTAAACAATTCCGTCCTGCGGCTCAATTCCTTTACGCCTGAAAAGCTCGGTCATTGTTACAAACTCATACCCTTGGTCTTTAAGGGTGGGGATAATGGTATCGAGGGCTTCAACGGTCATAATGTTTCCGCTCATATCGTGGAGAAGGAAAATTGCTCCGTCCTTTGCCTGCGTAATTATCTTTTCCGCACGTTCATCGGCAAGCACCGTCGCTTCCCAGTCGTTTGCACCGTAGCCGCTGATAAAGGGCAGGTCGATACATTCAAACATTGCGTTGTTTACGGCAATGTAGGGCGGTCTGAAAAATGCAGGGGCAGTTCCTGTGATTTCCTCGATTTTTTTATTGGTGAAGTCAATTTCCGCAATGATGTCATTTTTGTCCATATCGGGCATTGCGCTGTGGGTCTTTGAGTGGTTATGTATCTCACAGCCCATATCATATGCACGCTTTACAACCTCTGCCGTAGTGTCGTTGATGTTATTGCCCACAAGGAAGAAGGAGGCTGTTACGCCGTGCTTTTCGAGCTTGTCCAGCACAAGAGGGGTAGTATCCGTATTGGGACCGTCGTCAAAGGTCAGTGCACAGATTTTGTCGTAAACACGTGTGTCGGCAGTTGTTTCGGAAACTGCTGCCGTTGTTGTTTCTGTCTGGGTAGTCACTTTACCATCTCCGTTTTCAGCAGAGCAGCCTGAGGTGAAAATAAAACCTCCGCATAAAAGCACAGACAGCGTCTTTTTAATTATGCTTGATCTCATAATCTGCTCCTTTTTTTATAATAAAAATATTATACCATATTTATCATCCATAAGCAATTGTTTTTTGCAATTTCCGTGAATAATAAAAATAAAGGCGGAGTGCATAAGATACAGAATGTTTACAGGGAATATATATAATAAAATTGTTCATTGCATACCGAAATGTTAAACTTTAAGCAGCTGTACAGCAGGATTTATAAAGGCATAAATAAAACATAAGTGAAGGGGATCGATTTATGAATTACGAAGTATATATGCACGGACAGATTTTAGGTACATATTCTTTTTTGCTCAAGGGAGAGTTCCTGCGGCCTGACGAATACTCGGAGATTAAGGCGAAGTATTTTCTGCCGGGCGGTGAAACAGGAACAGCCGCAACTGTACTGAGTTCTTTGGGGGTGAGTGTTAAAATAGACGGTACTCACATCGGAACAGAGGTTGCACCGCTTTTAAAGAAATTTTACAGCGGCAGGAATGTGGATCTGTCCTCTCTTTATTTTGACCCCGATTATCAGGGACTTATGGATTATGTTGTGATCGCAGGGCTTGTACGTTCACCTATGGGAATGTTTCAGGCACTTTATGAAAAAGGTGCAAAGAAACGATGGAATATGCCGAAGGAAGATGATATTGCAGGCTGTAAGGCTGCGGCAATCGACCCGTTCTTCCTTGAAGAAACACAAATCGCCGCTGAGCTTTGCGTAAAACACAACAAGCCTTTTGTTACAATAGACTGCCGCCACGACAGCTATCTTCATCAGCATTGCGCAATTAACGTGGTTTCAAAGGAATGTACGGGTTCTGAACAGTACAAGGACAAAAGCATTGAGGAAATTTACAGCCTTCTGACCGACAATACCGACGGCCTCGTAATCATCACCCGTGGGGAAAAGGAAATGATTTACGGCAGAAAAGGTCAGCAGATGAAGAAAATGAAGCCGTTTGACGCAGATGTTAAAAGCACGCTGGGTGCAGGCGATACATTCAAGGCAGGCTGTGTTTACGGCTTACTGCATAATATGAGCGATGATGAAACCGTGCGTTTTGCAAGTGCCTGCTCTGCAATAGCAATATCAAGATTTCCTCTGCCGCTAAATCCGCCTGTATTGGAAGAAGTTGAAATGCTGCTTAATGAAGGAAGTATAAAGCGATGACTGACAGATATTATGAAATAAAAAACAGGATACTTGATACTGCAAAGGCAGATAACGGTATAAAGGCGATTATTGCTATCGGCTCATCAACAAGAAGTGATGTCAGGGCTGATGAATATTCTGACCTGGACCTTTTAATTGCGGCAGATGATACGGACAGCTGGCTGTACGGAAATATCCCGGAATTGTTCGGAGATATAAGGATTTCTTTCGTTGAAAACTCTCTGGGCGGTGCAAAGGAACGCAGGGTATTATATGAAAATGCACTTGATGTTGATATGATAGTGTTTACGCCTGAACAGCTGACAGATGCAATCAGGGACGGTGTTGCTGAATGGGTATGCAACAGAGGCTATTCTGTGCTGTATGATACTTTGAATTTTAAAAAGCTGCTGGATGAAAATGTGAAATGTGAAATAAAGCACGGCATTTTGTCGGAAGATGAATATCTGAATATGGTAAACGACTTCTGCTTTCATATTGTATGGGCTTCGAAAAAGATACTTCGGGGTGAACTCTGGACAGCCAAAATGTGCATAGACGCATATCTGAAAAATCATCTTCTTAAAATGATTGAAATGTACTCTGTCTGCAAATATAATACGGATGTATGGCACGACGGAAGATTTCTCGACAAATGGGCTGATGACGGCATAAAGAATTCCCTGTCGGAGTGCTTTGCTCATTACCATAAGGCGGATATGATCTCTGCCTTGTACAAAACTAAAAATTTATTTGCACGTCTGGCAAAAGAAACGGCGGAAACAATCGGCTGTCATTATCCCGCAGCTGCGGTTGAATATGCTGATCATCTGTTGTCTGAATATTTTGGCAGATGAGCACCCCGTTAAACCATATATAAATCAAGCACCGCTGTATCAGTTCTGTACAGCGGTGCTTTGAGCCTGTCGATAAACCCGACAGGCTAATGAAAAATGAAAAAAAGAATAATGAATATTGAATAATTAAGGTGTCCGCTTTGCGGACTTTATTAATATTATTGCCGAAGGCAATTCCGTAATTTTTCATTATTCATTATTCACTATTCATTGTCGAAAAGACTTTTTCGACAGACTGAAGCACCGCTGTATCAGTTCTGTACAGCGGTGCTTTTTAAGCAATATTAAAGTCCGTTAGGGTTGTTCTTGGTGAAGTTCCAGCTGTCTTCGCACATTTTGTCAATGCCGTATTCAGCTTCCCAGCCGAACATTGATTTAGCCTTGTCGGTGTTAGCGTAGAATTCCGCAATGTCACCTGCACGGCGTTCAACAATTTTGTATGGAATCTCCTTGCCGCAGGCTTTTTCAAATGCGTGTAAAAGCTGGAGCACGCTTGTACCCTTGCCTGTGCCCAGGTTTACGGCTTCTGTGCCCTTATGTTCAAGGACGTATTTTACTGCGCAGAGGTGTCCTCTTGCAAGGTCAACAACGTGGATATAGTCACGGACGCCTGTGCCGTCTACGGTGTCGTAGTCGTTGCCGAACACGCTTAAGCACTGGAGCTTGCCTGATGCCACCTGTGCAATGTAAGGCATAAGGTTATTCGGAATGCCGTTGGGGTCTTCGCCGATAAGTCCGCTTGCGTGTGCACCGATAGGGTTGAAGTAGCGGAGAAGGGAAACGCTCCAGTCAGGGTCGGCAGAGGATGTGTCCTTCAGGATCTGTTCGATCATAACCTTTGTGTAGCCGTATGGGTTTGTTGCGGAGGTAGGGTATGTTTCAATGTAAGGGATAGGGTTGTTCATACCGTAAACAGTTGCGGAGGATGAGAAAACCATCTTCTTGCAGCCGTATTCCTTCATTGCACGGATAAGGTTTATTGTACCTGTAAGATTGTTGTGGTAATATTCAACAGGCTTTGCACAGGACTCGCCTACTGCTTTAAGGCCTGCAAAATGGATAACGGCGTCGATTTTATTTTCAGCAAAAACCTTTGCTGTGCCCTCGTAGTCAAGGAGGTCTGTTTCGTAGAATTTAAAATCCTTGCCTGTGATTTTTCTGATACGGTTAAGGGATTCGGGCTTGGAGTTGCAGAAGTTGTCGAGAACAACGATTTCGTAGCCCTCTTCAAGAAGCTCAACGCAGGTGTGGCTGCCGATAAAGCCTGCACCGCCCGTTACAAGAATTGTACTCATAATTAAATCCGTCCTTTCTGAATTTCACAGCTGTTCATCCGCTGTTTTCTGATTAAATTATAACAGCACTTGACAGCCCTGTCAATATTATGATATTATCAGTATGAAAATTTTAACCTTTAAACGGAGGTGCGGGAAATGTATTTTGCGGAATATCCAATCATACCTGCCGAGATAAATCTTCCCCTTCAGCCCGCAGGCGTGGGAAAGTGCAGCTCTCAATGCAGGATAACACGCCAGAACGGCTTTAATCTGCATATGGTCTTCTATACGAGGAAGGGCAGCGGAAGGCTTTTCTATCTGGGACAGGAATACTGTTTAAGCAGGGGCGATATAATAATATTAAACAAGGATATTCCCTATGAATACATCCCCGATGATGAGCACTGGCATACAAGCTGGATAACCTTTTCGGGGGCGTTTGCGGCGGAAACACTGTCGGCTTTCAGGCTGGACGGCGGAAAGGTCATTCATTATGAAAACCCCGAGCCTGTCAACGATATGTTCAGGAAGATGATGGGTATTCTTAAACAGCAGGAGCACGACTGGATATACACGTCATCGGCGCTGCTGTATTCTCTGCTGACGGAGCTTTCGGTCCATTCTGCGGATATGTCAGGGGAACAGGGTATAACCGACGATGAGGGCTATCTGGGCAGGGCGTTTGAGTTCATAAACGAAAATTTCCGCAGGGATATTACGCTGGAGGAGGTTGCCTCGGCGGCAGGCGTCACCCCCGAATATTTCTGCAGGATTTTTCGCCGAAGAATGAATATGCGGCCTTTTGAATATGTTGCAAAAATGAGGGTGCAGGAAGCTAAAAAGCTGCTTGAAACCACGTCCGTACCCGTTTCGGAAATAGGCTGTGCGGTGGGTTATCACGATAAAAGCTATTTCGGAAGCGTGTTTAAAAAATACGAGGGGATTTCGCCGTCGGCATTCAGAGGCGTAAAATAAATTAAAAAAGTATTGACAAGGGACGTCTTACAGATGTTTTTTTCTGCGGCAGAGAGCGTTTTATCTGCTTAAAAAGTTTCCCGATAAGATTACATCAGAGGTAAAATAAAACAATCCCCACGGCTTGATTATGCACCGTCCCAAATTGTACGGACAGTACAAAAATACCCCTCTATGGTACAATATTAAATTTAAGCAACATACTGACTTCGTTTTTCAGACGGAGTCAGTTTTGTTTTAAGTTGAATACGGTGATTGTTGTAGAAATCAA
>JAFQUQ010000016.1 GCA_017408395.1 Oscillospiraceae bacterium
GAAAGGTAAGAAAATTATGAAAAACGTATCAACACAGCAGGGCAGAGATGCTCTTGAAAAGTTTAAGATGGAAGCAGCAAACGAAGTAGGCGTAAACCTCAGAAACGGCTACAACGGCGATTTAACATCCCGTGAAGCAGGCTCCGTAGGCGGTCAGATGGTCAAGAAGATGATCGACGCATACAAGACAGGCATGAAGTCCAACAACTAAGCCCCTATAACCGAAAAAAGCGTCTGCGGATATAGTTTTCCGCAGGCGCTTTGCTTTATACTATTATATCAGAACATCTCAATGAATTTCTTTTTCGCACCCGATACCTGTTCATTTTCAAGCCAGCAGAGTTCAAGAGTACGCTCAGGCAAAGGCTTGTCAAGCTTGATTTCAAAAAGTCCGCCTCTTATATCGGAAAATTCACGTGTAACGCAGGAAATTCCAAGACCTATCCTTGCAAATTCAATAAGAAGCTCGTGAGCGCCCAGTTCGATTTCGGGGCGGAGGATTATTCCGTCGGCATTGAATTCGGCGTCTACGGCTCTTCGTGAGTTGGAAAGATTTTCAAGCATAATAAGAGGATATTCCGCAAGCTCCTTACGGGTCAGGCTTTTTCCTTCAAGGTGCCTGTAAGCAGAGCCGCCGATGAAAACGTCGTGAAGCCGCAGACAGGTCTTGTGTGTAAATTTTTCCTCTGCTACGGGGGAGTTTACAAACGCAACGTCGATTTTTCCCGCAGAAAGCAGGGAGAAAGCTTCCGTACTTGTACGGTTTACAACTGTAAGACGCACATTGGGGTAAAGCTCATTCCACTTTTTAAGATAGGGGAGCAGGTAATATTTTGCAACCGTATCTGCCGCACAGATACAAAGGCTGCCCTCCTGGAGAAGCCTTAAACGGGTGATTTTGCCCTCAGCCTCGCCGATGGTTTCAAGAGCAGGGATGATCGCTGAATAAAGCGCATTTGCCTCTGCCGTGGGAATGACCGACCTTTTTCCTCTTATAAAAAGCTGTACGTCGAGAAGCATTTCAAGCTGCTTGATTGACTGGCTGATTGCGCTCTGGGTGATGTAAAGCCGCCGTGCCGCTTCGGAAAAGGAACGGGCTTCGTAAACAACGCTGAATGTACGGTAATAATCCAATGAAAAACGTTCTTTCATACTGCACCTCTATCATTAGCAAAACTTATGATATTGCTTGAATTATAATATTGACTTATAACAGAAATTATAGTATAATAATGTTGCGATGTCAAGAGAACACCGCTGATAGTTTAAAATTTATCACATATACTTATTGTAAATGCAATAATTTAAAGCCGCAATGCGGCAGAATGGAGATTTTAATTATGGAAAGAACAATCGGTACAGTAGTACGCGGCGTAAGAGCTCCTATCATCCGTGAGGGCGACGATCTTGCTCAGATCGTAACCGATACTATCTGCAACTGCCTTGAAGCTGAAAACATCACTGTTGGCAGCAAGGACATCGTTGCTGTTACAGAATCCATCCTTGCAAGATCACAGGGCAACTATGCAGGCGTAAAGGATATTGCAGATGACGTAAAGGCAAAGTTCCCATCCGGTCATATCGGCGTTATTTTCCCTATCCTCAGCCGTAACCGTTTTGCAATCTGCCTTAAGGGCTTTGCAATGGGCGCAAAGAAGATTACTCTTATGCTCAGCTATCCATCCGATGAAGTAGGCAACCACCTTTTTGACATTGACCTTCTCGATGAAAAGGGCGTTGACCCATATACAGACGTACTCTCCGAAGAAAAGTACCGTGAGCTTTTCGGCTACGTTCTTCACCCATTTACAGGCGTTGACTACGTTGATTATTACAAGAAGCTGGTTGAATCCTGCGGCTGTGAATGTGAAATCATTTTTGCAAACAAGGCAACAGCTATCCTTGACTATACAAAGGATGTTTTAAACTGCGATATCCACACAAGAGCACGCACAAAGCGTCTTCTTAAGAAGGCAGGCGCAAACACAGTTTACGGTATGGATGAAATTCTTACAGCACCTGTAAACGGCAGCGGCTACAATGATTTCTGCGGTCTTCTCGGCTCAAACAAGGCTACCGAAGAAACCGTAAAGCTTTTCCCTATCAAGTCACAGGAATTTGTTGACAGAGTACAGGCTCTCCTTCTTGAAAGAACAGGCAAGACCATTGAAGTAATGGTATACGGCGACGGTGCTTTCAAGGACCCTGTAGGAAAGATCTGGGAGCTTGCTGACCCTGTTGTATCTCCGGGTTATACAAAGGGACTTGCAGGCACACCTAACGAGCTTAAGCTCAAGTATCTTGCAGACAATGACTTTGCAGACCTTTCAGGTGACGCACTCAAGGCAGCAATTTCACAGCGTATCCAGGAAAAGGACGCAAACCTTAAGGGCGATATGGCTTCTGAAGGTACAACACCAAGACAGCTCACAGACCTTATCGGCTCACTCTGCGACCTTACATCAGGCAGCGGTGATAAGGGTACACCTATCATCTACGTTCAGGGTTACTTTGATAACTATACAGTTTAATAAACAGATAAAGCCTGCGGAAACGGTTATCCGCAGGCTTTTTTTGCGTAAAAAACAAAATTTTCAGCTTGTCGAAAAAGTTGCACAAAATCGCTTGACGTTAAAGTTTAGGTCAAGCCTTTTCAAAGGCTTGCGGGGTCACGGGGCAGAGCCCTTGTCGCCCTCCGCAGAGGGCGAAATTCCTTGCCTTAGAGGCGC
>JAFQUQ010000017.1 GCA_017408395.1 Oscillospiraceae bacterium
AATTGGTTTGTGTTCTTTCTCCTTGCAGCGTTTGTAGTAACCTGCTGTATGACGCTGTTTATAACGGTAATGGCTGACACTCTTGACCTGACTTTTACTGAAGAGAATATTTCAGCGGCGGCAAAGCTTACTTTCGGCAACGTTCTGCTTATCAGCCTGCTGTTCACGGTAATTGATGCAGTACGCCGCAGACTTATGGTTGAACGTCCCACAAAGCGTATTATTTCCGCAGGCGAAAAGATTACAAGCGGAGATTTTTCCGTGCGTATAGAGTCTTTCGGAGATAATTACGCATACGAAAGCTTCAACAGCATCATTGACTGCTTCAACAAAATGGCGGAGGAATTAGGAAGTGTTGAAACTCTACGCACTGACTTTATTGCCAATGTTTCCCACGAGCTGAAAACACCTCTTGCGGTAATGCAGAACTACGGAACAATGCTTCAATCCCCTGATTTGCCCGATGAAAAGCGTATTGAATACGCAAAGGGAATTACTGAAAATTCACGCAGACTTGCAAGTCTTATCACAAATATTCTGAAGCTGAGCAAGCTGGAAAATCAGCAGATTTTCCCCGTATCGGAGTACTTTGATTTAAGTGAACAGCTTTGTCAATCGCTTTTGCAGTTTGAGGAGATATGGGAGCAGAAAGGTATTGATATTGAAACGGACATTGAGGACGAAATTAACATCAATTCCGACTCCGAACTGCTTTCCCTTGTGTGGAACAATCTTCTCTCCAATGCATTCAAGTTCACTGAAAACGGCGGTACTGTTTTGGTACAGCTTACTGCCGATAATGATTTTGCAACCGTTAAAATTTCCGACACAGGCTGTGGAATTTCTCCCGAAACAGGTGCACACATCTTTGAAAAATTCTATCAGGGCGATACCTCTCATGCTATGCAGGGAAACGGTCTGGGACTTGCCCTTGTAAAGCGTGTTGTTGATATTATGAACGGAGAAATCGCTGTTGAAAGCGAAATCGGAAAAGGCAGTACATTTACCGTAAGGCTCAGAAGGGGTGACATAAATGGAGTGGAAAAAGCTGATTAAGCTCTTATATCCGCCTGTATGGATAATCGCCTTGCTTGTAGCCTTATGTACAGCGGCTCTTGTTTACACATTTATCGGCGGTTACGAAGCACATCCTGTCGCTTACTTCACCTATGTGCTGTCGTTTTACACGCTGACTACGGTTGTTATGCGGTGCATAAAGGTAATCCCCAAGCATTACCGTACCGCAAAGGAAAAAGTTTATTCAAATCCCGTAGGCGAAAGATTTATGACCGATATGAAGTTCCGCACTCACGTTTCGCTTTACGGCTCACTTGGGGTAAATCTTATGTATGTTACACTGAATGTTGTGCTTGGCTTTTTATATCATACATCTTGGTTTTTTGTTCTTGCATTTTACTACACAATTTTAGCGATAATGCGGTTTCTGCTGGTACGCTTTGTAAACCGTGTCGGTATCGGTAACGACCGTTTCAGGGAGCTTCGCCGTTCAAGACTCTGCGGATATATTCTGCTGACGGTGAATCTTGCATTGTCGGGTGCGGTGCTGATGATTCTGTATCAGAACAAGGGCTATGAATATCACGGCATACTGATATATGTTATGGCGGCATACACCTTCTACATTACAACCCTCGCAATCATCAATCTTGTGAAATA
>JAFQUQ010000018.1 GCA_017408395.1 Oscillospiraceae bacterium
GAAGAAATCGGATGATTTAATTTATCTTTGCTTTATACGCTGAATTGCGGCTTTGTTTTTTCTTTGTTTTGCTCAGACTTGCTAAGGGCTCTGCCCTTAACCTGTGGGGGCTCTGCCCCTCAACCCCGCAAGCCTTTTGAAAAAGGCTTGACCTAAAACTTTAGTGTCGGGTGCGGACTTTAGTGTTTGTTTAAAATGCTGTGGATTTCGGGTATGATTTCCGTGCTTCGTTTCAATATGCCGTGGACGTGTGCAATGAGTATGCCATAGTTCGTCATCGGCACTCCCTGTTCTTCCGCACATCGCTGACGGTATTTCATTTCACGCTCGTTGAGCATACATCCGCCGCAGTGCACGATAAGCTTATATCCGCTTAAATCATCGGGAAATTCCGTGCCTGAGGTGTACTCAAACTGCACGTCCTTTCCGCTGTGCTTCTTTATCCACGCAGGAAGCTTCACCGTGCCGATGTCACCGCACTGACGATGGTGTGTACAGCCCTCGGAAATGAGAATTTTATCTCCGTCCTCAAGCTTGTCGATTACTGTAACGCCCTTTACCGCCTGTTCAAGTACACCCTTGTGACGTGCCATTAAAATTGAGAAGGATGTCAGCATAATGTCGTCGGGAGTTTCAGCGGAAATTTTACCGAAAGCCTGACTGTCCGTGATAACAACGGAGGGCTTTTTTCCAAGCTGGGCAAGAGCAGATTTAAACTCGGTGTCCCTTACCATCATAGCCGCCGCACCGCTGTCGAGAATGTCCCTGATGGTCTGCTGCTGAGGGAGAATAAGACGTCCCTTGGGTGCGGCCTTGTCAATTGGCACTACCAGCATTACAAAATCATCGGGGGAGATAAGGTCGCCTATAATGCGGCTTGAATTTTCCTCTGATTTAAGCTGTTTTGCAAGCAGCTCACGCAGCTCGTTTATGTTCGTACCCTCTGCGGCGCTTACGGCAATTTCATTTTCCCCTGTGGGTTTAAAAACACCGTGCAGGTCGCATTTGTTGTAAGCGATGACATATGGTATCTTCTTTGCTTTTATACGTTCAACCAGCTTTTTATCCTCGTCGGCAAGCTGCTTTCCGTCAACTGCAAGCAGGGCAATATCCGTCTTGTTGAGCACCTGATAGCTTTTCTTCACACGCATTTCGCCAAGCTCGCCGCTGTCGTCGATACCGGGGGTGTCGATTATCATAACGGGACCCAGAGGAAGCAGCTCCATTGCCTTGTAAACAGGGTCGGTGGTAGTGCCCTTTACATCTGAAACGATAGCAAGGCTCTGGTTTGTGAGAGCGTTTATAAGGCTGGATTTTCCCGCGTTTCTTCTGCCGAAAATACCGATGTGTATTCTTTCTGCGGTAGGTGTATTGTTAAGGCTCATAACCGTTTATCCTTTACGTTAAAATCTGAAATCACGCTTGCCGTTGGTGATTTCCGCAAGATTTTTTACAACGATGTCCCTTACCTTTTCGTTAGGGATGTTGTCCAGTTCTTTGAGAATAAGCTCATCGCCCACATCGTGAGTGTGCTGTGCGGCATAGTCGATGAGGTATTCTTTAAGAGTCATAAGAGCGTTAGGGTGACAGCAGTTGCGTATCTGTCCGTTCTTGCAGAAGCTCATAAAACGGTCGCCCGTTCTGCCTTCACGGTAGCAGGCGGTACAGAAGGAAGGAACATAGCCCAGTTCCATTAACCAGCATACAACCTCGTCGAGAGTTCTCTGGTCGGAAACGTCAAACTGTTCGGAGTCGTGAGGTCTTTCAGCTTCGGTGTAGCCGCCTACGGAAGTTCTTGAACCGCCGCTTAACTGTGAAACGCCCAGCTTGAGCACCTTTTCTCTTACTTCCTGATTTTCTCTTGTGGAAACGATCATACCTGTGTAAGGTACTGCAATTCTGATAAGCGCACAGATCTTTTCAAAAATCTCATCTGAGATACCGTTGTCAAACTGATCGGGGTCAATGTCATCAGCTCTCTTAAGACGTGGTACGCTGATGGTGTGAGGACCTACGCCGTGAACAGCTTCAAGGTGTTCAGCGTGCATAAGCAGACCTGCAAATTCGTAGCGGTAAAGTTCAAGTCCGAAAAGAACGCCCAGACCAACGTCGTCGATACCGCCCTCCATTGCTCTGTCCATAGCTTCGGTGTGGTAAGCGTAATCGTGCTTAGGTCCTGTGGGGTGAAGCTTAAGATAGCTTTCCTTGTGGTAGGTTTCCTGGAAGAGGATATAAGTACCGATACCTGCGTCTTTAAGCTTGCGGTAATTTTCAACGGTGGTAGCGGCAATGTTTACATTGACACGTCTTATTTCGCCGTTTTTATGCTTGATGGAATAGATGGTGTCGATACATTCAAGGATGTATTCGATAGGGTTGTTAACAGGGTCCTCGCCTGCTTCGATAGCAAGACGCTTGTGACCCATATCCTGAAGTGCGATAACCTCCTTGCGAACTTCCTCCTGAGTAAGCTTCTTACGTGCAATGTGCTTGTTCTTCATATGGTAAGGACAGTAAACGCAGCCGTTTACGCAGTAGTTTGAAAGGTAGAGCGGAGCAAAAATAACGATACGGTTTCCGTAGAAAGCCTGCTTTATTTCTTCTGCAAGAGCATACATTTCCTTGATTTTTTCGGGATTTTCGCAGGCAAGGAGAACGGAAGCCTCTCTGTGTGAAAGACCCGCACAGGTAACGTAAGCACCGTTCTGCTTGGGACGTGCCTTGTCGAGAATGCTGTCGATAAGTTCAAGGTTATCCTTGTTTTCGTCAGCATAAGCAATGGTAGCTCTTATTTCTTCGTCGCTGATAAATTCTTCAGCCTTAAGTGATTTTGGATCGTACATAATTATATATTCCTTTCATTTAAATTACAAATTAATAATTATAAATTGCGAATTATACATTACAAATTTAAAATTACGCATTACGAATTACGAATTAAGCATTAATAAAGTCCCCTCTGTCAACGGCAATCTCATAGCCGATACCGTTCATTCTGCGTTCAAGGCACATACGGCATTCAGCCGCCTCGTCACCCGTGCAGATTTTATTGTCATAGAGAAGATATTTTTTTCGCACATCTCTCGGAGAAAGGTTAGGCATAACAACATTTGCACCTGCAAGAATTCCTTTTTCACGTCCGTCGGGAGCGATAGTGCCGAGGGCAGTTGTTGAGGGCAGAAGTGCCGACGGAAGCATTAAACGGAGCAGTCCTATCATAAAAAGCGTAAGTTCGAGAGTGCCCTGCTTTTCGTTGGCAAAAGGTGTGTCGTGATGAGGAATGAACGGACCTATGCCAACCATATGGGGCTGTAATTTATGCAGGAAAAGCATATCGTCAGCAAGATTTTCCTCTGTCTGGTACGGTGAGCCTACCATAAAGCCGCTGCCTGTCTGGAAGCCGATTTCCTTTAAATCGAAAAGGCACCGCTGTCTGTTTTCCGCAGTAAGAGAGGGAGGGTGCAGACGGCTGTAATGTCCGTGGTCGGCGGTTTCGTGACGGAGCAGGTATCTGTCTGCGCCTGCATCGAAGAAACGCTGATAGCTCTCACGGCTTTTTTCGCCGATGGAAAGGGTCAGCGCACAGTCGGGATAGCCCTGCTTTATCGCTGTGATTATGTCTACCATCATATCGTCGGTGTAGAAATTATCCTCGCCCCCCTGAAGCACGAAGGTACGGAAGCCCAAGCCGTAGCCCTGTTCACAGCAGTCAAGTATCTGTTCCTTGCTTAAACGGTAGCGGTCTGCATTTTTGTTTGAAGCACGTATGCCGCAGTAAAGGCAGTTGTTTTTGCAGTAGTTCGTAAACTCAACCAGACCTCTTATGTAGACCTTTTTTCCGTAAACAGCGTGACGTATTTTTCTTGCTTTTTCAAAGAGATATTCCGCCGCTTCGGGAGTCCTGTTCCTTATCAGAAAAATAAACTCCTCCCTTGAAAGAATACGCTCCTTTTCAAGCTTGTCAATAAGTTCAAAAGTGTTTTGCATTGTACTCCTTTCAGCGCTTCACAGCCTTTACAATGAGGAAATTCGGCTTGATGAATTCCTTTGTAATCGTGGGAAGCTTATCTATCGCCCATTGCGACGGTACAGGCTCAACGATTTCTTCAAGCGCAAGACCGCTTCTGATAATATCGGTGAGAAGCTGACCCATAGGACGGTGATATTTTATTACTCCGTCAACGTACCAGTAAACCTTACGCTGACCGGGACGGTTATAGTCGGAAAAGGTGTAGGACACCCTGTTTTTGTTTTCGTCATAATTGAAGTGGCTGTTGTTTTTGTCGATTGCCGCTGTCATAATGGGATGCTCCTGAGAAAACAGAAGCTGACCGCCGTTTGTGAGCAGGTCTGAAATATCCTTCATAAGCTTGGGGAAATCCTCAATGTAGTGCAGGGCAAGGGAGCTGTAAACAAAGTCAAATTTCATATTCAGCGAAGAAATGTCCGTCATACTCATCCGAATGTAGCTGATTTTTTCGTGGGAAGACTCTGTCTTTGCAACTTCAAGCATTTTTTCGGAAATGTCAATGCCGATAACCTTTTCCGCACCTCTGTTTACAAAATCAATGCAGTTTTTTCCGTAGCCGCAGCCAAGGTCAAGAACTGTTTTACCTTTAAGGTCGGGTATCATTTCAGACATTGCAGGCTGTTCAAGCAGGTCGTTAAGGCAGATTTCCTTTTCACGCAGCTCCTTGTAGCCGTTGAAGAATTCCTCGTTGTCGTAAATGTTCTGATTGCTCATTGAAATCCCCCTTAAACTTTAGAATAAACCGTCTTTGTGGTAACTCCGTCAAGTCGTCCCAGCTTGCCCGAAAGGGTGCTTATAACATCATTGGGAGCGTCAATTGCGACGCTTATGACGGAGACGTGTTTTTTTTCGTAGGGAACGCCCATTCTGCCGATGATGAATTTACCGTATTCGTGGAGAAGTGCGTTAAGCATTTCAACGGAGTCGTGATTTTCCACTACAATTCCTATAAGTGCAACTCTTGTTTCCATAGTCACCTCTTTGATTATGTAAAATAAAAAGCGTCTGCCCATACTGACAGACGCATAAACGCACAGCAACAGCACCGTTTCATACGGCGTGTTTATTTACATCATCGTCTTTCCCGTCAGAAAATTTACTTAAACTTTCGGGTCAGTATGAATTTGTTTAAAGAAGCTTTGACGTCAGAAATACTTTCATCTCAGCTTTATCTGATATTATTTTAACATACTTCATTCCTTTTTGCAACAGGTATTTTACGTTAAATTATTAATCTTTTATAAACGATAACGTTTACGTTCTTGACCCGTTGAAAAGGGTGTGGTATAATCTGTTTGCAATTTTAAAATCAAGGAAGGAGTGTGCCCTGAAAAAGGGTGCTTACGGAATATGAAGAATACGGTTAAAAAAATATGTGCGCTTACGGCGGCGCTTTCGGTTGCGGCAGGAGTGCTTGCAGGCTGTGCCGACAAGGACGGCGGGACTACGACGGAAACACAGACACAGACAGAAGCAGTTACAGAAATGACCTATGCCGAAATCGATGCGATTTACGCAGAAAAAAGAACGGAGTACAATACTGCTCTTGATATGAGCGATTATCCTCTTACGCCCAACAATGTTTCTGCGGATTATTCCGCTGTTTACGAAGCTGAGGACGGTACATTCTCCGAGGGCTGCCGTCTTGAAGAAAGCGGCGGAGTGATTTATGTTGCAGGACCAAACCAGCAGAGTGATACGCTTGCTTTTAAGGTGAATATTGAGCACGACGGCTTTTACGATTTGAACTTCATCTCAAAGACGGACAACACCGCAAGAGTGAATTTTGCGGCAGTTGACGGCGAAAAAATCGGTGAGATAGGCTGTGTAGAAGCAGGTGCTTTTACCGATTCGTGGCTTAAGAATGTGTATCTTACGGCAGGTGAGCACGAGATAAGCATTATCGCATCCTGGGGATATATGCAGTATGACCGCCTTGAACTTACCTGCAGTACCCTCATAAACGACGATACATACAACATTACAGCGTCACTTTCAAACCCCAACGCAGACGACCGCACAAAGCGTCTTTACAAATTCCTCTGCGATGTTTACGGTAAATACAGCCTTACGGGACAGTTTGCTGACGAGGGCAGAAAATCATCTGAAATCGAAAAAATCAGAAACGCAACAGGCAAGGAGTTTGCCGTGCTTGGACTTGACGTAAGCGGTTACAGCCTGTGCAGTGTTGCAAACGGCTCAGACTCAAACACCGTTGAATACGCTTACGACTGGTATATAAACGGCGGCGGTATCGTACAGCTCTGCTGGCACTGGACGACTCCTGTTGAATACTGTGTAAACGACCAGAGCAACCCCTGGTACAGCTCATTCTACAAGGAAGGCTCAAAGCTTGAGCTTGACAAGATAATGAACGGCGAGGACCAGGCAGGCTATGACCTGCTTATGAAGGACATCGACGCTATGTCCGAACAGCTTGCAAGACTTCGTGACGCAGGCGTGCCTGTTATCTGGAGACCTCTTCACGAGGCTTCGGGCGGCTGGTTCTGGTGGGGCAACTGCTCCGCTGAAAGCTACATCAAGCTCTGGAATGTGATGTACGATAAAATGACCAACGAGCATAATCTCACAAACCTCATCTGGGAATGGAACGGTCAGGACCCTACGTGGTATCCCGGCGATGAAACGGTAGATATTGTTTCCTACGATATTTACGCAGGCAACCACGTTTATACAAGCTTCAGCGGTACATTTGCGGAATGTGTTGAAAGCTCCTCCGAAAGAAAGCTTGTGGCACTTTCGGAAAACGGCTGTGTAATGGACCCCGACAACGTTATGAGAGATAACGCAAGATGGCTTTTCTGGGGTACCTGGAGCGACCCGTTCACACTTAAACTGGGCGTGGTGCTCAATGAAGAGTACACCGAAAAGGACCTGCTTATCAAGGCATATAACCACGAGCGTACCCTTACCCTTGACGAGCTTCCCGATTTAAAGAATTACCCATTGGATTAAACTGTAAGTGCAGTCCTGTTGTCTGAAACGGGACTGCATTTTTAGCCTGTCGATAAACTCGACAGGCTAATGAAAAATGAAAAAAGAATAATGAATAGTGAATGATTAAGGTGTCCGCTTTGCGGACATCAGTCTGTAGAAAAAGATATAGCTATATGTAATAATGCACAAACTTTAGGGGACGCCCTCTCTTGCAGGGCGTCCCCTCTTCAAAAACAGTCCACTGGACTGTTTTTGAATTCACCCCTTGCGGAGCGCCTCTAAGGCAAGGAATTTCGC
>JAFQUQ010000019.1 GCA_017408395.1 Oscillospiraceae bacterium
CAGAGGGTCTGGGGTTCAAATCCCCAATAGCTCACCAGTAAAAAGCCTTGTAAAGCTTGATTTTATCAGCGTTTACAAGGCTTTTTATTTTTTTGCAGCCATCATTTTGAAAGTAAATGTGATTTGCTGCTTTGAGTCTGCAAAAAATCACAATTTTTACAGCTCTTTAAACAAATACCCGTGATCCATCGGACCGCTTCCCTTGCCCAGATCAAGCATAGCGGATAATGCACCCGAAATATATTCCTTTGCAAGCCTTACCGACTGCTTTAAATCATACCCTTTTGCAAGATCTGAAGCTATTGCAGATGACAGTGTACAGCCTGTACCGTGGGTATTGGGATTGTCGATACGGACACCCTCAAACCACGTAATCCCGTCACTTTCATATAGCAAGTCGTTTGCGTCGTTAATGCTGTGTCCGCCTTTCAGAAGCACCTCACAGCCGTAAATTTTGTTAATACGTTCTGCCGCTTTCTCCATATCGGATTTATCGGCAATTTTCATCCCCGACAGCACCTCTGCTTCGGGAATGTTCGGAGTGACAAGGTACGCAACAGGAAGTAATTCTTCTTTAAGCACAGCCACCGCTTCTTCGGAAATAAGCCTTGCACCGCTTGTTGCAATCATTACAGGGTCAACCACAATATTTTTTGCACCGTAAAATGCAAGCCTTTCTGCAATAACCTCAATCAGCCTGTCATTTGCAGTCATACCGATTTTTACGGCATCGGGAAAAATGTCCGTAAACACAGCATCTATCTGCTGTCCGAGAAATTCGGGCGTCACTTCTGAAATTGCAGTAACTCCCATAGTATTCTGTGCGGTAAGTGCGGTTATGGCACTCATTCCGTAAACACCGTTTGCAAGCATTGTCTTTAAATCCGCCTGAATTCCTGCACCGCCGCTTGAGTCGCTTCCTGCGATCGTTAGGGCGGTTTTAATTTTGCTGTAATTCATTGAAAGCCCCCCTCAATTCCTTTGCAGCAATGCACGGGTCGTCTGCCTTCATAATTGCTGAAACAGCACAGATACCGTCAATTCCGCTGCCTTTAAGAACGTGGATATTGTCCTTGTTCAGACCGCCGATTGCATTTACTTTAATCGGTACTGCCTTCACGATTTCTTTCAGAGTTTCAACAGAAGTAAGCACGGTTTTTACCTTTGTAGTCGTAGGATAAATCGCACCCACACCAAGATAATCCGCACCCTGTTCATAAGCTTCTGTCGCCTGTGGTACTGTCTTTGCAGTCGCACCGACGATTTTGCCATTGCCCATAAGCTTACGTGCTATCCTGACAGGCATATCGGACTGCCCGACGTGCACTCCTTCCGCATTTACAGCAAGGGCAACGTCTGCCCTGTCGTCAATAATAAGCGGAATATTGTACTGCATTGTAATTTCGTGAACCTTTTCGGCAAGGGAGAGATACTCCCTCGTTGTACGTTCCTTTTCACGAAGCTGAACAAGCGTAACACCGCCCTTGCAGGCTTCTTCAACACGTCGGAGAAATTCTTCTTCCGTGTAATTCGTGCTGTCGGTTATAAAATACATAGTTGTATCAAGCTTTTTCATAAACACCTCACATATAGATATAATCGTTCAAAACAGGCTGTAAGCCCTCAGCGGCAATGTCCTTGTACATCACGTCAAGGCTTCTGCCGTCATTTATCTCAAACTGTTCGTCACCCTCGTTTCCGTCAGTTTTCTTGCCGTTGTACTTGCTTTCGTGGTCACCGATACCCGTGGAAACACCTGCTGAAACCTTTGTTGCTGCAATCTTCACAATACCGTTGCGGAAGCTTTCGCTTTCCCTTGATGAAACTGTAATTCCAACGTAAGGCAGAAAAATCCTGTACGCACAGATAATCTGACAAAGCTGTGTTTCATGGACATCAAGGGGATTGATTTTGTCGTTGTTGATAATCGGGCGTAATCTCGGACAGGACAGGGACATTTCAGCGTGAGGGTATTTGCGCTGTAAAAACCAGACGTGCAGAGCGCTTGCCAAAGCATCTTTTCGGAAATCGGACAAGCCTAAAAGTGCCGAAAATGCAACTCCCCTCATACCTCCCAGCAAAGCACGTTCCTGTGCGTCAAAGCGGTATGGGTAAACACGTTTATGTCCAAGCAGGTGCAAATCTGAATAACGGTCGCTGTCGTAGGTTTCCTGAAAAACTGTAACATAATCAGCACCGCATTCGTGAAGATAACGATATTCATCAACGTTAACGGGATAAACTTCAATTCCCACCATACGAAAATATTTTCGTGCTAACTTACACGCTTCACCGATGTATTCGACGTTGCTTTGTGCACGGCTTTCTCCCGTGAGAATTAGGATTTCCTCCATTCCGCTGTCAGAGATAATCTGCATTTCACGTTCAATCTGCTCCATATCAAGCTTCATACGGTTGATGTTGTTGTAGCAGTTGAAACCGCAGTATACGCAGTAATTCTCGCAGTAGTTTGCAATATAAAGCGGTGTGAACATATACACGGTGTTGCCGAAATGTTTCGACGTTTCAAGCCTTGCACGCTGTGCAAGCTGTTCGAGAAACGGTTCTGCGGCAGGTGATAAAAGTGCCTTGAAATCCTCGATAGTACAGGTTTCGTGCTCAAGTGCCGCCTTTACGTCCTTTGCGGTATAGCGTGCGTAATCATAACTATCCATTTCAGAAAGCACCTTTTCCATTATGTCGGAATTGATTTTCTCCATTCCGTCCATATATTCCATATGATTTGTACGGCTTGCAGGGTCGGTTTCAAGGCGGTGCTTCTTTTCAAGTGCAGAGGACGAAAGGTGTTCGCCGTCCACAAAAAATCTGTTATCCATAAGCACCTCAATCTCTCAGAAAACCTGTCAGCGGATCAGATGCCGAAGCTCCTCTTGCAAGCACTCGTCCAAGTCCTGAAAGGTAAGCTTTTCGTCCTGCTTCAACAGCATTCTTGAAGGCTGAAGCCATCATCGGCAAATCTCCTGCTGTTGCAAGAGCCGTATTCGCCATAATTGCCGCCGCCCCCATTTCCATAGCTTCGCAGGCCTGTGATGGTCTGCCGATACCTGCATCAACGATGACGGGAAGGTCGATTTCATCTACAAGTATCTGAATGAACTCTCTTGTGGCAAGCCCCTTGTTTGAGCCGATTGGTGCAGCAAGGGGCATTACAGCCGCCGCACCTGCGTTGACAAAGTCACGTGCCGAATACAAATCGGGGTACATATAAGGCAGCACAACAAACCCCTCTTTTGCAAGAATTTCAGTAGCCTTTACAGTTTCGTTGTTGTCAGGGAGCAAATATTTCGTGTCACGCATAATTTCAATCTTTACAAAATCACCGCACCCGATTTCTCTTGCAAGCCTTGCAATCCTGACAGCCTCCTCCGCTGTTCTTGCACCCGACGTATTGGGTAAGAGCGTAACTCCCTTTGGTATGTAATCGAGAATATTTTCCTGTTCCTTAGTGTTTGCACGGCGTACCGCAAGGGTGATAATTTCCGCACCTGCGTCACGTACAGCCGCTTCAATAAGGTTAAGGGAATACTTGCCCGAGCCTAAAATAAAGCGTGAGTTAAACTCGTGTCCGCCTAAAATAAGTTTATCATTGTTCATAGTGTAAATCCTTTCTATACTTCAAGTTTGCCTGCGATAATACGCAGAACCGTGTTCGCCTGATGTGCGGCACACAGCATTACACGTGGAGCAAAAAGTGTTCCGTCATCAGCAACATCGTTTGCTCCGTCACCGCAGATATAAAGCCGCTTGCCAAGCTTTTTCGTCAGTATCGTGTTGCCTGTATACATACCGGACATTCCCGATGCCGCAACCATGTACTTTTCGGGGTAACGCTCCGCAACTTCATTAACAAGCATCGCCTTGCACTCTGCATTGTCAAAACACTCGCATACAATGTCACAATCAGCAATAATCGAGAGGTTTTCTTCTGTGAGTTTCACCGTATGCGTTACAACCTCGCAGTAGGGTGCAATCTCAGCAAGCGTCTGCTTCATGGCTTCTGTCTTACACATTCCGAGCTGTGAAACAGCATACTGCTGACGGTGCAGGTTTGAAGCATCCACTTTGTCAAAGTCAATCAGATGAATCGTTCCCACACCTGCCCTCGCAAGTGAAATTGCAACGTTTGAGCCAAGCCCGCCAAGCCCACAGACCGTAACGCAGGATGACGAAAATTTTTGCTGTAAATCTGCTCCGTTCCTTTGTTGAAGTGTATTGTACCATTCTTCCCTTGTCATATCAGCCGCCACCTACAAAGCTTACGATTTCAATGCTGTCGCCGTCCTGAAAAAGTGTACTTTCGTATTGTGATTTCGGAAGAATATCTCCGTTGATCTCTACCGCCACACGCTTTAAGTCATAGCCGCTTTCAGTAAGATACTGTGCAACGGTCTGATCTGTAACATTCAGTTCTTTACCATTGATTTTTACCATATTTTCACCTCACAGAATGTCGATATATTCGCCTTCAAGCGCTTTGTTCATACTTCTCACAGCACAGAATTTACCGCACATTGAACAGCTTTCCTCAATCTCAGGCTTCCTGTCATCACGGATTTTCTTCGCTGTTTCGGGGTCAATGGAACACTCCCATTGTTTATCCCAGTCAAAAGTCCTGCGTGCGTCAGCCATTGCATCATCAATGTCCCTTGCGTGAGGAATATGCTTTGCAATATCAGCGGCGTGTGCGGCAATTTTAGAAGCGATTATGCCTTGCTTTACATCTTCAACATTCGGCAAAGCAAGATGTTCGGCAGGGGTTACATAGCAAAGAAATGCCGCACCGTTCATTGCCGCAGCAGCACCGCCGATCGCAGAAGTTATGTGGTCGTAGCCTGGGGCAATATCCGTAACAAGAGGACCTAAAACGTAAAACGGTGCACCCATACATATAGTCTGCTGTATCTTCATATTTGCTGCAATCTGATCGAGAGGCATATGTCCCGGCCCCTCAATCATAACCTGAACATCCTTCTCCCACGCCCTTTTGGTAAGCTCACCAAGGCGCACCAATTCCTCAATTTGACAAACATCGCTTGCATCGGCAAGACACCCCGGACGGCAGGCGTCACCAAGAGAAATCGTTACATCATACTCACGGCATATTTCCAGAATTTCATCATAAAATTCATAGAACGGATTTTCGTTGCCTGTCATACTCATCCATGCAAAAACAAGTGAGCCGCCTCGTGAGACAATGTTCATCTTACGTTTATGCTGTTTTATCTGCTCAATGGTCTTGCGTGTAATTCCGCAGTGCAGTGTTACAAAATCAACACCATCCTCAGCATGCAGACGTACCACGTCAATAAAATCTTTTGCTGTAAGGGCTGCAAGGTCACGCTTATAGTGAATAACACTGTCATAAACGGGAACTGTGCCTATCATTGCAGGACATTCCGCAACAAGCTTCTGTCTGAAAGGCTGGGTATTGCCGTGAGAGGACAGATCCATTATTGCATCAGCCCCCATATTTACTGCTGTCATTACCTTTTGCATCTCAATGTCATAATCCTTGCAGTCCCTTGAAACGCCAAGATTTACATTGATTTTAGTACGTAACATTGAACCTACGCCATTAGGATCAATGCTTTTGTGAAGTCTGTTTGCACAGATCGCAACCCTGCCTTCTGCAACGAACTGACGTATTTCTTCAGGATTACGGTATTCCTTTTTTGCAACAACCTCCATTTCTTTTGTAATAATTCCTTTTCGTGCCGCTTCCATTTGTGTTCTGTACATAGCTTTCCTCCCTCAAATTATTTCTAACAGACGGAAACAAAAAAGAAGCTACCGATTTCGATAGCTTCTTAGTATGCATATATAAAAAATGCACCGACGTGCAAGCGTCAGCGCTTTACAGTCGTCCCTACGTTGGCATTATCCAAATCAGGTTATCGGTCGGAGGTTATACCTCCCTCTCAGCCTGTAATACAAGCTCCCGTCTGTTAAATTGTGTTTTTATTATACACCGCTGATTTACAAATGTCAAGATGTAAATGTAATTACACAAGTTTTCTTTCTCACAGGACGTATGCTTTATTTCTTGATGCATCACAAATTACAATCGGTGAAGAATTTTGGGAGATAAAAAAACCTCGCAGGATAGACCTGCGGGGTGATTTTTCTTTGTAAACCCATTCGGGTAAAATTATCTCTTGGAGAACTGAGGAGCGCGACGAGCAGCCTTTAAGCCGTACTTCTTTCTTTCCTTCATTCTTGGGTCACGAGTGAGGAAGCCAGCCTTCTTAAGGGAAGGACGGAGAGCTTCATCATACTTGAGAAGAGCTCTGGAAAGACCGTGACGGATAGCACCAGCCTGACCTGTTACGCCGCCGCCTGCTACTGTACATACAATGTCAAACTTTTCAGATGTTTCTGTAAGTACGAGTGGCTGTCTAACGATGAGCTTAAGTGTTTCAAGACCAAAATAGTCGTTGATATCTCTGCCGTTGATTGTAACGTTACCGCTGCCTGGGTAAACTCTAACTCTTGCTACGGAGCTCTTTCTTCTGCCTGTGCCGTAGTAATATGGCTGTTTGGATTCGTACATATTAAGCTACCTCCTTATATCTCGTAGATTTCAGGCTTCTGAGCTGCGTTATCATGTTCAGGACCTGCATAAGTTCTGAGACGTGTAAGTGCTGCTCTGCCGAGTGTATTGTTAGGAAGCATGCCGTTTACAGCAATCTTCATTGCTCTTTCCGGTTCATTCTTCATCATATCGCTGTACTTGATTTCCTTGAGACCGCCGATCCAGCCTGTGTGCCACTTGTAAGTCTTCTGTTCAAGCTTCTTACCTGTGAGCACTGCCTTGGAGCAGTTGATGATGATTACGTGGTCTCCGCAATCTGCGTGTGGTGCAAATGTAGGCTTGTTCTTGCCTCTGAGGATTGATGCAGCAGCTGCAGCTACTCTACCGAGTGACTTATCAGTAGCATCAATAACATACCACTTGCGGCTGATTTCGTTAGCCTTTGGCATATAAGTTGACATAGTCATTCTCCTTTATATTAATAGTATGATTCCTGCCCGACGTTTAATCACTCTTGTAGGCAACTCCTCATACAATCTGATGTACGTCCGACACAACATTTAGTATTATACACATTTGATTTTACATTGTCAATAGTCAAAATGCTGAATTTTTAAAATATATCCCCTATTCTCTCGTTTTCTCTGCGTTTTACTCTTTTTCTCTACGTTTCTCTAATTTCATTTCATTTTTCATATTGTTCTTTTTTTATTGATTTTTACATCGTTTTTTTATGTATTCGTCAAAAAATTACTATAAAAAGAGTTTTTTATCCAAATTCTATTGACATTGCTTATATTGAGGTATATAATAATTGTATATTTTAAGTTGCGGAGATTATTTGCGATGAATACTATCCTGTTTATATTCAGCTTTATATTTTTTGCAGGCTTCAGCTTTTACAACAGCTTTAGCTTTGGTTTTTTCTGCCGCAAAAAATATTCTGCCTGAAACAGTATGGTAATTTTCTTTTTATAAGTACTTTTACTGTCTGGGGCATTTTGTCACGGACTTTTTTTATTTTAAGAAAGGACTGCTTATTATGAAATTAAAAAAAGCATTTACGATTCTTACCTGCTGCTGTATTGCTTTTTCTGCCTTTACAGGCTGTTCAAAGGATGGTGCTGAAAACAATGCAGAGCCTACAAACGAGGAGCTTTTATCACAGATTGAATCCTTACAGAGTCAGGTCGAATCCCTTAAAGCAGAGACTGTTCCCAACATTTCCTTCAAAAACAAAAATGACTATCTTCTCGGAAAGGATAACCCTGCTGTAAGCGAGGCAGTTGCCGAAAAGGAAAAGGTTATGGCTGATCTTCCTGCCACTGTAACTATCGGCAGCGAAGAATACAGCACCTCCCTCACCTCCCTTACTTTAAGCAATATGGAGCTGACCGACGAGGATATTAAAAACCTTAAATACATGGTAAACCTCACCGACCTGCAGATATATCAGAACAATATAACCGACCTCTCTCCTTTAAAGGGTCTTACAAATCTGACAAACCTTTCACTGTTTAAAAATAAAATCAGTGACCTCACCCCCATTGCAGGTCTTATCAATCTTGAGGGACTTTATCTCAGATCAAATGAGCTTTCCGATATTTCCCCTATCGACGGGCTTGTAAATCTCAGGGTACTTGATCTTTCCGAAAACAACATCACCGATATTTCTCCTCTTTCGGGTCTTCACGAGCTTACACTCCTCCGTCTCAACGACAACAACATAACAAGCATCGCTTCACTCGGCGGAATGAACAATATGACCCGTCTTCACCTTCACAACAACTATATAAGTGATATTTCACCTGTTATCGATATGATTGAGCTTAATGAGCTTTACATTGAAAACAATGCTGTTGAATCACTCGAGCCTATTATGTCACTTACAACAATTGAATGGCTCAAAGCAGGCTACAATCCTATTTCAAGCCTTCGTCCCGTTGCGTCGCTTACAGCGCTTAAAAAGCTTTACATAGAAAATGTGGAAGTTGACACGGAAACTATGGACTACCTTATAGAACAGCTTCCCGATACAACAATCGTTCAGTAAATTTTATTTTAAATAAATTCTTGGAGGAACCAAAAATGATTATTATTTTAAAGAAAAATGCAACAGAAGAATCCATTTCCAGACTTGAAGCCCTTCTTCAGAACAAAGGCGTAAAGGCTAACCATATTGCAGGTGCAAATCAGAACATCATCGGTCTCGTTGGTGATACCTCTCACATCGACATCAGCAACCTCGCTGCTCAGGAATGCGTTGAAGACATCAAGAGAGTTCAGGAACCTTACAAGAACGCTAACCGTAAGTTCCACCCGGATGATACTGTTATCGAAGCAGGCGGCGTAAAGATCGGCGACGGCTCACTCCAGATCATTGCAGGTCCTTGCTCCGTTGAAAATGAAGACCAGATCATGACAACCGCTATCGCTTGTAAGGAAGCAGGCGCTACAATGCTCAGAGGCGGCGCTTTCAAGCCAAGAACTTCCCCTTACTCCTTCCAGGGTCTCCGTGAAGAGGGTCTTAAGCTTCTCATCAAGGCTCGTCAGGAAACAGGTCTTCCTATCGTTACGGAAATTATGAGCCAGTCTGACCTTGATCTCTTTGCCGATATTGACGTTATCCAGGTCGGCGCAAGAAATATGCAGAACTTTGAGCTTCTTAAGGCTCTCGGCAGATGCGACAAGCCTATCCTTCTCAAGAGAGGTCTTGCAAATACACTTGAAGAGCTTCTTATGTCAGCTGAATACATTATGTCCGAAGGCAATATGAAGGTTATTCTCTGCGAAAGAGGTATCCGTACTTTTGAAACAGCTACAAGAAACACATTCGACCTTTCCGCTATTCCTCTTCTCAAGCAGAAGTCACACCTCCCTATCTGTGCTGACCCTTCACACGCAACAGGTATCATTTCTCTTGTTGATCCTATGTCCCTTGCTGCTGTTGTTTCAGGTGCAGACGCTCTCGAAATCGAAGTTCACAACAATCCTAAGATCGCTCTTTCCGACGGCGGTCAGCAGCTTACTCCTGATATGTTCAAGGCTACTATGGACAAGATCAAGGGTCTCTGCGGTTACCTCAACAGAAGAATCGGCTGATTTTAAATTAAAATTTCGGAGTAAACTATGGAACACACAAGAATTACTGTCAAGGCTTCGGGTACTTACGAGGTCATTGTCGGAAACGGTCTGTTAGAAAAAACAGGCGAATACATCAGAGAAGTCACAAAGGCTGAAACATTCGCTGTAATTACAGATGATACGGTTGATTTGCTTTACGGCGAAACAGTCTGCCGAAGCATCTCAGAAGCAGGCTTCACCGTATATAAATTCGTTTTTCCTCACGGCGAAGCTTCAAAATGCTCGGATACCCTGCTTAAAATTTACAGCTTTCTTTGCAGCAATCACATCTCACGCACAGACTGCCTTATCGCTTTAGGCGGCGGCGTTGTGGGTGATATTACAGGCTACGCTGCGGCTACCTTCCTCAGAGGTCTTGATTTTATACAGATACCCACCACCCTGCTTGCTCAGGTTGACTCATCCGTCGGCGGAAAGACCGCTATCGACCTGCCTGAAGGCAAAAACCTCGTTGGTGCTTTCAAACAGCCGAAGCTTGTTCTCTGCGACACTGACACGCTGAACACTCTTCCCGAAGAATTCCTTATTGACGGTATGGGCGAGGTCGTAAAGTACGGTATGATAAAGTCAGAGCCGCTGTTTAAGCTGCTTGAAACCCGTACTATAGACGACATCAGGGAAATTTCCGCAGAGGTAATTGAAAAGTGCGTTTCCATAAAGCGTGACGTTGTTGAAGCAGACGAGTTCGACAAGGGCGAAAGAATGCTCCTCAACTTCGGTCACACTCTCGGTCACTCCATTGAACAATATTACAATTACACGGGTATCACTCACGGCAAGGCTGTTGCCGTAGGTATGAGAATGATAACGGATATTGCCGAACGCAGGAATCTTGCGGAAGCAGGTCTTTGCAGCCGTCTTGAAAATTGTCTTGAAAAATACAAGCTCAATGTTCAGGTCGAGCCTGCCATATGCGAACTTGCAGACGCCTGCCTTAACGACAAGAAGCGTGAAAGCGGCAGTATCAGCATCATTATATGCAGCGGCACAGGAAAATCTTCCGCTGTAAAAATGCCCGTAGGCGAATTTATAGATTTTCTCAACAAATAATCAAACGAACCGCTGGTAACAGACGTACTCGCCTTTCATCAGCGGTTTTATGACTTTAAAAGGTGGATTCATAATGAATGTAAAAATCACCCCTACAAAGCTTATCGGACGTATAAATGCTCCGTCCTCAAAAAGCTTCTCCCACAGAATGCTTATCGCCGCTGCTCTTGCTGACGGTGTTTCCGAAATAAGCAACATCAACCCGTCCGAGGACATTGACGCAACCGTTGACGCTATGACTGCTCTCGGTGCAAACATTTACCGTGACGGCAGCACCTATACCGTAAAAGGTATAAGCACCCCTTCCCAGAAGGCTGTTATAAACTGCCGTGAAAGCGGTTCAACACTGCGTTTTATTATCCCTGTTGCGGCTGTTCTCGGCTGTGAAGCGGAATTCAACGGCTACGGCAAGCTGCCGACCCGTCCTATCACTCCTTATAAAAGGGAAATGTCCGAAAAAGGCATTACATTTAATCATACAGACGGTATTATGCCGTTTACAATGTCGGGAAAGCTCACGGGCGGTGTTTACAAGCTTGAAGGTGACGTTTCATCACAGTTCATAACAGGTCTGCTTTATGCGCTTCCTCTTTGCACAGAAGACAGCGTAATTCAGCTTACATCCCCCCTTGAATCCAAGCCTTATGCAGATATGACGATTGCCGCACTGAAAGTTTTCGGCATTAAAATCGACGAGTCTGCCGATGAAAACGGCTACCCTGTTTACAGCATAAAGGGCGGTCAGAAATACACCGCCGCAGACTGCTCCGTAGAGGGTGATTACTCACAGGCCGCCTTCTATTTTGCCGCAGAAGCCTTAGGCTCTGAACTTACAGTAAGCAACCTTAATGAAAATTCTGTTCAGGGAGATAAAAAAATCCTTGAAATTATACAGGAAATGGGGTATAATAAATTAGAATGCGGTAAATATGTACCCTTTACCGTTGACGTAGCTGATATACCCGATATTGTTCCTATTCTGACAGTGCTCGGCTGCTTTACCTCATCGGAAAGCCGTATCGTAAACGCAAAGAGGCTTAAAATAAAGGAAAGCGACCGTCTTAAAGCTATTGCTGACGCTGTAAACAACATCGGCGGCAATGTTACAGCAGGCGACGATTACCTTATCATACGTCCTGTTGAAAGATTCAAGGGCGGAACTATTGACGGCTGCAACGACCACAGAATCGTTATGGCATCCGCAATTGCTTCAACTATGTCAGACGGCGCTGTTATTATTTCAGACTGCGAGGCCGTTTCCAAGAGCTATCCAGGTTTCTGGGACGATTTCAAAGTTCTCGGCGGCAGATTTGAATTTATTGATTAAACAGCTTCAGCCTTAACTTTTATTGAAAGGATTGACAAAAATGTCTTCATTCTGGAATCATAATGTTACAATGTCCATTTTCGGCGAGTCCCACGGCCCTGCTATCGGCGTTGTAATTGACAATCTCCCTGCAGGTGAGCGTATTGATCTTGAGGCTCTCCGTGATTTTATGGCAAGACGTGCTCCCAAAAAGGACGCTACTTCTACTCCCAGAAGCGAAAAGGATATGCCTAACATCGTTTCAGGCGTTTACAACGGCTACACAACAGGCACTCCCCTCACCGCTTTTATCAGCAACACCGATACACACTCACAGGACTACGGCAACATCTCCAAGCTTGCACGTCCGGGTCACGCTGACTACACAGGTGCGCTCCGCTACAAGGGCTTCAACGATGTAAGGGGCGGCGGTCATTTCTCAGGCAGATTAACTGCTCCGCTTGTATTCGCAGGCGCTATCTGCGGTCAGATTCTTGAACGCAGAGGTATTTACACAGGCTCACACATCCTTCAGATACACAACATCAAGGACACACGCTTCAATCCCTGTGAGATTTCAAGAGAGCAGATAATCGCTCTCCGTCACAAGAAATTCCCCACAATCAGCGACAGAAAGGGTCAGGCTATGTTTGACGACATCGCTAAAGCCCGTGAATGTATGGACAGCGTAGGCGGTATCGTTGAATGCGCTGTTACAAACGTACCTGCCGGCATAGGCTCGCCTATGTTTGAAGGCCTTGAAAACAGCATTTCTCAGCTTGTTTTCGGTATCCCTGCCGTAAAGGGTATCGAATTCGGCGCAGGCTTCCAGGTTGCTACAATGCTTGGCAGTCAGAACAACGACGAATTCTACGTAAATGAATACGGTCACGTTCTCACCAAGACAAACAACCACGGCGGTATTCTAGGCGGTATTTCTTCAGGTATGCCTATCGTGTTCAGAGTCGCTTTCAAGCCTACACCGTCAATTGCACAGCCTCAGGAAACCATTGATTACAGCAACCTTAAGAATGAAGTCATCGAAATTAAAGGCAGACACGACCCTTGTGTTGTTCCGAGAGCTGTACCTTGTGTTGAAGCTGCTGCAAACATTGCTATTCTTTCACATATGCTTGATTATCCTAACTTTTAAGCTATCCCCTTTCAGACGGAGGTATTGTTATGGCATCAGTTCATCGTGAACGAAAATTCGAGGAATACAGAAAAAGAAGCTTTGAAGCAAAAAGCAAGTTTAAGACAGCATTTTTCCTTATAATTCTTCCATTCGGCGGATTATTTGTCGGTCTTATGCTCTATTATTTCATAAGAGCCCTTGCACTTCTTGCAGGCGGCAGTATGTATTTCGGACAGATAATTACGAATTATGCCACAGGCCGTGATGAGGAGTTACCTCTTGCTTATACTGTACCTCACCTGCTTATGCTCTATCTGTTTTTTGTTTCCGTTCTGGCAGGTATAACACATATCTTTAAAGTCAAAGGCTGCAATACGGCACTTAAGCTATTATACGTCGTGTCCTTTGTCTATGGTTTCATCACAATATTCAATCAGAGTATGGAGTTATGGAAATCCGTTATTCTTATGGTGGGAAGCTTTTACGGCTTCTGGTGCTGTGATGTTATCGGAAGACAATTAAAGGAATTCAAGTTTCTTTCACAGCAGGAGGGCTACCCCGATTTCATTGATCTGATCGGCGAGCCTGTCCCTATCGCAAACACCAGAGGCGTTTATATGCGTCAGTATGAGGAGCTTAAAAAGCAGGCTGAACAGCGTACTAAGGAAAAAAATCTTAATCAGCGGCGTGAGGGCTGTGTTGATATTGCCGATTACCTTACAAAAGGCGGCGAGGGCGGTATCCCGGAAAACGCAATGGATGAACTTACTACCGACTTTAATGCTGACCTGGATGAGCTTCTCAAAAATGCAAAATAAAACCCGAAAGGATATTTAAAATGGACGATTTTACAACAGAATTGTCATCAGCTCACGATGTGAAAATTTCCATATGCTATATGCTGAACAAGCTTGATCGTCCTGTTACGGAGGAGCAGCTTTACGAAATAGCGCTGAACAGCGAGGTTATAAACTATTTTTATTACACCGAGGCAATGTCGGAGCTGCTTAAAAGCGGTGCTGTTTCAAAAAAAAGCATAAACGGTACGGAATTTATCGTGCTTGAAGAAAAGGGACAGTTAAGCTCGGATTATTACAACGAGTTTATCCCCTACTACTTCAGAAAAAGAATTCTCCGTGCGGCATTCGCTTTCTTTGCAAAGCTCAAGCGTGAAAGCGAAGCTGACATAAGCATAAAAAAAGTGCCTAACGGCTGTGAGGTTGACTGCATTGTCAAGGACACGGGATACGATTTAATGCGTATTTCATTGTATGCTCCCGATGAAGACCAGGCAGGCATCATAAAAGAAAAAATCCTGCTTAATCCCGCAGGTTTTTACAACAAGGTCATTACCTATGTTCTCAACAACGAAGAAGAACAGTTTGATATTGATATAAACGAATAAAACGGTTAAGCTTACGAGGCGTCCCCTCTGCGGCTTAACCGTTTTTATTTTAATTCAGTTTTTTAAGCTTGGCAAAATTCGCCATTACTTTTTTTGTGCCTACCGTTTCAAATGCTATCTCCAGCATTGAATCGTTGGACATTTTCTTTACGGAAAGGATCGTACCCTCACCGAATTTTCCGTGAAGTATTTTTTCACCCACGGTATATTCGTCAGATGAAGCAGCTGCTTTTTTAGCCTGCTCGATACGTTTGCTTGCCAGCTGGCTCTGAAGCGTATAACTGCTTGAATTCTGCACAATTACATCCGCTTCGGCAGCCTTTCTTGCAACGGTACCGTCTACACGCTCAATATATTCCGCAGGAATTTCCTTGATAAAACGTGAAACCATATTGCGGTTGGTTGAGCCGAAAAGCATTCTCTGCTGTGCATAGGATATGTGCAGCTTTTTCTTTGCACGGGTTATTGCTACATAAGCAAGGCGGCGTTCCTCTTCAAGGTCTTCAAGTGTATCGGTGCTTCTTGTGCTCGGGAAAATACCGTTTTCAAGACCAACCATAAACACCGTTGGAAATTCAAGTCCCTTTGCGGAATGCACCGTCATCATACATACAACATTTTCATCATCGGTCATTTTATCCACATCGGTATAAAGCGATATTTCCTCAAGGAACTCGGAAAGACTGTAATCACCGTCAGGCTTGCTTTCCATATATTCCACCATTGTTGATTTAAGTTCGGCAATATTTTCAAGCCTGCCTGCACCCTCGTCACCCTGATTTTCCATATATGTACGGTATCCCGTAACATCCAGCAGCTCATCCAGAAGCACGTCAAGCGGCTCTGTTTCCGCCGTCTGTTTAAGCTTGATAAACATATCGGCGGTCTTTTTAAGTGCGGCTGATTTTTTGGAGAGGATAGGATAATCGGCGGCGTTGCTCATAACATCTATGGGCGACATTCCCATATCAGAAGACATCTGCTCTATCATCGCAACGGTAGAGTCACCAAGACCACGCTTAGGCTCGTTTATGATACGCTTGAAACGGAGCATATCCCTGTCATTGTTGAGCACGGCAAGGTATGCTATCATATCCTTTATTTCCTTGCGGTCATAGAAACGCTGACCGCCTATTACCTTATACGGTATTCCGCTTGCGGTAAAAGCACGTTCAAGGCTGTTTGACTGTGCATTCATTCTGTAAAGCACGGCAAAATCCCTGTACTCTGCACCGTTCTGCACACCTTCAAGTATTGTACTTGCAACATAGCGTGACTCCGCAGACTCATCCGACGCTTTATAGAGAACGATTTTTTCGCCGTCGCCTGTATCTGTCCAGAGCTGCTTTGCGTTTCGTGCTGTATTATTTGAGATAACAGAGTTTGCAGCATTTAAGATATTCTGGGTTGAACGGTAATTCTGCTCAAGTCTTATTGCTGTTGCACCGTCAAACTGCTCTGTGAATTTAAGGATATTTTCTATTGTTGCGCCTCTGAATTTATAGATGGACTGGTCATCGTCACCTACTACGCAGATATTGTTGTACTTCTGCGAAAGAAGCGTAACAAGCTTAAGCTGTGCATAGTTCGTGTCCTGATACTCATCTACCATTATATATCTGTATCTGTTGCTGTAATGGTCAAGAACCTCAGGCTCCTGCTCAAAAAGACGCACGGTAAGATTGATTATATCATCAAAGTCAACGGCATTTGCACTTTTAAGACGCTCCTGATACAATTTATAAAGCTTTGCATATCCCAGCAAACGATAATCGCCGCCTGCCTGCTCTTCAAATTCCTCAGGTGTTATAAGACTGTCCTTGGCGTGGGAAATTGCTGAAAGAACAGCTTTCGGCGGAAATGTCTTATCTGAAAGGTCAAGAGGGTCATAGCAGGACTTAAGCAATCGCTGACTGTCGTCACTGTCGTAAATGGTAAAGTTCTTTTCATACCCCAGCCTGTCGATCTCACGTCTTAAAATGCGTACACATACGGAATGGAAGGTTGCCGCAGTAATATCCTCCGCCTTGTTTCCAAGCATATCCGCAAGACGTTCTTTAAGCTCTCCTGCCGCCTTGTTTGTAAAGGTGATCGCCATTATACGCCAGGCGTCGATAGTGTTTACGGCAATCAGCTCTTTAAGCCTTGATACGGTTTCTTCATCTCTTTCACCGTCATAACTTTCAAGAAAGCTTATATCATCCTCTGTTACAAATGCAGGACAGTTCTCGTCTGCATAAGCGTCACCGAAATTGACCATATTCGCAATTCTGTTTACAAGCACAGAGGTCTTTCCGCTTCCTGCTCCCGCAAGTATAAGAACAGGTCCCTCTACTGTAAAAACAGCCTTCTTCTGCATATCGTTCAATCTTTTGAAATACCTGCTCAACGCCTGCCTTCTGGCAGAAACAAACCTGTTATTTTCCATAAAAAAACCTCCGCTGACTACGGCTGATTATCACCGCTGTCTGTAAAAACTAACTATTATAATTATACCATATACACCAACCAAATTAAAGTGGATTTTATACTTTTTACACTTTTATAATAATTTTCAGTTTCCATTTTATGTATAGACGGTAAATATATGACTAAAATATATACATTAGTATGCAAATTCACTTTACTTTCAAAAGATTTAATGATATAATATTTTTAATCGGATAACGTCAAAGCAAAGGACGGTTTTTATGAAGGTTGAATTCAATAAAAAATATACCACTATCTCAATTTACACAATAATTACATTTGCAATATGCCTGCTTATGATAGTTCTTATCCAGAAATCAGAGGTTATTGCAGGCTATCTTAAGGAAATAGCACGTGTTCTTGCGCCTGTTACCTGGGGTATCGTTATCGCTTACATCGCTAACCCCATAATGGTATGGTTTGAACGCAAGCTAAAAAAAGTCATTGAAAAGAAAAAGAAACACCCCAAAATCGTGCGTGTTTTAAGCGTTGCCATAAGCATTATCCTTCTTGTTGCTATACTTACCTCCCTTATTGCTATCCTTCTTCCGCAGGTCATCGACAGTATTGTCGGAATTATCAGCAACTTTTCCGTTTATATGGATAATCTGGAAAATTCAATCTATACCTTCTTTGAGGATTACCCTGACATCTCAAATTTCGTGGAGTCACAGTTTGAAAGCATACAGCCTAAAATCGTCGATTTTGTAAATAATATTATGCCTTCCGTTGCTAACATTGCCGTAAAGCTCAAGGACGGTGCAGTAGGAATTATCATCGGTCTCAAGGATTTCCTTATCGGATTTATCGTAGCCATCTACCTGCTTTTCAGCAAGGAAAAATTCCTCGGTCAGATGCGTAAGTGCGTTATTGCTGTTTTCCCTAAGCAGATGAGCAACAGCGTACTCGGTATTGCCGCACACACAAACCAGACTTTAAGCGGCTTTATCTCAGGCAAGCTTCTTGATTCACTCGTAATCGGTATCCTATGTTTCATCTGTATGACAATAATGAAGATGGAGTTCGTCGCTCTCATCAGCGTTGTTGTAGGCATAACAAACATTATTCCGTTCTTCGGCCCGTTCTTCGGTGCTATACCAAGTGCCGTACTGCTGCTTGTTGCTGCACCTAAACAGGTTATTCCATTCATTATTTTCATTCTCATCCTTCAGCAGTTTGACGGAAACATCCTCGGTCCGAAAATCCTCGGTGACTCAACGGGACTTTCTGCTTTCTGGGTAATGTTTGCGATCTTTATCGGCGGCGGTCTTTTCGGTTTTGCAGGCATGGTGCTTGGTGTCCCTGTTTTTGCGGTAGTTTACACTCTCGTAAGTGACTTTATTAATTTCCTGCTTAAGAAAAAGGGATTATCAACAGCTACTGCCGATTATATTGTTTACCACGAAGAAAAGACAAATAAAAAGGAAACTTCACAGCCGCCAAGACAGAATTATTTTGAAGATATTTTCAAGAAAAAGACAGAGGTTAAAACAGAAAACACTGAAGAAAAAACAGACGAAAACAAAGATAATAAAAATTAATTCCATCGTTTTTTACGATGGTTACATAAAGGAGATATTATGATCAAGGATTTACAGGCAGAAATTCTGCGTTTGAAGAAGGAAAAAAATATTACCATACTCGCTCACAGCTACGTTGCTGAAGAAATTCAGGAAATTGCCGATTACACAGGCGACTCGTTCAAGCTTTCACAGCTTGCTCAGCAGGACAAAAATGACACCCTCATAATGTGCGGTGTGCATTTTATGGCTGAAACCTGCAAAATTCTTTCACCCGAAAAAAAGGTTATCCTGTCCTCTCCATGCGCAGGCTGTCCTATGGCAGAACAGGTCAGTGCGGATGAGCTTATCGAGCTTAAAAAGCAGTACCCCGACTACACGGTCGTTGCTTACATAAACACTACCGCCGCACTTAAAGAGCACTGCGACGTCTGCGTAACTTCAAGCTCTGCTCTTGAAATATGCAGTAAAATCGAAAATAAGAACATCCTCTTTATCCCCGACTGCAATCTGGGTGCTTTTGTAAAGGAAAAGCTTCCCGAAAAGAACGTTCAGCTTATTAACGGCGGCTGTCCTGTTCACGCTGCTGTAAAGGAACAGGCTGTGCTTGACGCCAAGGCTGCTCACCCTGACGCTCTCCTGCTTGTTCACCCCGAATGCAAGCCTGAGGTCTGCAAGCACGCCGACTACATCGGCTCAACTTCGGGTATAGTTGATTATGCCGTAAAATCCGATGCGAAAGAATTCATCATCGGTACGGAAATTTCCATCGCAGAACATCTGCAGTACATCTGCCCTGATAAAAAATTCTACCCTCTTTCAAAAAATCTCATCTGTGCAGATATGAAATCAACCACCCTTGTTGATGTTTACAACTGTCTCACAGGAAATGGCGGCCTTGAAATTAATATGCCGGATGAACAGATAAAACGTGCTTCCGTTTGCATTGACAAAATGCTTGAACTGGGCTGATACTTTCATCAAAGTAAAATAATACTATTAAAATCCACGTCTTTTGTGCAAAATAAACAAAAGTGTGGATTTTATTTTTTAGGCTAATTTACGAATATTTGTAGACTTTTTAACGGTTATGTTGTATAATATAAACATAAATGTACAATGTAATTGTTTACAAATCAATATTTACATTGCAGACATTTATATTACTTTCTTTTCAAAGAAATGAGGTTAGTCCAATGAACGAACAACAGATTAAAGAGCAGATGTGTGACATCTGCCATAAAATGTGGCAGCTTGGCTGGGTTGCGGCTAATGACGGTAATCTCTCCGTTAAGCTTGAAGACGGCAACTTCCTTGCTACCCCGACAGGTATAAGCAAATGCTTTATCACACCTGAAAAAATCGTTAAAATCAATGCTCAGGGCGAAATCCTTGAGGCTCTTGAAGGTTACAGACCTTCTTCCGAAATAAAGATGCACCTGCGCTGCTATGAGGTAAGAGATGACGTAGGCTCCGTTCTTCACGCTCATCCGCCGACAGCAACAGGCTATGCAGTGGCAAACAAGGCTCTTGACGGCTACACTATGATCGAATCGGTAATCGCTATCGGCTCTATCCCTGTTACACCTTACGGTACACCGTCTACATACGAAGTTCCCGAAGCAATTACACCTTATCTCGAAAATCACGATGTAATGCTTCTCCAGAATCACGGTGCTCTTTCCGTAGGCGCAGACCTTATCACAGCTTACTACCGTATGGAAACTCTTGAACTTTTCGCTAAGATTTCCCTTACTGCCCATCTTCTCGGCGGTGAAAGAGAAATCTCCCGTGAAAATATCGACCGTCTGTGCAGTATGCGTGAAAATTACAAGGTTACAGGCAGACACCCAGGCTACAAGAAATATCCTTACGGCGACAAGTAATGCGAAATGAGGTACGGCAATGGCTTCGTCTGATTATGAGCTTATCAATGAAAACTTCAAGGAAATGAGTGAGCTGAAAAAGCTTTTCAACACAGCCTTTATTTTTAGTGCTGTACCGTCATTGCTGTATTTGTTATTAGGCTTTTTCAGCTTGATTTCAATCATCATAACAGCAGGTAAGGTTGCTCCTTCCGCAGGCTTTTTATTTATACTGCTGTTATCCGTTGTATCGCTGGTCTGCTTTTCTTTTTCAAGAATGATGGAGAAAAAAGCTACAATGATTTCAATTGCAGTGCTTGTTTTTCTTCTGATAATGTATTGTGTTAACGAAAATCCCCTGTTCTTTATTCTGTCTCTCGCAGGTTTTGCATTGCAATGTGTTTGCTTTACAAAATATAAGCGGCTTGACTTTCTTAAATCACAGGAAGGATACCCTTATTTTAACACGCTGCTTACATCAAATCAGGACTCAAAGCGTTACTCCGATAATGAAATTATGAAGAATTATAATTACACTTCCAATTCTGAAAAAGACACGGACAAGACGTTTATGATGGAAGAAATAAATACGTCGGAAAAAATATAAAAAGTAAATTTACGGTGGCTGTTTCCACCATTAAAACTTATTAAAAGGAGTGCATTTAAAATGGCAAACAGATTTATCCTCAACGAAACATCCTATCACGGTGCAGGCGCTATCGCTGCAATCGCTGACGAAGCAAAGGGCAGAGGCTTCAAAAAGGCTCTCGTTTGCTCCGACCCTGACCTCATCAAGTTTGGCCTTACAAAGAAGGTTACTGATGTTCTCGACGGTGCAGGCATTGCTTATGACATCTTCTCCGACATCAAGCCTAACCCTACTATTGAAAATGTTCAGAACGGCGTAGCTGCATTCAAGGCTTCCGCAGCAGACTGCATTATCGCTATCGGCGGCGGCTCCTCGATGGACACAGCTAAGGCTATCGGTATCATCATCACAAACCCTGAATTTGCTGATGTAAAGAGCCTTGAAGGCGTTGCTGACACAAAGAATAAGTGCGTTCCTATCCTTGCTGTTCCTACAACTGCAGGTACAGCTGCTGAAGTTACAATCAACTACGTTATCACAGACGCTGAAAACAACAGAAAGATGGTTTGCGTAGACCCGCACGATATTCCTGTGGTTGCTTTCGTTGACCCTGAAATGATGGAAACTATGCCTAAGAGCCTTACTGCTGCAACAGGTATGGACGCTCTTACTCACGCTATTGAAGGCTACATCACAAAGGGTGCATGGGAACTCTCCGATATGTTCCACCTTAAGGCTATCGAAATTATTGCAAGAAGTCTCAGAGGTGCTGTTGACAACACCAAGGAAGGCAGAGCAGATATGGCTCTCGGTCAGTATGTTGCTGGTATGGGCTTCTCTAACGTAGGTCTTGGTATCGTTCACTCAATGGCTCACCCTCTCGGTGCTCTTTATGACACACCACACGGCGTTGCTAACGCTATCATTCTCCCTACTGTTATGGAATACAACGCTGAAGCAACAGGCGAAAAGTACCGTGAAATCGCAAGAGCTATGGGCGTTCAGGGCGTTGACGCTATGTCACAGGAAGAATACAGAAAGGCTGCTATCGACGCTGTAAAGAAGCTTTCCGCTGATGTCGGCATCCCTGCTGACCTTAAGGATATTGTTAAGGCTGAGGACATTCCTTTCCTTGCACAGTCCGCATTTGATGACGCTTGCCGTCCGGGCAACCCTAAGGATACTTCCGTTGAAGATATTACTGCTCTTTACAACTCCCTTATGTAATTTAACCGATTAAACTATGCAAACCGAGCGTTTCTGCGTTCGGTTTGCCCTTGTTTAAAGGACGCTTTAAATGAAATATACACTTGAAATTGGAATGCAGCGTTCAGACGTTCACGGCTTCTACGAAAAAAGAGGGTATCAGAAGTACAGCCTTGGGTTCAAAAAGATACTTTAAGGAGAATGATATGTCTTTGCCTAAGAAAATTGTTTTAGCGGTTTTATGCATGGTATTTTTATGTGCTGTACTCTTCAGTGCAATAGCTTCACGGCATGAACTTGGTACACAGTGCGGAGGATTTCCAATAAATCTGCCTGATTTTAAAGGATATAGCTTTGAAGAATGCAAACAACAATATGCTTTATATTACGATTTCAAATCAGTTTATGAGTATAGTTCTGAAGTTCCTAAGGGAATTGTCATATCACAATACCCTCAGCCAAACACAAGGCACTACGAAGATACGAGACTTACCATAGAATGCACTGTCAGCAAGGGCAATCCCCCGAAAGAAAGATTACAAGGAGATGATTAAAATGCTTAAAAATATACCAAAGATAATGTCCCCCGACCTGCTTAAAACACTTATGGAAATGGGTCACGGCGACGAAATCGTTATTGCAGACGGAAACTTCCCTGCCGAAACCTACGGTCAGCGTGTTATACGCTGTGACGGTCACGGCGTTACAGAGCTTCTTGACGCTATTATGCAGTTTTTCCCTCTGGACACCTACACCGAAAAGCCTGTTATGCTGATGGAGGTCGTAAAGGGCGACAATGTTGTTCCGACTATCTGGGACGATTACAAGGCTGTTATAAACAAGTACGAGCCTGAAAACTGCAAGATCGAAATGATAGAACGCTATGCTTTTTATGAACGTGCAAAGACTGCTTATGCGGTAATTGCTACGGGCGAAGAGGCTATCTACGCTAACATTATTCTTAAAAAGGGTGTTGTAAAATGAGCGCAAAACGAGTTTTAGCCTTCGACTTCGGCGCTTCAAGCGGCAGGGCAATCATCGGCACATTTGACGGCGAAACCATCAGGCTTGAAGAAATACACCGCTTTGAAAATACTCCCGTAAAAATGAACGGTACCCTCTACTGGGATCTGCCACGGCTTTTCCACGAAGTAAAACAGGGTCTTGTAAAGGCTGCTGACAGCGGCGGATTTGACAGCCTTGCAGTTGATACGTGGGGTGTTGATTTCGGTCTTATCGGTAAGGACGGTCACATTCTCGAACTGCCTGTAAACTATCGTGATGAACGCACAAAGGGTATGCTTGATGAATCGTTCAAGCTTATTGACAAACAGCAGTTCTACAAAATCACGGGTAATCAGTTTATGGAAATAAACACCGCCTTCCAGCTGCTTTCACTTAAACATAAACGCCCCGATTTTCTGCGTAATGCTGAAACGATGCTGCTTATGCCTGACCTTTTCAACTACCTGCTTACAGGCAAAAAGCGTGCGGAGCTTTCAATTGCTTCCACAACTCAGCTTCTTAATGCTGTAAACAAGGACTGGTCGGATACGGTGCTTAGAGCACTGTGCATACCAAGAATTATGCTTCCGCAGATTTGTATGCCGGGCACAGAGGTTGGTATGCTTACGGATGAAATTTGTGAAGAGCTTAACATTCCCAAGGCTAAGGTTATGTCGGTATGCGGTCACGATACCCAGAGTGCGGCGGCGGCCACCCCTACTCAGGAAGACGATTTCATTTTCATCTCCTGCGGTACCTGGTCACTTTTCGGCACGGAAGTCGATGAGCCTGTCATAAACGAAACTTCTGCCGCTTTAAACATTACAAACGAAATCGGCTACGGCGGCAAAACCACCTTCCTCAAAAACATCATCGGCCTGTGGCTTATTCAGGAATCACGCCGTCAGTTTACGCGTGACGGAAACGACTATTCCTTTGCAGACCTTGAAAAGCTTGCGCTGGAAACAGAGCCGTTCAAGTGCTTTATCGACCCTGACGCACCTGAGTTTGTTCCTGTGGGAAATATCCCGAAACGTGTGCAGGAATACTGCGAAAAAACAGGTCAGGCTGTCCCCTCCTCCGTTGGCGAAATTATGCGCTGTATTTACGAGAGTCTTGCACTTAAATACCGTCAGACCTTTGACGAAATCAAGCAGTGCACTGGCAAGGATTACAGCAAAATTTATCTTATGGGCGGCGGAACAAAGGACGGTATGCTCTGTCAGATGACCGCCAACGCCTGCAACTGTGAGGTTTGTGCAGGTCCTATCGAAGCTACGGCTTACGGCAACATCGCTGTTCAGCTTATCGCTTCGGGTGACATTCCCGACATTAAAACTGCACGAAAGATAGTTGCAGCATCAGATAACATAAAGACATTCTCCCCTTGCGACTGCGACAAATGGGAAGAAGCTTACAAAAATTATATCAACATTATTAAATAATCGAAAGGATTGATTGAAATGTACCCAAGAATTGGTATCAGACCGGTAATTGACGGACGTCAGTTCGGTATCAGAGAATCTCTCGAGGTTCAGACAATGAATATGGCTAAGGCTGCAAAGGAGCTTATTGAAGCTAACTGCCGCTACGCTGACGGCACTCCTGTTGAATGCGTAATCGGCCCCTGCACAATCGGCGGCGGCGCTGAAGCTTACCGCACAGAAGAATTTTTCGCTACACAGAATGTATGCGCTACACTTTCCGTTACTCCTTGCTGGTGCTACGGCTCGGAAACAATGGATATGAACCCTCTTACAATCAAGGCTGTATGGGGCTTCAACGGTACTGAAAGACCGGGCGCTGTTTATCTTGCTGCTGTTATGGCTGCTCACGCTCAGAAGGGTCTGCCTGCATTTGCAATTTACGGCCACGATGTAAAGGATATGACTGACACATCCATCCCTGACGATGTTGCAGAAAAAATTCTCCGCTTTGCACGCTGTGCTGTTGCAGTCGGCTCTCTCAGAAACAAGGCTTATGTTGGTCTTGGCGGTGTTTCTATGGGTATCGCAGGCTCATGGTGCGATGCAAACTTTATGCAGAAATACCTCGGCATCCGTCCTGAATGGGTTGATATGACAGAAATTCTCCGCCGTATCAAGCTTAAGATTTATGACGAGGCTGAATACGAAAAGGCTCTTGCATGGATCAAGGAAAAGTGCCCTGAGGGTATGGACGTCAACGAAGAAGTCAACCCGGGCAACAAGGACGTTATGACCAAGGAAGAACAGTGGCAGTTCTGTGCTAAGATGACTCTTATCATCCGTGATATTATGCTCGGCAACGAAAAGCTTGCTGAAATGGGCTGGATGGAAGAATCACGCGGCAGAAACGCTATTTACGGCGGCTTCCAGGGTCAGAGACAGTGGACAGACTGGCTCCCTAACGCTGACTTCTCCGAAAGTATCCTCAACTCCTCATTTGACTGGAACGGTAAGAAACAGCCTGTTACTCTTGCTACTGAAAACGACGGTCTTAACGGTACTGCTATGATTTTCGGACGCCTTCTCACAGGTACAGCTTCTGTTTTTGCAGATGTAAGAACTTACTGGAGCCCTGAAGCTGTTGAACGTGTTACAGGAAAGAAGCCGGAAGGCAAGGCTGCAAACGGCTTTATCCACCTCATCAACTCAGGTGCGGCTGCTCTCGACGGAACAGGTGCTTCCAAGGATGAAAACGGCAACGGTGTTATCAAGCCTTGGTGGGATGTAACTGAAAACGACATCAACGCTATGCTTGAAGCTACTGACTGGTGCCAGGCTAACCTCGGCTATTTCAGAGGCGGCGGATATTCTTCACACTTCAAGACAATCGCTGAAATGCCTGTTACAATGATGCGTGTAAACATTATTGAAGGCGTAGGTCCTACACTTCAGATTGCAGAAGGCTACACAGTCTGCCTCCCTGACGAGATCCACCAGCCTCTTGACCTCCGTACAGACAAGACATGGCCTACAACATGGTTTGTTCCAAATCTTACAGGCAAGGGTGCATTCAAGGATGTTTACAGCGTAATGGCTAACTGGGGCGCTAACCACGGCTCACTTACATACGGTCATATCGGTGACGACCTCATCACTCTCGCTTCAATGCTCCGTATTCCTGTTTCTCTCCACAACGTTTCTGAAGACAGAATTTACCGTCCACACACATGGTCAGGCTTCGGTACTGCTGATATTGAATCTGCAGATTACAGAGCTTGCGCTTACTACGGTCCTCTTTACAAGTAATATTTCAATTTAAACTTAAAGTGCTGCTGTACAGACGTACAACAGCACTTTTTTTACATATTCAGACCAAGCTCATAGGCTTTTTTAAGAAAAATTACCTCATTTTCATCACGGTGTCCGTCATTTCCGTAACCACGTGTCATTTCATCGAAAACTATCATTTCGGTTTCCTTTGCACGGTCAGCTATCCTGTCACCTATCATAACTGTTTTCATCGCTTCAACCTGTATCTGACGCTTTTTATCGGAAAGCTTTCCTCCCATTGTTACAAGAAACAATGCTTTTTCAAGCTTTTTCATCGTAGGAGCGTCACCGTAAGCATAGCCGTAGGTCCACACCCTCTGAAACCAGCCCCCAAGCATTGCAGGTGCGTCCGTCCAGAAATCGGGATAAATAAAAACTATGGCATCCGCATTGTTTATTTTGCTCTGCTCAATCCTCACATCATCGGGAATCGGTGCTTCAAGCTTGTAAAAAGCCTCCCTAAGATACTCCTGCTCCGAAAAAACTGAGTTGAAGTTCATTTTATACAAATCTGAAATTTCATAGCTGTGTCCTACCGCTTCAAGTCCTTTCACAAACTGTTCTTTTACTTTATAGGTAAAACTCTCTGAACTGGGATGGCAGTAAACCACAAACACATTCATAAATATCCCTCCTTATAAAATAAGGCATAACGGAAAATCCGCTATGCCTTTTATTATGCTTAAAGCATTTCTGCTCTTAATTCCGCAGGACTCTTAGGTGAAAGATATGCAGGTGCAATGTCAAATACAGACTTGGCACCGCATACTCCCTCACGGGAAAGCTTTACTGCTGCCCTTGCATATGCAACAAGAATGCTTGATGTAAACTCTGGGTTTGAGCCAAGCTTCAATGAATACTCAACGATGTGGTTTGTTTCCTTGTTAAGACCTGTCTTGCCGCTTCTGATTACAAAGCCGCCGTGTGGCAGACCGCTGTGGTCACGCTGTAATTCTTCTGCTGAAATAAAGTGTACCACTGTATCATAATCAGCAAAATAGTTCGGCATTGTCTTTATCTCATTTTCAATCTTTGCCTTGTCAGCACCTTCCTTTGCAACTACAAAACATTCTCTCAGATGCTTCTGACGTGTTGTAAGCTGTGGATTTGAGCCGCTTCTTACAGCTTCTACAGCTTCATCTATCGGAATGGTATACTGTCTTGCATCAGCTACTCCGTCAATTCTTCTTATTGCATCGGAATGTCCCTGACTTACGCCCTTGCCCCAGAAGGTATAGGTTTCGCCTTCGGGGAGGATACAGCTGCCGTAAAGACGGTTAATCGAGAACATACCAGGATCCCAGCCAACAGAAATTATGCTTACATTGCCGCCCTTCTTTGCAGCAGCATCCATTGCTTCAAAATATTCGGGGATCTTTGCGTGTGTATCAAAGCTGTCGATTGTATTGAACATCTCTGCAAGCTTCGGTCCCTGCACAGGAAGGTCTGTTGCACTGCCGCCGCAGAGAATAAGCACGTCAACGTCATTCTTATGCGCTTCAATGTCGTCCATAGCGTAAACAGGCACATCTGCTGTCAATATTTCCAGAGCAGACGGGTCACGTCTTGTAAACACGCATGCAAGCTCCATATCGGGAGTCTGTCTCAATGCAAGCTCCGTGCCCTTGCCCAGATTGCCGTAGCCAACGATACCAACACGAATTTTACTCATTTTATATATACCCTCCATTATGATAAAGTATCAACACTTTTAAACATAATTAATTCTAACACATTTTGCAAGATTTGAAAAGAGGTTTTTCATAAAATTTCTGAAATTTAATTAAATTTGTTTATTCTGCCGTATCTTCTGAAATTTCTGTCGTTTCTTCCGTCGTTTCAGATACTGTTTCAGCCTCCGTTGCTTCGGTAACGGGCATTGCTGTTGTCACTGTTTCCGTAAGCTCGGCTTCGATAGGCAGAACGCCGTCCTTTAAGATTACGATTGCCTGGCTGTTCATCTGACGGTAGCGTGTTTCAAACTTGTTTATGTTATAGTCGATGATACCCTTCATAGGGTCGTTGAGAGTGACAAAATTGCCGTCCATATTAAAGCCTGCCAGCACAAAGCAGTGCTCGTTTATATACCAGTCAAGCTTTTCGCCTGTTTCGCTGTCGTACCAGCTTTCGTAGAACTCAGGCTCAATCATTCCGTCCGTTGCCCAGCAGATAACAGGTATACCCTGTGCAAGATAATCATACAGCAGATCGGGATGCGCTCCCGAAATATTGTAGACGGTATAACCGCCGCCGTTATCGGCAATGTACTTATTCGCTGCCTTTTCTATGGCATTTGAAAAACAGCCGTAGCCCCTTGAAAACGGGTCGCCGATAAAGTAATCGAAAAAGCTGTCCTTGTAGACCTTGCCGTCTTCTTCCTTTACATATCCTCCCAGCGGAAGATAATCTCTTGCAAGCACCGTTTTATCAGCGTCAAAGCCGCAGTATTTAAGCATAATCGTAAGTGCGGTTATTTCACATCCCACAGGAAGCTCAGGCAGCTGTAAAATATTTTCCATATCAATATAAACAGCGTTGTTGTCATATTCCTTGCGGACACGGCTGGTGATTATGGTACGTGAAGATGATGTTTCCGAAATTTCTGACGTTTCAGAGGGTACGGTGGTGGTTTCGCTTTCTGTTCCCGTCTTTGTTTCGGAAACAGATAAAGCGGCTGTTGTTTCAGCAGCAGTTTCCGAAACGGATACCGCTTCCGTTATCTGCTCAGTATACAAGGAAACATCGTCAGGAATAGAGTCTCCGTCGTCTTCCCTGCCAAGTATAAACACAGCCACAACCGCAGCCAGCACAGCAACACATATAACTATCACGGCAAGCCTTGTTATAAGTTCATTCATAACAGTACCCTCTTATTTTATAAATCTGAAGCTGCCGAAATCAAATTTACTGCCGGGCATAAACACAAAGCTTACATCGGTTACGCCGCTTATTTTTTCAATTTCAAACTCTCTTGCAATATATTCGTCGGAACAAGCAAATTCAAGAAGCTGGGTCTTTCTTGCACCGTTTTCTGTATAGCGGAGCTGTATGGTGTTTATTTCGTTAGGTGTTCTGCCGTAAACTTCAAGCTTGCAGGTGCCTTCTCCGAAATCCATATCAGTAAACTCAAGCACAACATTGTTGCCTATCTTTTCAACACAGCTGCCGTTTACTTCAAAGTCATCACCGTAAACATTGTCATTATCGCCTGCGTTGAGCTGTGCATAAGCCTTTTCACACTTTACAAACTCAAAACCGCCGAAAATGCACTTTTCTGCAATAACAAAACAGATATTATGCATACCCCTGAGCTTTGTCGGCAGAGCAAAATCATACGGTTCTGCGCTGTTCCAGCAGTTATTGTGAGGGAACATTGCAGTAATAAGCTTTACGCTGCCCTCTTCTTCAGGAACACCGTCCCAGACTTCAATCGGTATATCCCTGTTTGCACAGTTTCCGATGTAAAGGCGCAGAACTTCACTGCCTGTTTTGCCGAAATCAAACGAAGAATATCCTGCCCAGCATCTTTCTGTAAAGCCGCCGAGAGCATTGTCTTCAATAACGTTAAGAGGAATACTGCTTATGTTGTAATTACCGCCGATGGTCTTTGAATAAGGTGAGCGTACTGCTTCACCAAGACCTGTTATTTTAATAGGCACATCGGAAATTACCTGTGGGTATTCGGAGCCGTTGTTTGCATAGATGCGGAAAATACACTCTCCGTCACCCTTTGCGGTAATTATAAAATTGCCGTCCCTGTACTCTGCTGCTGCGATGTTTGTTTCTACGCCGTTTGATTTTACAAGAGTGCAGGTAAGGTCATTATATGTAGCGTTTTCAGGGAAAATTCTGCAGATAACATCTGCTTCCGTGTGGTTTTCATCAAATTCTGCACCGCCGTTTATAACAGCTTCAATCTTTCTTACAGGAATATCCGCTTTATCTGCTGATGGTCTGATCTGAGTTACAAAAAGCTTTTCATAATCACATTCGCCCTCTGAAACAATGGTGAGCTCAGCTCCTTCAAGTCCCTGTGAGCTTATCTTTACATTAATTTCGCCCTGATTGCCGTCAGAACCGATAATTGCAAGAAGCTTACCGCTGAAAAGACGGCGGCTGTCGGTTTTATACTGCTCATAGTCGGTAGAATCGCCGTTGTCAAGTCCGAGAAGACGTCCTGCGCCGCTTACTTCTACCTTTATTCTGTTACGTGCATTTGCAACAGGAATACCGTTTTCATCGGCAGCCCCTATTTCAACAAAACAAAGCTTTTTTCCATCGGCAGAAACCTTGTTGCAAGCTGTATAAGCCGTAACCTTTACAGCTTCTCCAAAGCTTTTCTGCGTATCCTCTGCAATTACATTACCATGTAAATCCATAGCCTTTACGGTAAGCGTACCCTTTTCATAAGGCACCTTCCATTCAGCGTGGAGAACCACACCGTTTTTATGGTCAATTTCCTTTATTCCAAGAGATTTTCCGTTTAAAAACAGCTCTGCCTTCGGTGCGTTCGTATAGGCAATAACATCAATTATCTGTCCTTCATTGAAGTCCCAGTAAGGCAGCAGATGGATCATCGGATTTGTTTTTACATCCGTCCACACAGACTGGTAGAAATAATAAATATCCTTTGGGAAACAAGCTGTATCAGCCATTCCGAAGTAGCTGTTCTTTGTGCTGTAAGGCGTTGGTTCACCGATATAATCTATACCCGTCCAGACAAACTGTCCTGCACAGAATTTACGGTCCCTGTCCTGAATCCAGGCATCCTCTGACGGTCTGCCCCAGCCTACACAGCTGTTTGCAAGCGAGGAGCACTGATGGTCGTCGTGCGAAAGCTGCGGCATATCGGCAGGAAAATGATAAATTCCTCTGCTTCGTACAGCCGATGAAGTTTCACTGCCGTAAATAACGGTGGTCGGGTATTTTTTATGGTGGTCATCGTAGCACTTCTCGGTATAGTTGTAGCCTGAATGAACAAGCATTTCACCGATTTTCTGTGCTCTCTCCCACTCGATAAAGTTTGAACCGATAGTTACAACTGCGTTTTCTTCGGGGTCAGCCTCTCTGACATATTTTGCGAGCATTTCCGCAATTTCATAACCGTGGTCGGAAGCGTGCGTATCGTGGATTTCATTGCCTATGCTCCACATTATCACGCTCGGATGATTACGGCAGCCCTTTACCCAGCTGAGCACATCATCGTGAGCCGTTTCCTTAAAGAAACGGGCATTGTCAAACTCTGTCTTCGGTTCTTCCCACATATCAAAGCTTTCGGAATTTACAAGCATACCCATTCTGTCGCAGATTTCCAGCAGCTCTCTTGAAGGCATATTATGAGATGTTCTGACAGCGTTTGCACCCATATCCTTCATAAGCTTTATCTGACGCTCCGTTGCACTGTAATTTACAGCAGAACCCAATGCGCCAAGGTCGTGATGCAGGCACACACCTTTAAGCTTCATATATTCACCGTTAAGGAAAAATCCCTCGTCGGGGTCAAATTTTATTGTACGGAAACCGAAAGTGCTCTCGCATTCGTCTGTAATGTTTCCGCCCTTTACAACCTCTGCTTTAAGTGTGTACAGGTACGGATCATCAAGTCCCCACTTTTTATAATCGTTTACATAAAAACAGCTGTCCTGTGTTGCGAGAAGCTCATTGCCCTGTGCATCATAAACTCTGTAACGTACAAAATCACAATCCCCTACAACCTCTGTACTGACTTTGACTTTGCCGTCCGAGCCGTCTGCGGAAATGTAAATTCCGTTATATGCAATATGTACGGGATCGGTTACTGTAAGATACACATTTCTGTAAATGCCTGCGCCGGAATACCATCTGGAGTTTGGTGATTTGTGACGCACCTGCACAACAATAGTGTTCTCACCGTCCTCAACAAGGTCGGTTATGTCAAAAGCAAAGTAAGAATATCCGTAATGCCAGTCCCCTGCCTTCTTATTATTGACATAAACGGTGCTGTCCATATAAACGCCGTCGAATTCTATTCTGTAAACCTTATCACCTTTACAGCTTATATTGAACTTTTTCCTGTACCAGCCATCGCCGCTTTTATACAGATTTTCCGTGTCATATATAAGCCAGTCGTGCGGAATTTCAACTGCTCTGAAATCTCCTGCACAAGCCGTGGAATATTCCGTTCCGTTTTCTGTAAGATGAAATTCCCAGCCGTTATTAAAGTTGATTGTACGCTCATTTTTCATATCAATTCTGCCTTTCGCTGCAAATTTAAAATCAAAATAATTATACCACATTCCCCCTCACTATAAATGTATTTTTTGTTAAAAGTGCACTATTTTCGTCTTGCGACGCATATTTACATTTATTTACAACGATTTGATTTACAATAGAAATATGAAACTTTAAAACGGAGGATAGAAAAATGCCCGTAATCATTGATACTGAAGAAACGACCCTGATCGCACACATTCAAGGCGAAATCGACCACCATAATGCGGCTGAAATACGTCGTGATATAGACCTTGCCGCTGACAAGCACCGCCCTGTGAAGCTTGTGCTTGATTTTGATGACGTGACCTTTATGGACAGCTCAGGTATAGGTCTTGTTATGGGAAGATACAAGCTTATCAAGCCCCTCGGCGGTAAAATTCACATCATAAACACCTCTTCACAGATAAAAAAAGTTATGAAGCTGGCAGGTCTGGACAGGCTCGCTTCAATCGAATAAAGGAGATCAGATTATGGCTGTAAAAAATGAAATACACTTTTCCTTTCCCTCTGAAAGCTGCAACGAAAGAATTGCAAGAATGTGCGTTACCGCTTTCATTTCATCCCTCAATCCGTCAGTAAGCGAACTTGCAGAAATCAAAACCGCTGTTTCCGAGGCTGTTACCAACTGCATTGTCCACGGATACCGCAACAGAAGCGGTAAAGTAGAAATACTTGTCAGGGCTTCCGATGATAACACCGTCACAATTAAAATTTCCGACCGTGGCTGCGGTATTCCCGATGTAAAAAAAGCTATGGAGCCGCTTTACACCTCTGCACCCGAGGAAGAACGTGCAGGACTGGGATTTGCTGTGATGGAGTCGTTTATGGACAAAGTTACTGTAAAAAGCGTCGTCGGCAAAGGAACTGTTATCACATTGCAGAGAAAAATACTGTCAAGTGTAGGAGCTTTACATAACTGATTGAAAGGATATGCTGTATGAACAGTTTAAAATCCGACAGATTTATTGAAGAAAATATGGGGCTTGTTCATCTGTGCGCCAACCGTTTCCGAAACAAGGGAATTGAATACGACGATTTGTACAGCGCAGGCTGCATCGGACTTATCAAGGCGGCAGGTGCTTTTGATACGGAAAGAGGTGTAAAGTTTTCGACTTATGCAGTACCTGTTATACTGGGTGAAATAAAGCGTCTTTTCCGTGACGGCGGTACGGTCAAGGTAAGCAGAAGCTTAAAAGAGCTGTCCCTGCGGCTTATGCGTATAAAGGATGATTTTCAGCTGAGAAACGGACGTGAGCCTACCATTGACGAGCTTTGTGAAGCCTCAGAGGAAAATTACGAAGATGTTGTAGAGGCCCTTGCATCGGCAATGCCTGCATTATCGCTTACAGGTTACAGCGATGAAAATGACACAACGCAGATAGACATTGCCGTAGACCCACCCGATAATATGATGACGGAGCTGCTTTCCCTTCATCAGGCAATCGACATTCTGGAAAAGGACGATAAAATGCTTATTTTCCTGCGGTATTACAAGGATATGACCCAGACGGAAACCGCAAAAATACTGGGGATGTCCCAGGTGCAGGTTTCAAGGCGTGAAAAAAAGCTCCTGCTTAAAATGAGAAGCTTTTTATCCGATTAATTGACTTTATACACATTTGTTGTTATAATTAATATTAATAAATTTTATTTTTATGGAGAATTATGACAATGAAGGTTTATAAATGCAGCTCCTGCGGTGCGGAGCTTGAATTTGAAATCGGAAGCAACATAAGTGTATGTTCATACTGCGGCACTAAAAATTCTAATGATGAGGACGGAGTTTTCATCGGCTGGAATCCCGATCTTACTAAAAACAACGCTGAGGAAAACAACCAAATTCAATTTTCCATGGCAGCAGAAAATGTATTTTCTCCGGTCGGAAGAGGTCCTGCGGCAGTAGGTCAGATTTCCTTCGGCAGTGTAAAATTAAACGACCGTGTAAAAGTTATTTCCGATAACGGCAGCTGCACTGAATGTACGGTATCGGAAATTGAACAATTCCGTAAAAAACTCGATTTTGCCAAAAAAGGTGATTCAATCGGTCTTGTACTTTCAGACATTACCAGGCAGCAGATTTGCAAAGGTGTCATTATCATTAAGGGTGAGCTTGATATTGTACGTCTTAACAACCGCATTAAAAGCTATTACGTGCCTATCAATGACAGAGTCGGTGCAATAAATTATTATATGCAGGTTACAGGGCTTGGTCTTAAGGACGCAAAGCTCAAGGTGGACAATCTTTTTGCTGCAAAATAACAAAAAGCACTTCTGTATTAAACGGAAGTGCTTCTTTTTTATTATTGAAAAATATCCAGAATATCTGCAGCGTCGCCTATTGCATCAAGGATGCCTTCCCGGCGCTCACCCTTTCAATTGGATGTAACTATGTAAGGCTGAAGTGCACCTGCAAGCTTGCTGACAGGCATTGTCTGAATCCATACGTGACCCGGACCTGTTACCTTTGTATTGAAGATACCTTCACCGCCGAAAAGTGCATTTCCTACGCCGCCTGTTGTCTGAATATCAACAGAACAGGTTGCGTCCATTAATGCAAGGTGACCTGTATCAAGAATGAGAGATTCGCCTGCTGCAAGGTCATATTCAATTGCAGAGCCGTCAATTTCAAGGAAAACTATGCCTTCACCATAAAACTTCTGCATAATGAAGCCTTCGCCGCCGAAAAGACCTGCACCAAACTTCTTCTGGAAGAAAATGCTCATTTCTACTCCCGGTGTTGATGCAAGATAAGCGGATTTCTGTGCAACAAGCTGCTTTCCGCCTGAAATCTGTACAGGAATTATTGAGCCGGGTACGGATGTTGCAAATGCAATTTCACCTGCTCCGCCCTGTGCTGTATACTTGTTCTTAAAAATGGACTCACCTGATACTGCTCTTGAAAGAAGCTTTCCAAGACCGCCGCCTGCTGTTGTTTCCATCTGCATATTAGGTGACATCCAGGACATACCGCCCCTCTGACACTCAATTGTTTCACCTGCATCAAGCTTGCAGATAAGTACCGAAAACGGGGAACCCTTAACCTGATAATCCATAATACCCTCCTGAAAAAATTAATCTGAACTTTTTAAGTTCAGATTTATTATACCGCATAAATAACAAATTGTCAATAAATTCTCTAAAAAATATACTATATTTTTCTGCGATAATTCAATAAAATCTATTGAAATAATTACAGATTTGTGCTAAAATTTATAGGTAAAATTTTTTATAAAGGAAGTTATTACACTATGAAATACGTTGTTCTGCTTTGTGACGGTATGGCTGATTACCCTGTTGAAGAGTTGGGAAATGTCACACCTATGGAAAAATCCGTTACACCGAATATGGATAAGCTTGCTCCGAAATCAACAATCGGTCTTGTAAAGACTGTTGCTGACGGTATGAAGCCCGGCTCCGACGTTGCAAACCTTTCCGTTCTCGGCTACGACCCTGCTGTATGCTACACAGGCCGTTCTCCACTGGAGGCTGGCTCTATCGGCATTGATATGCTTGATGATGACATCTCCTTCAGATGTAACCTTGTTACCGTTTCCGAAGAAGAAAACTTTGAAGAAAGAACCCTCGTTGACTACTGTGCAGACGATATTTCAACCGCTGAAGCTAAAATTCTCGTTGAATATCTCGCTGAACATTTCGATAATGACGAATTCAAGCTTTACAACGGTGTAAGCTATCGTCACTGCCTTATCTGGCACAAGGGTACTCTCGATGTTGGTACTCTTACTCCTCCTCACGACATCACAGGCAGAAAGGTTACTGAATATGTACCTGACCACCCGAATGCCGCTAAGCTTTACGATATGATGAAGAAGAGCTACGCTCTTTTAAAGGATCACCCTGTAAACGTTGAACGTATGAAGAAGGGTCTGCGTCCTGCAAACTGCATCTGGCTCTGGGGCGAAGGCAAGCGTGCTAACCTTGCTCCGTTTACAGAATGCTATGGCATTACAGGCTCTATGATCTCCGCTGTTGACCTGCTCAAGGGTATCGGTAAGTTCTCCGAGATGAACGTTGTTGACGTTGAAGGTGCAACAGGCTACATTGACACAAACTTCAGGGGCAAGGCTGACGCCGCTGTCAAAGAGCTTGCAGACGGTCAGGATTTTGTTTACATACACGTTGAAGCGCCTGACGAATGCGGCCACCGTGCTGAGGTAAACAACAAGGTAAGAGCTATCGAAATCATCGACAAGGAAATTCTCGGAACAATCCTTCCTGAGCTTGACAAGTACGATGATTACAAGCTTATGATCCTCCCTGACCACCCTACTCCTCTTGCTCTTAAGACACACACTAATGACCCTGTTCCGTTTATGATCTATCAGAAGTCAAAGACTTTCGAGGGAAGACCTGTTTTCACAGAAAAAACTGCCGCAGATACGGGTATCTTTATTGAAAAGGGTCCTGAAATTATGAAGTATTTTATTAATCTTTAAAAATGAAGCTGTTTTCTGAATACAGGAAACAGCTTTTTTCATGCCAGATTAATAATTTTAATAGGCTTGTTCATTGCCATCTGAACAGTCTGACCTGTTCCACTGCGCATTGATTTGCAATAACAAATACAACAGTCCGCACGATTTACAAGTTCTTGATTTCTTTTCTTCATACACTCACTATTATAATGAGAATACATTACTTCTACACTATCCGCATCATTATATATTTTATTATAATTCTCCTTTTGATATGTATTCCATTTTAATGTCTGCTCCTCTGCTGAACACGGCAAAAGAAGATGAAGCTTTATGCCGTTATATTTTTTTCTCAATTCAATTACGGCTTCTTCGCAAAGCATATCCCATCCTATTGCTCCGCCTGCATAAAAATCACATACTCCTGCGTTAATCAATTCCTCTATTGTTGTATACAGCTTTTGTCTTAATTCCAATGAAATATAAAGATTTCTATGCCCTGTAAAACACACTGATTTCATTTTCTCTCACCATTTTAAGATTATTTTATCACTTTCTTAATATAATAAGATAAATAAATCATTTTGTCAAGTGGTAATTATTTTATTATGATATAATTTTCTTATTAAATCAAAAGGGGTATTACATTTGAATTATCCAAGATTGAGAGATTTAAGAGAAGATAAGGATTTGACTCAGGAATGTATTGCAAAACTTATTGATATTTCTGTCAGACAGTATGGTCTTTACGAAAGAGGCAAAGCCGACATTCCTTTTGAAAAGGCTGTAATTCTTGCAAAATTTTATAATGTAAGTCTTGACTATGTTGCAGGACTGACAAACGATAAATTAGGCTTGACACGTTCAGCTTTATCTAATGCAGAAACAAAATTAATAAAAAAATTCAATGCTTTATCAGAAAACGGAAAAGCCCGTATTCTTGAAAGAATTGACGTAATTGAGGAACAAGAAAACAGAAAATAATAAATAACGCTGTATCTCAAACGAGGTACAGCGTTATTTAATTCAGCAGAACTTATTCAATTCACCGTCATAAACATAATCAATTGCGGCAAGCTTTGACTTTATTTCATCCGCATCTGCGTCCATATCTTCGCATAATTCCTCAAGTGAACCGTATTTGTCACGAAGCTGTGTGTTTATGTAGCTCAAAAGCATTACAGGGTCGTTTGGAAGCATTTTTATCAACTCTTTTCTTTAGAATAGATTTATTATATCACAAAACCTTTTCGATTGCAAACATATCGTTCATCAGCAAGTACCCCTGGGGAAACGGCCGCATAAAATTCCACCAGCCTGCTCCTGCTATGCCGCTTTCATTTATTAAGTCATATTTGCCCTTGAAGCTTCTTACGTCTTCAAACCATATTATGTGCTCCCTTCCGCTGTCATCGGTGTATTCCACATACGGACTCTGTGATTTTTCATCAAATTTTATGACGGAATTATATCGTGCGGCTCGCTGTACGGCTGTAAGGCTTCCTATGGTTTCTGCCCTTGTTACGCCTTCAAGCTGTGGCAGGGTCCAGTCGTATGCGTAATTTGCCATACCAAGATAAAGCTTTTCGGACGGTATTTCCGTCATTGCATATTCAAGAACCCGTTTTACATTCGGAAGCGGTGCTATGGCCATAGGTGCACCGAATGCATATCCCCACTCATAGGTCATAAGAAACAAAAGGTCCGACGCTTCCCCAAGAGCCGCATAATCGTGTGCTTCATAAAGTAACCCCTTTTGATCTGCCGAAATTTTAGGCGCAAGGTCGATGTTTAAAATATACCCTTCTGCGTGAAGCCTTTCCGCCGCATTCCGCACAAATGCCGTAAAGCCTTCCTTTAATTCAGCAGGAATATACTCCATATCAATGTCCATTCCCTGTGCGCCCTTACGGCGGATTTCCGCAAGCATACCGTCTATAACTTTATTCTGAAAGGAAATGTCCGTAAGCAGAGGTGTAAGCTTTGCTGACGCAAACTCCCCCGTTATATCAATCAGCGACAGACTTAAAAGCACTGCTGTCCTGTTTTCAAGTGCGGATATTATCACATCTTCATCGTTAACGGTAATTATTTCTCCATTCTCGGTAAAACCATAGCCGAAAATAATCAGATAGGTTATATACGGCAGCACCTGCTCAAGAAGCCGTTTGTTTATATACGGGTAGGTGAAGCCGCTTAAACGAACGGGACGTGTGATATTATTTTTATATTCTATGACTAAATTCTCACCTGCCGACAGATAATATTCAGGGGTGATATACGGGTTGTTGCGTCTTAACTGCAAGGTGTCCGTATTGAATTTCAGTGCAATTGAATAAAGCGTATCTCCCTGCTGTACGGTGTAGACCGTTTTAGGTTTAAGGATAAGAAGCGCCTGCCCTTCAACTAAAGATAGCGGATTGCTTATGCCGTTGTCAAATATGAGCCTGCGATAGGAAACACCGTATTTTTCAGCTATGGAATAAATCGTATCTCCTGCCCTGACAACGTAAATTTCCATCGTATACGCTCCTTTAAACGATAAATCGTTTGTTGACATATTAATTAATATGTACTATAATTAATGTATATTATACGGACGGAGGTTTTTTTATGGCAAAAATAGATTTTGATTACATCTGGACAGACAAGAAACGTACAATTTTCGGTCTGCCTATCTCATTTACAAGATACATTCTTACAGAAAAAAAGCTTATTACACAGACAGGCTTTCTTTCTATAACAGAGGATGAAGTTGAGCTTTACCGTGTTTCCGACAAAAGCTTACAGCTTCCCCTTGGCCAGCGTATGTTCGGCTGCGGTACGGTCATCATAAACTGCCGTGATACTGACACTCCTATCAAAGAAATAAAGTCTATCAAAGAGCCTCGCAAGTTTATGGCTCTGCTTGAAGAAAATGTTGACATTCAGCGTGACAAGTACCGTGTAAGAGGCCGTGATATGATCGGCGGTTATGACGACTGCGACTGTGACTCAGAATAATCCGAAAAGGACAGGTTTGATTTATGCCCCTTAATATAAAAGAAACCTCAGGCTGCTGGGATTTTCTCAGAAAAACCGACTTGCCCGTTTTTATTTACGGTATGGGCGACGGTGCTTTGAAGATAATGAAGGTGTTCGATGAATTCGGTATTCCCCTTGCAGGATTTTTTGCAAGCGATGAGTTTGTACGGGGTCATTATTTTGAAGGACACCTCGTTCACAAGCTTTCCGAAATTAAAGAGGCTGTTGACGATTTTGTCATCGTGCTTGCTTTTGCGGCAGGCTACGAAAGCCTTTATAACCGTGTAAACGAAATTGCGGCACGTCATATTCTGCTTGCTCCCGATGTTCCTGTTGCAGGCGGCGGCTTGTTTACTTACGAATACTTCCTTGAAAACAGGGATAAATTCGAGAAGGTTTACAGCCTGCTTGCTGACGAAAAATCACGTCAGACCTACGAGGACGTACTTAATTTTAAAATAAGCGGTAAAATTGAATATCTCAACAGCTGTACCTCTCCTAAGGCGGAGGTTTTTGAAAGTATCGTACCTATAAGAGAAAACAGCGTTTACGTTGACCTGGGTGCGTACAACGGCGATACTGTACTGGAATATGCAGAGGTTTCGCAGAACAGCTACAAGCACATTTACGCTTTCGAGCCTAATGTGAAAAACTTCCGCAAGCTTGAAAAGAACACCGCCGAGCTTAAAAATGTTACTGTATTCAATGCAGGTGCGTGGAATGAAAACGGCACTATCCGCTTCACCAAAAACGAGGGCAGAATGTCCCGTGCTTCCGCTTCGGGTGAAATTGAAACCGCCTGCCTTGCTGTTGACTCGGCTGTAAACGAGCAGGCTGACCTTATAAAGCTGGACGTTGAAGGTGCTGAACGTGAGGCAATTATCGGCGCACAGAAACAGATTGCAGGCGGCGCTGACGTTATTTCTGCTTTGTATCACCGCAATGAGGATATGTTCGCTATCCCACTTCAGATTCACGAAATCAATCCTCAGCTTAAATTCTACGTGCGTCATCAGCTGTATATCCCTGCCTGGGAAACTAATCTTTACTGTGTAAATTAATGGTATACTGCTGCGTTTAAAACCCTACTGTGCAATTTAAACACCTTTTATATTCAAATTGTATGCACTATATGATTAAGTGACGAAAATAATGCAAGAGCTTTAAAAAAGACTTGCATTTTTTTGTGTTTTGTTATATTATAATGTATAGCGACATTGCAAAATTGTATTTCACAGAAAAACAGTTGTATTTTGCGGGCGTAATCTGATACAAATAATTTGTACATAATTTGTACAAATCGCAGATGGTCAATTATAGTTTGAAAGGATAGATTTTATTATGCTGCTCACAGAAATGAACAAAGCTCAGCTTGAAGAATTTAAGGCTGCTTGTGAAAAGGAATATGCTGATTACAAGGCTAAAAACCTCAAGCTCGATATGTCAAGAGGTAAGCCCGGTGCTGACCAGCTTGACATTGCCATGCCTATGTTCGACGTCTTCACTAATTCTGCAAGTATGATTGCTGAGGACGGCACTGACTGCCGCAACTACGGTATGCTTACAGGTATTATTGACGCTAAGAAGCTTTTCGGTGAGCTTCTCGGTGTGGGTACTGATGAAATTATTATCGGCGGTAACTCCAGCCTTGCTATGATGTACGATACAATCGCAAGAGCGTGGACTCACGGTGTTTACGGCGGAGATAAGCCTTGGTGCAAGTGCGAAAAGGTAAAGTTCCTCTGCCCTGCTCCGGGTTACGACAGACATTTTAAAATCTGCGAACACTTCGGCATTGAAATGATAAACATTCCTATGCATTCCGATGGCCCTGATATGGATATGATCGAAAAGCTCGTTGCTGAAGACGAGGCAATCAAGGGTATCTGGTGCGTTCCGCTTTACTCCAACCCTGACGGCATTGCTTACTCCGACGAGGTTGTAAAGCGTTTTGCAAACCTCTCCCCTAAGGCTAAGGACTTCCGTATTTTCTGGGATAACGCTTACTGCGTACACCACCTTACAGATACTCCTGACCACATTCTCAACATTCTTGACGAATGCAAGAAAACCGGCAAGGCTGATATGGTATTCATCTTTGCAAGTACTTCTAAAATTTCATTCCCGGGTGCGGGTGTTGCTATGATGGCTGGCTCTGTAAACAACATCAATCAGATCGCTGAGCTTCTTGGTATTCAGTGCATCAGCTACGACAAGCTTAATCAGCTTCGTCACGTTAAGTATTACAAAAACGTTGACGGCATTATGGCTCATATGGAAAAGCACAAGGCTATCCTTGCTCCTAAGTTCAAGCTTGTTCTCGATACTCTTGACAGCGAACTTGCCGACCTGGGTGTTCTTGAATGGAACAAGCCTAACGGCGGTTACTTTGTTGCTGTAAACACACTTAACGGCTGCGCTAAGAGAGTTGTTGCTCTTTGCAAGGAAGCAGGCGTTGTTCTCACAGGTGCAGGTGCTACATTCCCTTACGGCAAGGACCCTGAGGACAGAAACATCCGTCTTGCTCCTACCTACCCTCCTCTCAGCGAGCTTGAAGTTGCTATGAAACTGTTCTGCCTTTGCGTAAAGCTTGCTTCTGCTGAAAAGCTTCTTGCTGAATAATTTTTAACACAAAATTACACCGTTCAGAGTTGATCTGAACGGTGTTTTCATTTATACGATAAAATCAAACCACCCGACGCAAAATCGGGTGGTTTGATTTTTGGGAAAGATATGCTATTAAGGGTTAAGTGATGTCTTTTCTGCCTGTATATATCCCACAAGCTTTTCTATTGTTTCATCCGAAACCTGCGATACGATAGTCACTGCGTCCGTATCTGCGTTTTCCTCGTTGACGCCTGCGGTATTGCTCAGAAAATCACCGAGTATACTGCAGCGTTTGAACAATTCTTCTGCTTCTTTTACACCTGTGGGTGTAAGGGATATTTTACCGTAATGCTCCTTTAAGATGTAGCCGTCATCAGAGAGGCTCTGCATCATTTTTACGGTACTGGGCTTGCTTACGCCAACAGACGCAGCCACGTCTGCTGAACGCACCTCACCGCCGTTAAGGCTTAATTTATATATTGCAAACAGATATTTTTTCTGCGAATATGTAAGCATTATGCACCGTCCTGTTTTAATTTTTACAGCCGCAGGAACAGCCCTTGTGCTCTTTGGCTGAGCTGCAGGATTTGCTGTGAGGGCAGCCTATGCATTTCTGTCCGCTTTTCTTTGCTTTATAAACATATAATGCCGCAAGTACTATAATTACTGCAACAACTGCAATAACTGCAATATCTGTTATAGTCATATCCATATTCTCCTTAAATTATTTTACGGCAGCTTCAAGCTTCTTTCCGCTTAATGCGTAATCAGACTTAAGCTTCTTTTCAGCATTGATGCAGAGATAAACTACAATTGCCGCCATAACTGCTACTGCAACAAGACCGGGAATGAAGCCTGCTCCAAATCCGCCTGTTGTAAAGAGTGTGCCGAACTGGTATACAAGGAAGCCTACTGTGAAGCCTACGCCAAGCTGGAGAGCAATACCGCCCCATACCCACTTTGCACTCTTCATTTCGGAGTTCATAGCGCCGATTGCTGCAAAGCAAGGTGGTGTGTAAAGATTAAACATAAGGTATGCAAGAGCCGCTGCCTTTGTGATTGCAAATACAGATGCTACTTCTGCGCCTGCGCCTTCCATAAGTGCAAGTTCTTCTGTATCAATGAGATTTTCAAGTCCTACAAAGCAAACTGCAAGTGTGCCTACTACGTTTTCCTTTGCGATAAAACCTGTAACCGCTGCTGCTGCAAGCTGCCAGGAAAGTACGCCAACAACAGGAACAAGTACATATGCAAACGGACCTGCGATAGATGCAAGAATTGAGGAGTCTGCTGTTTCAGCAACATTGAAGCTCCAGTCGAATGTCTGCATAATCTGTACTGCTGTGTTGCAGAGAAGGATAATTGTTGTAGCCTTTACTATGTAAGACCAGCCTCTGCTGCACATTGTAAGTGCCGCACGCTTTAAGCTTGGTACTTTATATTCGGGAAGCTCAATGATAAAGAATGACTTTCTTGCTTTATGAGCTGTGATTCTGTTTACAAGAAGTGCTCCGAGGAAAATGAGAACGATACCTGAGAGGTACATAAGCGGGCTTACCCACCATTCATCTTCAAAGAATGCACCTGCAAAAAGTGCAATTACAGGAAGCTTAGCACCGCAAGGCATAAATGGTGCAAGCATTGCTGTTGCTCTGCGTTCACGCTCGTTGCGGATAGTTCTTGAAGCCATAACGCCGGGAATTGCACAGCCTGTTGTGATTACAAAAGGAATAACAGACTTACCCGAAAGACCTACCTTTTTGAAGATAGGGTCAAGTACAACAGATACTCTTGCCATATAGCCGCAGTCTTCAAGAAGTGCAATAAGGAAGTACATTACCATTACTAATGGGAGGAAGCCGATTACTGCGATAACGCCGCCGATTACGCCGTCAACAAGAAGTGCCGATACAAGCGGATTTGCGTCGCCGATAAGCTCGCCTACCCAGCCCTGGAACGCTTCCAGCCAACCAACAAGGGTATCAGCAAAGAATGGTCCTACCCAATACTGTGAAATAAGGAGAACAAGTGTCATTACAACAGCAAAAATCGGAATACCAAGCCACTGATTGGTAAGTATAGCGTCGATCGCGTCGCCGTTATTCTTATCCTTTGTAAGAACCTTACGTGATTCTACATCCTTTACTACACTATTTACAAACTCAAATCTCTTTCTGTCTGCTTCTTCTACTGCCTTTTTGTCTGTAAGGTCGATATTGCCCTGAATGTAAGGTGCCTTCTGTGACTTGCCCTTCTGTTCAGCAGCGGTCTTAACCACTTTGTTTAAACCGTCGGCAGATGTAGAAACCGTATCAATTACAGGACAGCCAAGCTTTTCGGAAAGAGCTGCTGTGTCAATTTTGTTATCCTTTTTCTTGTTGAGGTCGGACTTGTTAAGAGCAACAACAACAGGAATTCCAAGTTCAAGAAGCTGTGTTGTAAAGAACAGGCTTCTGCTGAGGTTTGTTGCATCCACGATGTTGATGATAACATCAGGGTTCTCGTTCTTTACATAAGAGCTTGTGATGCTTTCTTCACTTGTAAACGGTGACATTGAATAAGCGCCGGGCAGGTCTACTGCAACCAGCTCTTCATTTCCGCCGTAATAGCTCTTCTTGATAGGATGTTCCTTTTTTTCAACGGTAACGCCTGCCCAGTTACCAACCTTTTCATTTCTGCCGGTAAGAGCATTGTACATTGTGGTTTTACCGCTGTTAGGATTGCCTGTTAATGCAATTCTCATTTGTTTTTCCTCCCGATATACTTAATTTATCAAAAGCCGTACTGCAAAACATACAACAAGTTAGTTTTAGCTAACTTTACTGCAAACTGCAAAGCAATGATTGCTTTGCAATACAACAATTGCTTTTCAGATTATAATAGCTTCAGCAAGCTGATTATCAATATTGTATCTGCCGTCCTTTATCGACACAACACAGCCGTTCTTCAGACGTGAAACCACCGTAACAGGCTCGCCGCTGTAACAGCCAAGCGAGAACAAAAACGCATTCAGTTCTTCATCGTCAGTTTCAATAGCTTTTACAATATATTCTTTTCCTTCTTCTGCAAGAGTTAAGTTCATAACGATTGCCGCTCTCCCTTCCCAAAGGCTATTCTTAGCAGTTAGTAAAGACTAACCGTATGTACTAAAAATAAGTTAGTTATCACTAACCTTAATTATAATACAACATTCCGACTCTTTTGTCAATAGAATTAATTGATTATTTACATAAAACCCTATTTTTATAACAGCATTACAAAGTACAAGCTAATACAGTGCTTGCATATTGTTTATTCCATACAAAAATGCGCATTAAAAAAGTAAATGCGCATTTCTGTGAAGGGAGATGTCTATGAATTATAGGAATTTCTTAATTACTTGGCGAAATCCTCGCCGAATTTTTTGCAGGAAGCAATGTCGTCATCAGAAGGTGCTTCGTTTACAATAAGTCCCTTATCGCCGAATAAATCCGCACCTGCTTCCTTCACGCGTGTTTCCCAGTTTCTCATCCATTCGCCGTCGCCCCAGCCGTATGAGCCGAAAAGTGCAACGGACTTGCCGCTGAGTTTAGCCTCGGTACCTGTAAAAAACGGCTCAAACTCGTCTTCTTCAAGAACCTCGTCACCCATAGCTGAGCAGCCGAAGGCAATCTTTTCATATTCGGAAATGTCTCCGCCGAAATCGGAAACTTTAAAAAGCTCTGCTCCCGCACCTTCTGCGATGGCCTGTGCCATCTGCTCTGTGTTTCCCGTACCGCTCCAGTAAATTACTGCTGTTTTCATAATGTACTCCTCCTGAAATTATGAAATTTTCAAAGCACGATAAATATCAATGCCCTCGTTTAATTTATTGCACAGATATTTTCTGCACTTGTTGTAATTTTCAAATTTACGCTTCGCCGTTTCTTCATTGCCGTAAACCTTCCAGCATCCGCACATTTTGAAATTCTCGCCGTTGTTTTTTATAAATCCAATCACATCTTCAATGGGATAATCAAGAAAAACACCGACTTCGTGCGGAAACTCGCCGTTATTTTCAGCGACACGGTCCGCCAGCTTTTTTAGACAATCATTAAGCGTCATATCATCTGTATAACCGTATTTTCTGAGCAGTTCCCTGCTTTCAGGCTCATTAAGCTTTCCTGCAAGAAGCTTTTCGCTGTAAACAAGCACAAGCATACGGACGCCGCACTCACAGAGCTGCTTCATTTTAAGCCCCTTTGCAGCTGCTCTTTTATTAAATTCATCTGCACACGCACTTATGTCAAACTCACTTTTCTTTAACGCAATAAGATTTGCACACTTTATCCCCAATAGCGCAGGTGCTGTATGAAAAGCAAGCTTCTGTTCAAAAGCTGCACAATTTCTGCATACCATAATAATCACCTCTTAGTTAGCATATGTTAACTAAACTGTAAAATTTAAACACAATACTGATTTAAAATAGTTTTTAATGCACTCACGCTGGCACTGTGAATTCTGGCAACGGGTATATTATACTTTGCAGACCCCTGATTTACACTGTTAACCATTTTATGAGAACAGGTATTTGTAAATACAACCATCAAATCAGGATTTCCAAGCTTATTATCAAAATCCGAGGGCATCTGTGTAAAAACCTTCGCCTTGCAGTTGTAAGACTTGCAAATATCCTTATATCTTGTTGCCATACGGTCATTTCCACCGACTAAAACTACACTCATATTATATTCCTTTCAAACAGATTTACTACTGTAATATTTTAAATTCAGTTAGCATTTGCTAACCTCTGATTATATGATAGCATATGCTAACTGATTTGTCAAGTATTTTTTCAAAAAAATCACACACATAATCTAATACGTGTGTGATTAAAATTAATTATCATTATTTTTCCAGCGTTTTAAAGCAGGATAAAGCTTAAGTAAATAATTTCTTGCCTCATCAGCAGTTTTAAATTCATTTCCGACATAAAACGGAATACAGCTTTCAGCCATTTCTTCCATAGTCTCGTTTTTTACGAATTTGCCGTCATAATAGCAGAATTTGCAATAATCTGTGTTTACACTTTCATCCGAATTTCTGCCGTAATCATTTTCGTGCATAGCCATACCGCAGCTCTGGCAAATATGATAGCCGCCTGTAACCTCAATAATATTGTTATCAGGGTCAGTAAGATGGAAATAATGATAGGTCGGATATGCCTGACGAATTTCTGTAACTTTTCCGATGTTCAGCGATTTCACACGTTCATATTCCGTCAGAAGATCCTCAACCCAGTAATTCTGCACAAATTTATAGGGACTGTTTAAATCAGTACAGTGCCCGATAAGATTATTTTCGTTCATTAGCGATATACATTTATTGTCAAAATAAAATTCAATAAATTTGTTCCCGCTTCTGCAGCGATCACCTGCATTTACATTGAGGAATTTTTCATAAAAATCCACGGATCTCTCAAAATCCTTTACAATAAGGTATATACTGCCAAGATGAAGCGGATTTGTATTGACTTCATCATCGTAATTATGCAGCAGAAGCGTATCTGTCGATACATCAAAAAGGTCACTCATACGAATAATCTTATCCACGTCAGGCACAGCTTGACCAAGCTCCCATTTTGAAACTGACTGTCTCGAAACATCGAGCATTTCAGCAAGACGTTCCTGAGTCAATCCCTTTTTTATGCGTAAATTTTGTATCTGTTCTCCGATTGTCATAAAAACACCTCCTGTATGTCAGTTTATCATTAAACTCAGATAAAGTCTACCAATTCAAATTGGAAAATCAGCAACTGAGAGTTGCAAATCACAATAATAAAAAAAGCAGACTAATCATAGTCTGCTTTTCAGTGTCGGCATCGTTCTATCTTCCCGGGCCGTTGCCAGCCAAGTATTTTCGACGTTTATGAGCTTAACTTCTGTGTTCGGAATGGGAACAGGTGGAACCTCATAGCAATCAACACCGACTATATGGTGCACCATCGGGGACTCGAACCCAGGACCCACTGATTAAGAGTCAGTTGCTCTACCAACTGAGCTAATGGTGCAAATTTAGGATTTAATCAAACCCTGAAAACCGAATAAAGTGAAAGAGAAACGAGATAATTGAAGAATAAGAAGAAGGTCAAGCC
>JAFQUQ010000020.1 GCA_017408395.1 Oscillospiraceae bacterium
AAGGCAAGGAATTTCGCCCTCTGCGGAGGGCGACAAGGGCTCTGCCCCTTGACCCCGCAAGCCTTTGAAAAGGCTTGACCTAAACTTTAACGTCGAGCGTTTTTGTGCAATTTTTTCTCAATTGCAACTTTATCGACAATCTGGTGTCCGCTTTGCGGACATTATTAATATTATTGCCGAAGGCAATTCCATAATTTTTAATTATTCATTATTCAATATTCACTATTCATTGTCGAAAAAACTTTTTCGACAGACTGAGGTGCAGTCCTGTTGTCTGAAACGGGACTGCACTTTATTGTAATAAAAAAATTCAAAAACCCCTTGCAAAATAAAAATAAATGTGGTATAATATGTTTTGTCAATAAATCTATTAAGGATGATTATCCGATATATAGGTGTGCGGGCCCTGTGCAACAGAGCACCGTGAACCATGTCAGGCGGGGAACCGAGCAGCATTAAGCGGACCGTTCTGTGTGCCGCAGCCAGCCTGCACACCTATGTATCGGATTTTTTGTATCCAAATGCGGAAAAGTGGTGCAGTAATATGTATTATGGCTTGAAAAGATTTGCGGAGGTGTCAAAGGCGCTTTTTCCGTCATATCTTCTTCTGATTTGCACGGACGCAATCGTGCTGTGGTATTATTACGAGCTTGATATAAGATATGTAATATCAATTGCGGTGCTGGTTACTCTGATTTACATTACAGCCGCAGTATCCGTAGCTGTAAACGACAGCGGAAACAGAAAGAATACCGCAGATGAGAATATTATAGGCGGCAGCTTCAGGGGATTTTCCAAAAAATCCATTTGCTTCCGTGACGCAGTTGACGAGCTTCGTTCAGGAGAGTTCAACGAGGCACTGGAGGATTTCAAGGATATTGACGACGAGGAGCTTTCCGACCGTGAAAAAGCGCTTATCTGCTTTTATCTGGGTGAGTGCTACCGTTTTATGGGGTATTCCACGAATGCAGGCATAAACTACGAAAAGGCTATCGACGGCGGTCTGGAGGATGAATTTGTTTACGTTCTTGCCGCAAGAGCGTTTACAACAGCAGGCTCATACAATCACGCTATGGAATTTTACGGCAGACTGGTTGAAAAGGGCTGTATGTTTGAGTATCTTTATACGGATATGGGAATGTGCTGTTTAAAAAAACAGGCTCCCGACGAGGCTCTTGAATATTTTGAAAAGTCGGTTTCAATGGGAAAGAACTATTCCTTTGCTCTGGGAGGAAAGGCGATAGCCTACATAATGAAAAAGGATGTTGAAAAAAGCAGGGAATTTTACGTAAAAGCCCTGCTGAGCAATATTGTTGACATCAAAGGCTTTCTGGCCTATTACAGAGATGTTGCGGAGGCTTCGGGCTGTACGGAGGAGATTAACGAGTTCGTTAAACTGTCCTTTGAGTCCGAGCATAAGAAAGAAGAAGAATAAACCGGAGGTGAGTTGTTTTGTACAAGGCTCTTTACAGTAAATACCGTCCTCTTACGTTTGACGACGTTGTTTCACAGCCACATATCACGCAGACCCTTATGAATCAGATAACAGGCAATAAAACAGCTCACGCCTACCTTTTTACAGGCTCAAGAGGTACGGGTAAGACTACCTGTGCAAGAATTCTTGCAAAGACCATAAACTGCGAGCACAGCGTAAACGGCAACCCCTGCCTTGAATGTGAGATATGCAAGGACGCAGACGCAGGCGCACTTTCCGACATAATCGAAATAGACGCCGCTTCAAACAACGGCGTTGACGACATCAGGGAGCTGCGTGAGGGTGCGGTGTACACTCCTGAAAGATGTAAATATAAGGTTTACATCATCGACGAGGTGCATATGCTTTCACCGTCGGCCTTCAATGCGCTGCTTAAAATAATGGAGGAGCCGCCTCCCCACGTTAAGTTCATACTTGCAACGACGGAAGTGCACAAGGTGCTTCCTACCATACTTTCAAGATGCCAGAGATACGATTTCCGCCGTATTTTACCGGAGGACATAAAGAAACGTCTGCTTTACGTTGCGGAATGTGAGAATATCAGGCTTGACAGCGATGCGGCGGAGCTTATTGCAAAGACTGCCGACGGCGGTATGCGTGACGCACTTTCCCTTCTTGACCAGTGCGTTGCCTTTTCCGAGGACGTGACCGCAGAGGTGGTTGCAAATGCGGCAGGTATCGCAGGAAGAGAGTATCTGTTTGAAATAATCGGTGCCGTTACGGAGCGTAACGCTTCAAGGGCGGTGGCTGTGATAAAGAAGCTGTATGAAATGTCAAAGGACGTACAGCAGCTGTGCGACGAGCTTATTGCACAGTTCAGAAATATTATGATGGCAAAGGCTGTGCCGGGAAGCGATGACGTGCTGGTGTGTATGCCTGCCGAGATACAGCAGATCAAACAGCTTGCGGAAAAGCTTACTGCCGAGGAGATATTTGAAAAGATAGATGTTCTGCAGCATTGCAGGGAGCGTCTTGCAAAAGTTCCCGCAAAGCGTGTCGAGATTGAAATGTGTCTTATCAAGCTTTGTATGGGTGCAGTAAATACTGTAAACAATGCAAATACTATTGACAATTCAGAAATTTATGCTAAAATTGATATGTTGGAGAAAAAGCTGGCTTCGGGTTATAATGCTGCTCCCGTGCAGCAGAAAACGGAGTACGCTCCGAGAAATATCCCCGTAAATACAGCTCCTGCCGTAAACAGCAGTGCTCCTGCGGAAAAGGCGCAGAACCAGAACGCAGGCAAGGTGGATTTCAAGTCCCTTGACCCCAACGGCTTCCGCAATGTGGAGAGATGGGCTGAAATTTTCGAGCTGTTTTCCGAAACCTGTCCGTCGATTTCGGGGGCAATGACAGGCTCTTACGCAGTCGAACAGGGCGGATATATGCTTATCTCGACGGATAATTCGTTCTTTGCCTCGCTCCTTAAGCGTAAGGAAAATGCCGAAAAGCTTCAGGAGGCTATTTTCAAGGTTACGGGCAAGAATTATCTTGTAAGGGCAAGATGCACCAAAAAGGAAGAGGAGCAGGGCGAAAGTCCGCTTCAGAAGCTGCTTGACAAGGCAAAGGAAAGCGGAATACCTTCCGAGTGCGATTAAAATGAGGATACACGCTTTTTATGAAGCGATGTAATAAATATGATTAAAAATCAAAGGAGAATTCAATATGAAGGCAAGATTACCACAGGGTATGGGCGGCGGCGCTCAGAATATGAACGGTATGATCAAGCAGGCTCAGAAGATGCAGGCTCAGATCACAGCTATTCAGGAAGACATCGAAAACAGAGAATTCAAGACAACTGCAGGCGGCGGTGCTGTTGAAGTTGTAATGTCAGGCAGAAAGGAAATCAAGAGCCTTACCATCAAGCCTGAGGTTGTTGACAAGGACGACATCGAAATGCTTCAGGATCTCGTAATCAGCGCATTCAACGACGCTGTACACCAGATCGAAGAAACATCCGAAAAGGAAATGGGCGCAGTAACAGGCGGCGTTTCTTTCCCGGGCCTTTTCTAAACCTGATCAAACCTTCCGCCGAGGTCATCTTCGGCGGATTTTTATTATGAACGGAGGATTAAAATGGATAATACGGCTCTGCCCCTTGTACTGCTTGCGGAACAGTTTGCAAAGCTGCCGGGGATAGGAATGAAATCCGCACAGCGACTTGCGTATCACGTTATGACAATGAGCGACGAGGACGCACAGACATTTGCGGATTCGATCTTAAACGCACACAGCAAGGTGACATACTGCGAGGTCTGCAAGAATTTTACGGAAAATGAGCTGTGCCCCATATGCAGCGACGAAGACCGTGACCACAGCACTATCTGCGTTGTTGAAGCCCCCAGGGACATCACAGCCTTTGAGCGTACAAGAGAGTACAAGGGCGTATATCACGTTCTGCACGGCCTGCTTTCGCCAATGGACGGCATAACCCCCGATATGATAAGAATAAAGGAGCTGCTTGCAAGAATACAGAGCGGCGAAATAGGCGAGGTAATAATGGCAACTAACCCCACGGTTGAGGGTGAGGCTACGGCAATGTACATTTCAAAGCTGCTTAAACCGCTGGGCGTAAAGGTGACACGTCTTGCTTTCGGTCTGCCTGTGGGCGGCATTGTTGAGTATGCAGATACGGTAACGCTGTTCAAGGCGCTGGAAAACCGTAATGAAATGTAAGAGGTTGTGCATATATTTTAACAATAAAAGAAAGTTTTGTACAAATTGCTGATTTGAGTAAAAAAGGCTTGCAAAACAAAAGTGGTTGTGGTATTATATATAAGTCGTCAAACGATGAGCTTGCTTAATTCCGAAACATTGGGATATAGCCAAGCGGTAAGGCAACGGACTTTGACTCCGTCATTCGTGGGTTCAAATCCCGCTATCCCAGCCATCAAAGAAGTTGCCGTTCTTAAATACATCGTTTTAGCAACGGCAGCTTAATATCTTGGGGTGTAGCCAAGCGGTAAGGCACCTGACTCTGACTCAGGCATTTCCGGGGTTCGAATCCCTGCACCCCAGCCAAATGTGCCGCATACTTTGCAGTATGCGGCTAATTTAATATTTAATAAAGAATAATGAATAGTGAATAATTATTGCGTAGCGGCGCATTTGTATTATTCTTTATTCATTGTTCTTTTTTCATTATTATTTAAAAATGAAGGTGTAGTAATGTCTGCTGAGAATAATATCCTGCTTGATAAATCCCTTGGATTTGCTGTAAGAATAGTAAAGCTATGCAATTTTCTTCAGAAAGAAAAAAAGGAGCACATTATTTCAAAGCAGATAATAAGAAGCGGTACATCTATCGGTGCAAATGCAAATGAAGCCGCATACGGCGTCAGCAAGGCGGATTTTGTTTCTAAAATGCAGATTGCGCTCAAGGAAACTGCCGAAACAGAATACTGGCTTCGGTTACTTGTGATGACAGATTATATTGATAAAAAACAAGGTGAGTCTTTAATCAGGGACTGCCTTGAAATCAAAAGAATTCTGGTTGCCTCGCTGAATACAGCAAAAAGCAAACCAAACTAAGGAGAAACCAATGCCATTTTCACAGAAATCCCTTGATTTCCTATTTGAAAACAGATTAAACGACAGCAGGGTATGGTATAATGAAAACAAGCATATCTACAAGGAGCACGTCACCAAGCCGTTTACGGAGCTGCTGGCGGAGCTTGCGCCTATGTTTGACGGGATAGACGAAAAGCTGGTGTGTGCACCGAAATGCATTTGCAGAGTAAACCGTGACTGCCGTTTTTCAAAGGACAAGTCCCTTTACCGTGATCACATCTGGTTTTCGGTGAAGCGTCCCAAAACCGACCATTCAATGCCCGAATTCTACTTCTGCATAGAGCAGGGCGGCTTCAGCTACGGATGCGGTTATTACGCTATGCCGAAAAAAAACCTTGACGAGGTGAGAGAGCTTATTTTAAGCGGAAGCAGGCTCTACAAGGACGCCGCCGCTTCACTTGAAAATCAGAGCGTTTTTGAGCTTGGGGGAGAGATGTACAAGCGTAATCATTACCCCGACAGCAGCGAAAAGGACGCTTTATGGCTCAACAGAAAGTCGCTTTATGTAAACTGTCAGAGCAGCGATTATGAACTGCTTTTCAGTGATAGACTTGCGGATAAGCTTAAGGAGGATTTCCCTAAGCTTAAAGAATTTTACAGACTGCTTGTGACAGCCGATGAAATTGCCGCAGAGAAAAGATTTTACCATTTTTAATAAGGAGTGTTTAAGATGAAAAAGAAATTTCTTGCCGTATTGCTTGCGGCGGCAGCTGCCGTAACACTCGGTTCCTGCAATAAACAGGACCCTGAGCAGACAGACATTGAGGAACAGGACGTAATTACGGAAGCAGGCGGCGAAAACTCCGCAGATGTTACCGACGGCACAGAAAGCGGAAATACAGCGGAAGGAACCGTGGCTGTTTCCACAGAAGAGGAAACCGACAAGTTTGAAAAGCTTATTGCGGAAATCGAAGCGGAATTTGCAAGTGCGCAGACAGACATCAGCAGCGGTCTTGAAGATGTGTACAAAAAGATGGATACATACGACAACTGCAAGAAAAACGCAGATGCCCCCGTTGCGTGGTATGAGCTTATCAAGAGCAGGTCTGACCGGCTTTTTGAAGCTGTAAAGGAAAAGTCGGTGGAGTATTTTGAAGCGGTTTCTGCCGAAGTTGACCACGAGGATTACACTTCTGTTTCCGATAAAATGTCCGCATATTATGACAGGGTCTATGACGCTGCTTATTACGCATATTACGACGCTGTGACATACACAATGTTCGAGGAGCTTTACGCTGAAATCAATGAGGGTGTGCTCAGTGAAGCGTATGAGACCGCAGACGAGGACGAATGGCTGGATGTTTCGGACGCCTTCTATAACGGCTGGGTAGACTCAAGCTCTGAAATCACCGATGTTCTTACCGTAAAGGGCGAGGAGCTTTACACATTATGGAATGAAATCGACTCCGCATTCCTTGCTGAAAATTATGATGTGCAGTCCGTGCTTAAAGAAATTGAAGCAAACGCTGCCGCAGAATAAAATATTGAACAGAAGGGCGGCAGATTGCCGCCCGATATAAAAAATCTTTATTGATAAACTGAAAGGTCACTTCCGTAAAATTGGGAAGTGACCTTTTTCATTTGCTGTAATTTAAACAATAATATTTACCTGAGCTTCGCCGTCTGACTCGTTCACAACGATTTCCGCAGGGGTGCGGCTCTGGGAAACTGTCATTTCGGTTGCAACACCGTCTGCACCTGCCCAGCCCTGTTCGATGAAGTATTCTTCAAGGCAAAGACCGCTTTCATTGACCTTGTTTGCATAGTAAATACCTACGAAACGGTAATGCCACGGCTCGTAAATGATACCTGTGATGTCCTCCTTGCTTTCGGGATAACGGAGGATGAAGCCGTATTCTGCGGCGTGTTCGGACAGCCACGCATAAGCCTTGGTATTCTTGAAGCCGTCATCGTCGAAGCTGTAATATTCGCCTGAAAGAATGTCAACCGCAAGGCCTGCGTTATGCTCGCTTACACCGGGGAGAGCAACCTCCTTGAGGGTGTCGGCATAAGCCTCGTCGTAAGTCATACCACGGTCATTTATACGCTGCTGAACGCTTCTGTCGAAGTTAAACTGCTGGTATTCCATTGAACGGTATGCGGAAGCGATGGCAAGGTCGATACCGTCGTCCTTTGCGTCGGCAACCATTTTGTTGATGTATGGAGCAATTCTTGCGTCAACGCTGAACTCTCTGTCGCCGTTTTTAAAGACCACCTCTGTTTCGATAAGGCTGTCGTAGTTGTCGGGGAGAGGGTTTACGGAATTAACAAGGAACATTGCCCAGGCGTTGTCAATATCGGGAGCAGGCTCGGCAGGAGAAGGACTGTCCGAAGCATCAGGGGCAATTCCCGTGCCGGACGGTAAATCTGTGCCGTTTTCTGCGGAAGAGCCTGTGTTTTCCTGAGATGTGATTTTTGTATCGGAGGACTGCGGCTCGTCCTGTTTGTCCTCAGGCTTGAAAATCGAAGTAATAATAAGCACCACCACAAAAATAATGAGAGTTATAATAAATAAATATTTGGTGCAGTTGAGAATTATTCTGTTTCTGTTGTTTTTTTTGCGACGTCTGTTAGCCATTTCTGCCATACCTTTCTGTTTGAACTCATTTATATAGTATACCACGTTATTTTATTTTTTTCAACCATAACCGCATTTTTACGCCGTATTTTATAAAATCCGCCCCTTTTTTAATACAATAAATGTAAAAAACATATTGTTTTGGTGTAAATAATTTACAAAAGACACAGTTTGTTCTTTTCTGTTTAAATATAATTTACATTTTAAGGCTGTAATAAATAAACAAAACTATTCACAAAATCACTGAAATATTGTATAATAATTAATATGTATAAATCTGTGTACGGGGGTGAGTCTTTGAAAAAATCAGTGTCGCTGAAAAGCAAGCTTGTGCTTGTTATAATCTGCACAGCAGCCTTGCTTACGGCTTTGCTTATTGCGCCTGTAAAGCTCATTGCAGACGGTATAGCCGCTTCGCAGGTAAAGTCCGACGCAGAATTTTACGCAGAAAATGTTGCCGCACTTATTGATACAAAGGTTCAGATAATCGAGTTTGCCGCAAAGGAAACGGCTTCTTACGCATCTGTGAGAAAGACTCCCAACGAGATAAAGGCGCTTGTTCTTCGTGACAAGAACGATTATTATACAAGCCTGGGAATGACCTTCGACTGCATCCCTCAGGGTGAAAGCAAGGGCGTTTTCAAGGGCACGGACTATTCGGGAAACGAAGCCCTTGAAAAGAACGACGGCAGCTTTGTCTATACCGCTTCCGAGGACTGCTTCTATTATACCGTAAAGGATACGGAAACGGGAAATACCGTGCTCTGCCGCATTGAAAAGACGTATTTTGAAAGCGTTGCGGCTGAGGTGGCAGGCGGCTTCGGATACGTTATAACAGACGGTGAAAATCAGCTTTACGCTTCATCGGGCAAGTATGACGACAAGACATCGGCAGAAAAAGGCTCGGAAAAAACGGGCTGGACCGTTACTGTAAGCGGTGCAGACGGCTCCGGAAGTGCCGACATCAGCTCCTACATACTGATAAGTATAGCTGCAAGCGTAATTCTTACAATAATTGCCTGTGCAGCTGCGTATAAATTTACGGGAATGTCATTTGCTTCGGCAGATGAGCTTAAAAAGAGAATTGACGAAATTGCGGAAGGCCGCTACAACAGCGCTCCTGTCAGACTTGGCGGCGAGCTTCGTGAAGCTGGAGAGTCCCTCAATGCACTTTCGGAAAGCCTGTCATTCTCTGCGGAAAAGCTTGAAAAGACCGCCGCTTCCGCCGCTGACGGAAACGAAATCGAGGAGCTTTCAGGCTTGAAGGGTATTTACGATAAAATTTACCGTCACCTTAAAAAAATCGACGGAAATTCAAAGAAACTGCGCCGTAAGGCTGAACAGGCAGAGGAAAAAGCGGAAAGAGCCGCAAAGGCGTCTGTTTTTGCAAGACCTGAAAAGGCTGAGCCTGTTGTTGTAAAGCACGAGTATGAAAACCTCGGTGAGATAAGCGGAGAAATAAGAAAAATTGCGGAAGAAAAAACGGAAATTTCCGCAAATGCCGCAAATGCCGCAGAAAAACTTGCGGAAACGGAAAAAATTCTTGCCGACGGCAGACAGAAAAGCGATGAGCTTACTGCCGCTGTAAACGAAATTACTGAGCACAGCCTGCTCATTCAGCAAGTAATTGCCGATATTGAAGAAATTGCCTTCCAGACCAACATCCTTGCTCTCAATGCCGCAATCGAAGCCGCAAGAGCAGGTGAGGACGGCAGAGGCTTTGCTGTCGTAGCAGAGGAGGTACGAAGCCTTGCGGTTAAAAGCTCCGAGTCTGCAAAATCATCGGGTGCGATAATTGCAAATACCGCTGCCTGCGTAAAGAAGAGCACGGATATTGCGGAAGAGTCCGCAAAGCTGTTTGAAGACGCTATTGCCGCTTCGTCCGAAGCAGGAAATGCCGTAAAGCAGCTTGAACAGGCGGCTCTTAAACAAAGCGGTGAGATAGATACAGCCGCAGGAAAAATTGAAAAATTAAGCTGACATAATTTGTGACGAAGGGCGGAAAATGAATGTATAATTGTGTGGTTAAGGTTAAGCTTATCGGCTGTGATTTTGAGTTTGAGGATTTACTGAACGCAGAACAGCTGCCTGAGGATTGTAAGGTTGAGCTGCTGTCTGATGAGGACGCAGAAAGTCCCGATGTGCTGTATGTTTACGGCGGAATTTCCGATTTTAACGATAAAACTCAGAACTGTGGGGGCGTTTCTGCCGTTATAACGGACGGAAACGACATCCCCGACGGAAATGCGGAGCTGTGGGTAATTCCCGACGGCTGTTCAAACCGTGGAAAGCTGCTTGAAAGGTACTTTTTAAGTGCGGTATGTAAAATCAAGGAAGCCTTTGACCACCGTATCATGAAAATCTGCCTTGATACTGCCGCTGACAGCGTCCCGGACCTTATCTGGTTCAAGGACGTTATCGGCGCACATTTAATGACTAATGAGTCCTTCTGCAAGGCGGTAGAGAAGACCAAGGAGCAGATTTACAAAAGAGGACACTACTACATCTGGGACATTCCAAAGGAGGAATACGACCAGGGCGATTACGTCTGCCTTGAATCGGAAGAAGTGGTAATGAAGGAGGGAAAGACCTGTCTTTTTGATGAGAAGGTCAAGACGAAATCTGGTATGCGTCAGTTCAAGACGTATAAATCTCCTCTTTACGACGTAGACGGCAGGCTTTTCGGCACCTGCGGCGTTGCAAGGGACGTTACCGACCTGCATAAAATAAACAGCGAGCTGGAGGTTGTACTTGAAAGCGTACCTTTCGGCATTATGATAGAAGATACCGAGGAAACTCTTGTAAGTGCAAACAGACCCCTTGAAAAATTCTTCCCGGATGTTGCCGCTTATGAGGGCAAAAACTGTGCTGAATGGAAGGCTGCAACCATTGACAATGTGGAGATCAACGAGCTTACGGTAGACTGCGACGGCAAACAGCACATCCTTAAATTTGCAAAGGAGCCTATCAACGACATCTTCGGCGAAAGAATAGGTATGGTTACGGTTTTCAGAGATGTTACTTCGGAGCATGAGCTTCAGAAGCAGACCGCAGAGCACGCAAATACCGACTTCCTTACAGGCTTAAACAACAGAAGAAGCCTGTTTGCATATCTTGAAAAGGCAAGAAAACAGCCGTATATGTCAATGATAACCGTTGACCTTGATAATTTTAAAAAGGTAAATGATACCTGCGGCCATAAAATGGGGGACAATGTTCTCGTTGAAACCGCAGGAATGCTCAATGAGTGCTTCAGTAACGATTTTGTTGCAAGACTGGGCGGCGATGAATTCCTGGTTGTAATCACACGAGAGGCGGACCGTGAACAGCTTGAAGCGGAAACACAGCACTTCATTGACAGCTTCAATGCAAACTTTGCGGGTAATTCCGACCTTGCGGTCATGACGGTGAGCGCAGGTCTTTCAGTAGGCGTAAGCGGCAAGGACAGCGCTCATAACGCAGAAGCCCTTATGTACAGTAGTGACAGCGCATTGTACGAAGCAAAGAAATCAGGCAAATCACGATACAGCGTATACGAGGGCGTTAACGAATAAAATATATGCCGTGCTTATTGTACGGCATTCAGATTGTCGATAAAGTTGCAATTGAGAAAAAATTGCACAAAAACGCTCGACGTTAAAGTTTAGGTCAAGCCTTTTCAAAGGCTTGCGGGGTCAAGGGGCAGAGCCCTTGTCGCCCTCCGCAGAGGGCGAAATTCCTTGC
>JAFQUQ010000021.1 GCA_017408395.1 Oscillospiraceae bacterium
CGCAAAATTCGGTGAACTTCCCGAGGCGGTACGTGAAGCAGGCGTTGAGTCGGTAAAGGCGTTTATGGAAGGTCTGAACAGCGGTAATATTTCTGAGCAGGTCGGCGGCTTTGTGTCCGACTTCTTTACTGCTCTGAATGAAGGCATTGACTCTATGGAGCTTGATTTTAATTCGCTTTATGAGCAGGACACATATTCAGTGGGTCTGAGTCTGGGCAGTGATTTTGTAAGCGGCTTCAATGCGGCTCTTGAGGAGCTTGAAACTGCGGTGCGCTCCGAACAGGCTCTGATTTCTTCCGAGTATACGATTAAAAATTCGGGAAGTGCCGATACACGGCAAACGACAGCTTCGGCTTCAGGTAAAAATATGGAACGAATCGTTATCGAAAATCATCTCCACGCTGAGCTTGATGTGGATGGTGAAAAGATGGCTGAAAAGGTCGTTTCCTACACCGAAACGATAAATGCAAGGAGGGGTAAATAAATGGTCAGGACAGTAATAAACGGAATTGAGGTGCAGGCTTGGATAGTTGATTCGGGCTATAAAATAAATATTGCGCCTGTTTACGGAAGCCACAGCTTTACAGATGTAAACGGAAACGAGGTTCAGAACAGGCTTGGCGATAAAATCACTTTAAGCTTAAACCTTGAGGGCGTTCCTCATCCCGTGGCTATGCAGCTTGCCGAGGCGGTACAGGATGAAAGCTTTGACGTAGAATATACAACTCCTGCACCTGCTGTAAGCAAATTTAAAAAGACAAGCTATGCTGCTGTGTGCTCAGACTCCGACCCAGATGAAACGGACTGCACCGTGACCGAAGACATTGAGTGGGATATAGACATCACGCTTGAATCGGTAGGCTGCAGTTCAGCCGACAGCGGCTCCCGTCTTTAGCTGGGAGCTGTATGTAAACAACTTACAGGTGATAAATTTTGGTGAAATGTCTATCAAACACCAGTGCAGCGGTTACGGCACAAGCGGCTGTATTTCTGCGGCATTCGATGTTGAAATCTACGGCGAGGATGTAAAAATTGCGGAGCCTGCACCGAGAAATGCGGAGGTAAAGCTTGTTTGTCCCGATGATGAGCGTATGAATCCGCCGATTTTCTACATCTCCACACGTTCCGTAGACGGTGACCGTATAATCCTCCATTGCTTTGACCGTATGATGAACACACAGCAGACGTGCTCTCTTACAGCACAGGATTTTACCGAAACTGAAACGGCTGACGGCGAGAAAAATTACAGCATAAAATCCGCGAACGTCATTGCACATGTTGCAAGTCAATGCGGATTTACGGGCGGCTGGACAATGCGCATAAATCCGTCTGCTCCCGACCCCGAAATTGAGTTTAAAAAGGACGATGTCTACAAGCGTTCCTGCCGACAGATACTTGACACCTTTGCGGATATTCTTAAAGGGTGCTGGATCTGCGACAAGGATGTGCTGACTTTCGTTCCGTTTATGCCGCCTGACGTGGGCGGTCTTTACGAAATCCCACAGCACACAGCAATTGTAAACAAAGGCTCACGGCAGTTTATACGGGTTGAACTCACAGACGGTTACGAAACCTTTGTAAGCGGCGGTGCGGTCAGCAGTACAAACTTTATCGTCCGTGGGGATACGCCTTACGCCTCGCAGAAGCTTGCTGATTATGTTTACTACAACATTTATGATAAGATTTACAGCGCATTTTCCTGTGAAAAGGGTGTAGCTTCGATGTACATACCGGCAATGTCATACGTCAGCTTCGGTGACGGTTCAAGGCGGTATGTAAACGATGTGACTATTTATCCAACGGGACAGGGATTGTTCATCTCCTGCGGCTGTAATGCGGTCACGGAGGAAGAATTCGACTATTTAAACTCGCTGGAACGTGGTATTAAAAACACCATTGCCAAAAACGAAATTGTGGGGAACTTAGCGGTTACGGAGTCAAAAGGTCTGACCTTCTTCCGCAACCTTAACAAGTGAGGTGATTAATGTGATAGATTCTGAAAACGAAACAGGCAGCATCACTACGTACGAGGACGACGACAACGAGGAGTACGGCATTGAAATCAAGGGCAAAAACGTTGTCAGGCTTAATGCTGACAAGGTACTTGTTAAAACTCAGCTTCTGACTACTGCTCAGGACCTTGCAGGTGCAATTAACGAGCTTTTTCAAGGCGGTTCGGGCAGTGAAACACCTGCCGACAGCGACTACGAAAAGTGGCTGTCTTTGCCCGAGCCTGCTGATAATCAGGCGGTGTTTTTAGTACGTGCGGTTGAGGGATATATGAGTTGCTCAATTTACACAGGCTTGCCGTATGACTATACAGAACAAGCAGAGGGGTGGTCGGTTGACTGGGGTGATGGGACGGTTGAAACTTTCCCAAATATAAATTCGTCGGCATCTCACACATACAGCGAAATTGGTGAATACGTCGTTACGTTTACAAACATCTGCGGCGATAACACAAATGCAAGAGTATCAAGTCAACGTTGGATAATGGGTAAATACGGCGATAACGTCTACATTGACCGAGTAATCGGCGGTACCGAAAATCTCAGAATGTCGTCACAGCAGTATTTGCGTTACCTGCGCCTGCCGCCCGGAACACACTTCGGAGCGTACTTTTTCAACGGCTGCAATTGCTTAAAAAAATTTGAATTTGACGGTGTGATTGAACAGTTGTATGAAGGCTTTTTTCAAAGCTGTTATGCGCTGGATTTTAGTAAAATCAAGTTTGGTGACATAACTGAAATACCCGTAAGCTGCTTTAATTACTGCCGTGGAATGAAGAAAATACCCCTTTCAGATTGTGTGACAGTCGGTAATCAGGCGTTTGCGAATTGTTACAGCTTATGTGATGTATCATTGCCAAACTGCACATCAATCGGTGCAAATGCGTTTAACAGCTGTTATGGCTTACACGCTGTCAGTGCTCCGAAATGTACGTCAATCGGCGCAAGTGCCTTCTATTACAATTATGTGCTGAACACAGCAAAATTTGATAGCTGCACAAGTGCAGGAAATTACGTCTTCTCTTCCTGCAGCGGTCTTGTAAATTTAACCCTTGCAGCTGATTGTACCTTCGGCACAAACTGCTTTCAAAATTGTTATTCGTTATACCCCAAGCCCGACGGCTCAGCTTAAAATACAAGGAGGAATTTTTATGGTAAAAGAAAATGCAACAACAGTTACCCTCACAGGCTCGGAAGTGACAGTAGAGTTTGACAAGAACTACACTTACTTCTGGGTCAACAACATCGGTGATTCTGCCATTTACGCTTCGATGAAGCCTGATGTCACCGCCGACAAGGACGGTGTTATCACCATTTTAAGCGGCACGGCGGCTGGTACAATGCACGGCTATGGTGCTGACAAGCTGTATTTAAACGGAAGCGGTAAGGTGCAGGTTATCGGCACATATTCTGCGTTCTGCCCTTTTAAGGTTGGCGTGAAAGGAGGTGACGGCAGCGGCGGTACCTCGGAATTTTCAGCGGCAGGATCGGCAACACAGCCTGTCTACTTTGACGCAGACGGCAGACCTGTTGCTATTTCGCATACCATTGAAGCGGATGTTCCTGCAAATGCAGTGTTTACAGACACGAAGTATGATGACACCAGCATATCAAACAAGGTTGCGAAGATTGAAGAAAATCTTGGAGGGCATACGGTAAAAACAAACGTACCTTCGGGGGCTGTATTTACCGACACGACTTATACCATATCAAACAGCGGCACAACTATAAAACTTACCGACAATAAAAATAAAACATCACAGATACAAGCGGCTTGTTGTAAAAGAGTGACGGTTGCAGCAGGTGAAACTGCAGATTTATTTACTCAAAGCAATCAAATTTCTAGATTAAAATTGCTTGTTGCACACAGCGATTATACTGACCTTCAATGTACATGGTTTGGAAATCAAAAAATAGCAATTGAAGGTTTTGAAAATAACTACTTTACTTATGTTGGTACTTCAACAAGTACAACAGCACGATTTACAAACCCCAGCAGTGTACTTGATTATACAGTATATGTATTTTATTTTTCATAATAGGAGGTTAATATGTATCTCATTTACAATAATTCGGACGAAAAATACGCAATCCGTGCGTATTCAATAAAGGAAAATGTTGTCACAATTCAGACAAAGGGCTATATTCCTGAAAACAACAGCGGTTTTAAAATCGTTGATGCAAACGGAGAGACTATTGACGATTTTTCGAAATTTACCATAAAATACAATAACACTGACATCGGTGCGGCGATAATGTATTCCAATGACGGCAGTACAGCAGATGTTGATGAATACTACGAAAACTATTCGTCTATAGCGCAGATGAAAATTATTCTTGAAAATGCAAAATTGTCCAGAATTGACGAGAGTAAAACTAAGCTTGCGGAATGGCTGAACGCTAACCCTATGCAGTATTCGGACGGCAATTATTACAGCGTAACCGAGGAAAAGCAGACCCTTTTAAACAGCAACCTCACAAGCTATGAACGTGCCACAAGCGCAGGAATTGCGTATCCTTTAAAGTGGAACAGCACGGGTGCAGAGTGTACGGAATGGACGTATGAAGCGCTTGTGGGACTGTCACTTGCAATTGCGGCTTATGTTGCGCCTAAGGTTGCGGCGCAGCAAGCGGTTGAGCTTGAAATCAAGGCTTGTGAAACAATGGAACAGCTTCAGGCGGTGGTGATTGATTATGACGACTGACAAGCTGTACAAGCATTGTATTTTATTTGCATTCGGCGGTATGCTGTATGCAGGTATTGAATTATTCTGCCGCGGGTATTCTCACTGGTCGATGATGATTTTAGGCGGCGTTTGTTTCCTACTGATTGGCACTATAAACGAAATTATTCCTTGGGAAATGTCCCTCTGGAAGCAAATGTTGATATGCTCCATCGTAATTACGGCGCTGGAGTTTGTAACAGGGTGCTTTGTCAATATCGTGATGGGGTGGTCTGTGTGGGACTATTCCGATGAATGGGGTAATATTCTCGGTCAGATATGCCCGAAGTTTTCACTTTACTGGTTTTTCTTGTCGTTAATAGCTATTTTACTTGACGACTGGATAAGATATGCGGTGTTCGATGAGGAAAGACCGCATTACAAAATATTTTAAAAGGATGTGTAATTATGACAAACGAACAGAAGTGCGAAATTATCAAGTCATTATCTTACGGTATGTCGGTCGAAGATGTTGCTGAAATTGAAGAGGTAACGGTTGATGTTGTTGAGGACATAAAGCGGAATTGCTCCGCCGAAATTGCCGAAAGACAGCTTTTTAACGCCGAGGTGGGAAGATGAAAATTATAGACGTTTCAAAGCATAATGGCATAATCAACTGGAACTATGTCAAGGCGGCAGGCGTTGAGGGTGTGATTATCCGTGCAGGCTACGGCAGACACATCTCCCAGAAGGACAGCCGCTTTGAAGCAAATTACAGCGGCGCACTTGCGGCAGGTCTGCACGTAGGGGCGTATTGGTATTCATATGCCGATAATCCTGCCGACGCAAAAACGGAAGCTGAGGTTTTCCTTGAAGCAATAAAGGGTAAAAAGTTTGACCTGCCTGTTTACTTTGACATCGAGGAGCAGAAGCACGTTAAGGCAGGCAGGACGATGTGTACTGCAATGACAGAAGCTTTCTGCTCTACTGTTGAAAAGGCAGGGTATTTCACAGGTGTTTACAGCTTCGACAGCTTTTTTACTACAAATCTTTACCCGGACATATCGAAAAAATACACCTGCTGGGTTGCGAGAATAGGCGGTAAACCGAAAAATATACACGATATGTGGCAGTACTCCTGGAAAGAGAAAATCAAGGGCATAAACGGCGAAACTGACGTTAACAACTGCTACAAGGATTTCCCGTCCATCATCGTAAAGGCTAAGCTTAACGGGTACGGTGCAGAAACAAAATACAAGGTTACGGCTCATGTTTCGGGTGTTGACAAGCTTAATGCGGATAAGATTGCTAAGGCTTGTTCAGAGATGGGTATGACTGTTGTAACAGAGGAGGTTTAATTATGAAAATCAATTGGAAACAGAAGCTTTCAAGCCGTAAATTCTGGGCGGCTGTCGCAGGGTTTGTCGTGTCGGTTATGATTATTTTTGACGCTGACGCAACCTCTCAGGAGCGCATTACAGGCGCTATTACTGCGGCAGGCACACTTGCAACGTACATACTTGCAGAAGGCAGCACAGACAAGGCGGCTATCGAAAACAAGGACGAATAAAATTTATGGGGAGCAGAAACACCTGCTCCCCGATTTTAAGGAGGTCATTTTATGAAATCATTTATACCATGGATAGGCGGAAAATCACTGCTTGCAAAGCGTATCAAAGAGGAGTTCCCCGATAATTTCGGCAGATACATTGAGGTTTTCGGAGGCGGCGGTTCTGTGCTTTTTTCATCAGACAAACACGCTCCCATTGAAGTTTACAACGATGCAAACGGTCAGCTTGTAAACCTGTTCCGCTGCATAAAATATCACAGTGAAGAGCTTAAGAAAGAGATACGGTTCTACCTTAATTCCCGTGAAATGTTTGCAGATATTCAAAATCGGCTCAAATGTCCGGGATTTACCGATATTCAGAGGGCGGCTATGTTTTATGTTGCTGTAAAAACATCCTTTGGCGCTGATACGGATTCTTTCGGCTGTTCTGTAAAGAGAATTGATACATCAGGATTCGATGCAGTTTCAAAGCGGCTTGAACGTGTGGTTGTGGAGCACAAGGATTTTGAAGCGCTTATAAAGCAATATGACCGTCCGGATGCACTGTTTTACTGTGATCCACCATATCATACAACGGAAAAGCACTATTCCGAGAAGTTTACAGAAGCGGATCATTACCGTTTGAACGGTGTTTTAAAAGCCTTAAAAGGCTGTTTTATTCTGTCTTATAACGATGATGAGTTTATAAGGGAGCTGTACAAAGATTACAATATAACCCCTCTGAGTCGTCAGAATAACCTCTCTAAAGGTAGTTTTAAAGAAGTTATAATAAAAAATTTCTGATATTTTTTTTAGAACACAAATAACCGATTTCGTTATTTATGCTTTAACAAAAACATCAGGAGGCTGCTATGATTAAAATTAATCTTCGGAAAATTCTTTCGGATAAGCAGATGAAACAAGCTGAACTGGCTAAACTGACTGGGATAAGACCATCTACAATATGCGATATTTACAATGAAAACTGTACTTTTCTTAAGCTTGAGCATATTGAGGCTATATGCACAGCTCTGGATTGTAGCATAGCTGAATTAATCTGCATAATTGATTGATTATCATAATTCTTTTTCATATGATAATGTACGGTGCACTTTATATATAGTATAATTAAATTAAGCCAAAGAGGTAGCCATTAAAGTCCAAAAATCCCCTTGATTCGTCACGGAGTCAAGGGGATTTTTGCGTTTTGCGTGTCATTTTTTTGCGTTTTGCGCGACGGGCGACACGAATTTGCATTACAGACAAACCGTTCAAGAAACGAGCTTATAAATTTAATTCTTGAATTCGGTATCAACAATTGTGAAATCAATGAGGACTAAAAAAATCGCAGTACAAACCGTACTGCGATTTTTGTTTATTCTTATGTATCTGTATCGTCATTCACATCTTCAACGTCATCATCGGGAACAG
>JAFQUQ010000022.1 GCA_017408395.1 Oscillospiraceae bacterium
GCAATGTTCACAAATCACAGTTTGTTCGTCTAAACATCCCGGGCATAATTCTGCACCGTCAAAACAGTGTCTGTCTTCAAGATCGTAAGTCTCACGACAATGTGAGCATATAAAGGTTTCTCTCATTTTTTGATCTCCTCCAAATAAAAAATATCCCCCGGCTACGCCGGGGGATATTTTTACCACGATTATAGTATAACTGTGCATTGTGTATATTTTGTGATAATTTTATGGATATAGGTTAAAAATTAGCACTCTTGTATCAAGAGTGCTAATTCGAGCTGTGAGTCATCTTATTTTTGACGGGGACAGTGGAATATGTTATTCATCTATCCGTACTTTGGGACAGGTGGTTGTGTTATAATATATTTAGCAGGAAAATCAAGTTCTTTTGTTTATTGATAATGGAGGTGGAAGTATGATAACAGCAGCTGAATTGACTACACCAGATTATGAGTGGCTCAACGAGCGTTTTGATAAAATTAAACCTGTATTTGAGCAAACAAAAGGTCAGAATGTTTTTACATATTTTTTGGATGGATTTTTAAATTGCTGCAACAATTTTCATCTTGCAATAACATTAAAAATTGATAAACAGAATAGTACTGCATGTATTTACTGTAAGTCATATCAAACGCAGGACAAAACAGTTGTCGTCGAATATGATTATGAAAAAGCTATTGAAATTGAAAAAGTGTTTTTTCAGGATATTCCTGAAATAGTTAATATAAAAAGAGAAATAAATATTGATGGTGGCTGGGAAAACTATATAATGTTCAGTTCAGGAGATGTTATAAGCTGGCATTGTTCTATATATGATGAGTGGAAAATGTACAGGGATTGTATAAAGGAATTATATGATCGGGTTAATGAACAGTATCCTATGACGTATGGTAAGAATTTTTACACAAAATATGAATCGAGGTTATATTCTACGGGCAGTGGTTCAAATTTTTTTACTTTGGTTATGAATAAAGCCAAACCTTATCTTGTTCACAGCTGGAGTAAGTGCTATGATGAAAACAAGAAACAGCCTGTTCTTAAGCTTCATTACGGCAGAAAAATGCTTGTGCTTTATCTTTCGCTGGAGGAACGTGACAATCTTGAATGTGATCTGCATGATAAGCATTTGGTTAAGCTTACTGATTATAGAATCGAAGCAATTGAATTAAGCAGATCGGATTATATGGAGGAGTTTGTATGAGTGATATTTGGAAGTATGTAAATTCTTTAAGAGAGACTACTATTGATATTATGAATGGATGGTATTCGCAGAATTACGCAGAGAAAAATAAGTCTGGCATTAAATCATGGGCTTGCAGTTACGGTGATCATCCATCTGTATGGATTCCTGAAATGCTTGAACTGAAAGAAGATGAAAAAGGTAATCTAATGTATCGCATTGACGAAAATAATTCACCTTATAGAAAATCTGAGTCAGAATTTTATACATCGGCAGGGATGTTTATATCCGAAAATAATGGTGAATTCGGCGGAAAGCTTATTACTCCGAAATCAATTTTAAGAGGTAATTTTAATTGTGTTTTTGAATGTGATGGTATTATTTATGCCATTGATTCTCTTGCTCATATGGGAGTAAGACATATGACGATTTACAGATTTACTGAAGATTTAAGTGCAGACATAGTATATTCAACATGTGAATCGGATGATACGATGGGGTTTTTTCAATCATTTTCATTAGATACCTGGTCTATAAAGGATAATATTATATATGTTCTTGCATCAGGAGAAGTAAACAAAGATAGCAATTCTGAATGGATTTCCAAATCAATCCTTTTAAAAATAGAATCAGGCAAACTAATTAAAAAAACAGAATATGATTTTGCAGTTTATCAAACTAGGAATATGATAGTGACTGATGACAAAATTTATGTTGGAGCAGACAAGGTAGTTGTTGTTATAGATATAGCGACAAATGAAGTTGTAGCATATACCCCGATAAGTCATGAAGATGAAGAAAATATATTGTCTATAAGGGATGTGTATTTAAGCTGAAAAAAGAGAATATAGTCTGGAAAGGAATATTATGATACACTTAAATAAAATCGTGAAAGAGAAAAACAATATTACCTGCATTGCGTTTGTGGAAGATTGCAAACAAGGTGTACAGCTTTCGTTGAATATAACAACACAGGAATTAGAAGAAATAAGTCTGCCGCAGGGATATGAATGGTGTACAGCGCATATCTGGCATGCAAAACAATATTTAATTTCATTAATAGGGGAAAACATTGTTCCTGAAAGTCGTACAATAATGTGGTATTGACAAAAGGCGGTAGAGTAATGCGTCCAAAAGAATTATTTGAATTTTTATACGCTCCATATTCCGAGACTGTTCATGATGATTTTGCTTTAATTTATGACAGGTATAAAACTGATCCGAAATCAACTATTGAAATAAACGGGATAACATTTTATCATGCTTTGCAGATTATACGAACGAATATCAGAGGACGCGCTCTTATAGCAGCATTGGACAACCGATTGGATTTGAAGATAAATGATATTCTTATTGATGAAAACGGAAAAGAATATATTGTAAAAGGTTTTGAAATGCTGAGATTTCAAGGTGATATTCCTGAATGGTATTCAAAAATATCTATGGTTGCACTTATTGGTGATGTTGACAATGTCGGGTGTTATTTTGCAAAGAAATATATTGTAAATCACAAACCATAATGTTATAATAAAGATAAGCTGTAAATGCTTATTACATATGATAAAAGGGGAGAAGATAATGCCATTCACTATAATCAGAAACGATATTACCAAGGTAAAGGCTGACGCCATAGTAAATGCGGCAAATAATACATTGCTTGGCGGCGGTGGAGTTGACGGTGCAATACATCGTGCCGCAGGAGCAGAGCTTCTTAAAGAATGTAAGACTCTCGGCGGCTGTGAAACTGGTCAGGCTAAAATTACAAAAGGGTATAAAATGCCTTGTAAATACATAATCCATACTGTCGGCCCGATATGGCGCGGCGGTGGAAACAACGAAGAAAAGCTTCTGTACTCCTGCTATGAAAAATCGTTGAAATTAGCAAAGGAATACGGCTGTGAATCAGTGGCATTTCCGCTTATTTCATCAGGTGTGTATCGTTACCCAAAGGATCAGGCACTGCAGGTTGCAACTTCAGCAATAAATGATTTCCTTGCTGAAAACGATATGGATGTGACTATGGTGGTGTTTGATAAAAATGCCGTTATGGTCAGCGAAAAGCTTCTTGACAGCGTACAGAAATATATTGATGACAATTATGCAGAAGAACGTAATGATTATTACAGACGTTCCAGGTTGATGTTTGATGACTTTCCAAAGCTGAAATCATTCAAATCTGTTGAAATGGATGAGGCATTGGAATTCGACAGCTTTGAAGACAGATGTATGCTGTTTGATGAGCTTGACGAGTCATTTTCACAGGCGTTGCTGAGAATGATAGACGAGAGAAACTATACCGACGCTCAGGTTTACAAAAAAGCAAACATAGACCGCAGGCTGTTTTCAAAAATACGCAGTGATGTTAATTACAAGCCTAAAAAACAGACGGCTGTTGCTTTTGTAATTGCTCTTGAGCTTGATATAAACGAAGCAAGGGAGTTACTTGAAAAGGCAGGATACACGCTTTCAAACAGCATAAAATTCGACGTTATAATCAAGTATTTCATTGAAAACAAGATTTACGATGTCTATAAAATAAACGAAACCTTATTTGCTTTTGACCAGATGCTTATAGGTGTTTAAATGTCGCTTTGAAAGCGACCATAAAGCCCTCCGTATGATGTAGAATAAAGTTACAGAAGAAAAAACTTATTTACAAACATACGGAGGGATTTTTTATGAGAAAAAATTTTACTGAGATCGTGTTTATCCTTGACGAAAGCGGTTCTATGTCCGACCTTAAATCTGACACAATAGGCGGCTTTAACAGTCTTATTGAAAGACAGAGAAATGAAGAGGGTGAGGCAGTTGTATCAACGGTGCTTTTCAGCAATGACAGCCGTGTTGTTCACGACAGAATGCCCCTTGAAAAGGTTGAAAAAATGACGGATAAGGACTATTGCCCAAACGGCTGTACAGCATTGCTTGACGCCGTTGGCGATGCGGTAAAGCATATCGGAAACATTCATAAATACGCCCGTGAGGAAGACGTTCCCGAACACACTTTGTTCGTTATCACAACAGACGGTATGGAAAACGCAAGCAGACGCTATTCCGCAGGCGACGTAAAGAAATTAATCAGCAGACAGCAGGAGAAATACGGCTGGGAATTTGTTTTTCTCGGAGCAAACATCGATGCGGCTGAAACTGCTGAAAGCATTGGTATCAGCCGTGAAACAGCGGTGGATTATCATTGTGATGTAATGGGTAGTGCAATTCAGTATGACGCAATGTGCGAAGCGGTATCAAGTGTGAGAAGAGGAAGAAAGTTATCTAAATCACTTAACTGGCGTAAAGCGGCTGATGAGGATTTCTTCAGAAGAAAGTAAACAGGTAAAAAACAAAGCTATCCGATGTGCTGTCGGATAGCTTTGCTGCGTTATTTTATACGCTGAAATCATAAAAATTATGTGTGTATTTTACGGATATGAACTGACGAAAACGCATTTGTGACGGAACCGGTTATTTAATATTTGTGTAGTAAAATACCGCAAGCTGAGTCCTGTCACGAAGCTCAAGCTTTTCAAGTATTCCGCTGATATAGTTGCGGACGGTTCCTTCGCTGAGAAACAGCTCAGAGGCTATTTCTTTATTGCTTAAACCTTCGGAAACAAGCGTAATGATTTCCTGTTCCTTTTCACCTATGTCGTATTTGCTGAAATCAAATTCAGGCTTGCTGTTCATTATTACGGGAAGCTTGCTGATGACCTTTTCACCGAAAACGCTTTGCCCGTTCATTACAGCTTCAAGGGCAGGAGCAATTCCTTCAAAATCCTGTTTGAGTATGTAACCCTTTGCACCGATTGTCAGGGCTTTCACTATATACTCATCATCGGAAAAGGTAGTAAGGTAGAGAATTTTTGCGTCGGGATTTTCAGCAATAATTTTTTCGCCTGCTTCAAGACCCGTCATACCGTCCATTCGTATGTCCATAAGCATTACGTCAGGTTTATGCTCATTATAAAGTGTAATCGCTTCACTTCCGCTGCTGCCCATAGCCATAACATTTATATGACCTGTACTTTCAAGAATTGTTTTAAGGGACAGCGCAACAAGCTTGTCGTCGTCAACAACAATTATATTCATATTAAATCTCCTTAGTGCTTGAATTTTTCGGAACGCTTACAAAAACTTTGAAGCCTTTTTCCGATGATGTAAAATTGATTATTCCTCCGACAGAACTTGCTCTTTCACGCATATTTGAAAGACCTATTCCCGTATCTGAGATGGTGCCGCTGCATTTTCCGTTGTCGTTAAATGACAGTTGATAAAAAGCAGGGTGTTCACGTATTACAACGGAAATTTTGTCACCGCTGCTGTGTTTGATTACATTTGAAACACATTCTTTTATTATACCGATAAAGCACATTCTTATGTTCTTAGGCATATTTTCGGAGAAATCACATTCAATTTCCGTGCGGTAATTGTCTTCGAGGGGCTTGACAGCTTCATTCACAGCAAGACGCAGGTCTATTGAGGTGTCGTGCAGATTATGAACGCTGCTGCGGATGCTTGTCATAGCGTTGTCCAGGGTATCCTTTAAACTTACGAGATGCTCGTTGATAGCTTCATCCTTGTTTATTATAATAAGCGCACCCAGCTGGAGAATTGAGCGTGTAAGCATATGCCCGACGTTGTCGTGGATTTCACGTGCAATACGGTTTCTCTCATTCATTGTGGCTAGATTGATTTCGTAGTCCTGATTTTCACAAAGCTGTTTGTTTTTTTCACTGAGCAGAATATTCATTTCCTCAGAGTTGTCTCTTACTGCAATAAGATTTTTTTCTGCCTCTTCAAGACGTGTTGTTGCCCTCCACAGCATAAAAGCAACGAGTGTGCTTGTTATAAGAAGAATAAGCTGCATATCTGTAAGCTTATCGTGGTATATGATTGCTGAAACGGGGATGACCAGTGCAAGCCAGCGGCGTTTGCTGCTGAAAAAATCATAGAAGAACACAGGTGACACGCACAGGAACTGAGGAGCCGCAAAGCAGAGTGCACCGCCGATTATCTCCGTTGCCAATGAAACACGGCTGTCCGAAAAGCTCTGGTTTATGGCAGAAAGTCCGATTACTGCAAGAAATGCAATAACGGGCAGAAAATAGGATTCAAAGCTGATTAATGCTATTCCGCACAAAAGCAGTATTACCGCTTTGTCCGTCAGTCTGTTCATAAGTCACCTCCGTTGTAATTATCAGCTTTATTTTACCACAAAAATGCACATCTGTCCACACAAAAGTGACATTTGTCATATGAACTTCTGACTTTTTACACTTACAAATGCAGATTTTTTGTTATATAATCAAATTGTACCAAAGATAAATTATCCGAAAGGAATGGAGAATATTATGGCTGAAACAATTGTAAAAATCGAAAATCTTGTTAAACGATACAAGGACCTTATTGCCCTTGACCATCTTAATCTTGAAATTAAACAGGGTGAGGTTTACGGGCTTCTCGGTCCTAACGGTTCAGGCAAGAGTACCACTATCAACTGTCTGCTTTCACTGCTTGCATTTGACAAGGGTAACATTGAAATTTTCGGAGAGAAGATGTCTCCAGATAATTACAGCGTCAAGAAGAATATAGGCATTATAATGCAGAATGTTGCGGTATTTGACGAACTTACGGTGTATGAAAACATCGACTATTTCTGCGGACTTTACATCAAGGATAAGGAAGAGCGCAGGAAATGTGTTGAAGACGCTATTGCATTTGTTGAGCTTGATGAGTTCAGAAAGTTCTATCCTAAAAAGCTTTCGGGCGGCTTGTTAAGACGTCTGAACATTGCCTGCGGTATTGCTCATAAGCCTGAGCTGATTATTCTTGACGAGCCTACGGTTGCAGTTGACCCACAGAGCAGAAACAAAATTCTTGAGGGTATCCAGCAGCTTAATCGGAACGGTGCAACGATTATTTACACCTCTCATTATATGGAGGAGGTTGAGCAGATCTGCACCAGAATTGCGATCATCGACAAGGGTAAGAAAATAGCTGAGGGTACAAAGGAAGAACTGAAAAAGATGATCCGCAACACCGAAACCGTTACGATCGAGGTCATTGACATTGATGATGATGTAAAGAATAAAATCAGCGGTCTGCCTCACGTTTACAGCGTTGAATTTTCAGACGGAAAACTTGAGGTCAAATGTTCTGACGGCAAGCATAATCTTATCCGTATTCTGGGCGTGCTTCAGGAATGCGGACTGAATTTCGGCAGAGTTTATTCCGAATTACCTACTCTTAACGACGTATTCCTTGAAATCACAGGCACAGCGCTTCGTGATTCTGAATAAAAAAGGAGCATTTATATGTTTTTTCATCATTTCAAATATGATTTTCTGACCTGTATCAGAAACAAGGGACTTATTTTCTGGCTGATACTTTTTCCGGCTGTACTCGGCACGCTTTTTAAAGTTGCTTTTTCGGGATTATATGATTCCGTAGCAGTTTTTAAGGCAATTCCTGTTGCCATTGTAACAGTTGAGGAAAATGCTGTGTTTGACGAAGTTATTTCTGCAATTTCCGATGGGGAAGAAGCACTTTTTTCAGTTACCGAAACCGATGAGACGACAGCGCTTGAACTGCTTGAAACAAAGCAGATTATGGGAATAATCTATGTTTCCGAAAAGCTTGAACTTACTGTCGGCAGTGCTGAAAAAATGAATTCATCCTCTGCAATACAGCAATCCATTATAAAGGGATTTGTTGAACAGTACGAGATACAGAAATCAATCATTATGGATACCGTAACAAACTCGCCTGAAAAGCTTGAGTCGGTTATTGAAGCTATGTCTGCGGATATTGCACCAAACAGCAGCGTTCCTCTTACTGAAGGAAACACTGACAGTATGCTTTCATACTTCTACAATCTGATGGCGATGGTCGCATTATTCGGCTCGGTAACGGGGCTGCACATTGCAACTTGTTCTCAGGGTAATCTTTCTGCACTCGGCGCAAGAAAATGCTGTTCACCTGTAAACAAGCTTGTTGCTACAATAGCATCTCTCTGCGGAAGTACCCTTGCACAGAGTATCTGCACGATTATTTCCACAACCTACCTTGTTATTCTGGGTATAGATTTCGGAACACGTCTTCCGCTGGTTTATCTTGCAGGTATTGTGGGAAGCATAATGGGTGTTTCGCTTGGCTTCTTCATCGGTTCATTCGGTACAGCAAATGAAGATGTAAAGAATGGTGTTTCTATGACGATTTCTCTGGTTTGCTGTTTCTTCAGCGGACTTATGGTTTCAAATATGAAAGCGGTTGTTGCAATGTATGCACCGTGGTTTAATGAGATAAACCCTGCGGCTGTCATTTCAGATGCTTTCTACTGCCTTAACATTTACAGCGACTATGAACGCTTTACAGAAAAAATCATTACAATGCTTGTTATGGCTGTAATTTTCACACTGGGCGGCTTTGTGCTGACAAGGAGGAAAAGATATGCAAGTCTTTAAAACATTTATGAAAATTGCAAAGAAAAAGCTTCCGATCGTGCTTATGTATGCATGGATATTTATTGTTCTTCTGATTATGTTTACAGCTTACGGACCGCAGGATGTTTCATTTGAGGATAAGAGTCTTGGCGTTTCGGTTATTGACGAGGACAATACAGACGCAAGCCGTGCTGTTAGGGAGTTTATTTCAAAATCGCATAAGCTTATTGAGCTTGAAAATGATAAGGACGTAATCATTGATGCGCTTTACTATACCCGTGCGGATTATGTGCTGGTTATAAAAGAGGGCTATTCCGAAAAAATCTCAGACGGTCAGACAGACGGACTTTTTGAGAATTATAAGCTTCCCGACAGTTATTCGGGCGTATATCTTGAAAATGATATTGACCTTTATATCCGCACGCTTACAAGCTATATCGCAGCAGGCAACGACGCTGAAACGGCTGCAGCACTTACCGCCGAAGCACTTGCTTACGAAATTGATGTAACAATAGAAACCTTCGCCGACGAAACTGACGGGGGAGCGATGAGTCAGGGAGCGTATTATTATTTCAGATACCTTGTATATATCCTGCTTTCCGTATTTATCACAATGCTTTCGGGTATTCTTATCACAATTTTACGCAAAGAGGTACGTGACAGATCAAATTGTTCGGGTACACCGTCATTTTCCCAGACAATGCAGATCATTGCAGGCTGTATAGTGCTTGTGCTGATACTGTGGGCAGTATTTATGATCATTGCAATGATTTATAACGGAAGCGTACTCAGCGGAAACGAGTTATTTGCTGTGCTAAACAGCTTTGTTTTCACGCTTGTAGCAGCGGGGATTGCTATTCTTGTAGCGGCGCTTGCTCCTAACAATAATCTTGTAAACCTTATTTCAAACATTGTTTCCCTTGGAATGAGTTTTCTCTGCGGAGTTTTCGTTGACCAGAATCTGCTTGGCGGAACGGTTCTGCGTATTGCAAAATTCCTTCCTGCGTACTGGTACGTGAGAGCAAATGACATAATTGCAGGCAAATCAGAAATTGCTTTTGATTCAGGAGAAGTGATGTCCTGCATCGGTATTCAGGCAATATTTGCAGTTGCATTATTTGCGGTTGTGATACTTGTTTTCAGAACAAAGCAGACATCAAAATAAAATGATATAAGCAAAGCCGACATTCCTGAAAGGGAGTGTCGGCTCATTCTATTTCAATTATAACGTATCTGTGCAAAAAGCCTGAGAGTTTTGGTTTATATGTACGATTATAGTATAACTATGCATTATGTATAAATCAGAATTTTTTATAGATATAGCAAATTAGCGCTCTTGGTTTAAGGATGCTAAATTTTATTAATTATATCATTTTACAATCCAATTATAAATAAATATACCTATTTCTATTGCTGAAAGTATACCCAAAATTATTGCAGGTGTCATTGAAGGAATCTGCAGTCTGTTTCCTGTATACTGGCATAGTTCTTCCTGAGGTAAAAGATTTTTTATTTTTTGTAAATCATTATTATACTTATATTTTACATAATGTTGTATATCATTTACACTACGACGGGCACCGGATATAAAAGCAAGACAAAAAAGAATACCTATTCCGAGTATGATTGAGAAAACTACTTCAAAAAATGTGGCTAATGAAAAAATAGCAGAAAGGATAGCGATAATACCTGCTACAAAAAATAAAAACATTTCAGCGCCAAGTAATCCCTCCCTATCAGTTGCATTAGAGTTGTTTTCATTTCTAATATAATTTTTTATCTCTGGAGAAAGCTTTTCATCCCCAACAATATTTTTCACTTTACGGCAAAAAATTTGAACAGTTTCATCAAACCATTTGTTTGAAGCAAATTTATATGCTACAGTCATTGCTTTGTCTATATTTTTAAGATAATTTTCCAAATACTTATTGCACTTGCGTAATATATCTGAATTTTTAATCATATCTCTACATTTTTGATCAAGATCTTTATTGTTAGTTTCAGATGATAACAAATCTTTCGCTATTCTTATTCGTGAAGCATTACTTAGAGAATAATCTTTAAAATCTATACTGCCGACTTTTTGATCAATTATATTTTGTGCATAATTGGTTGTGTAATCATCTAAATATTTAGTATATTTTTTATATCCCGATGTGCTCTTACAAAATCTCTTATATTCCTTTATGTATTTTTTATCCTTTCCGCCAAAGCTTTTAACAAACGTTTCCTCGATTTGAATTCGATTTTCTTCGGAATAATCACTAAAATCCAAATCCGCTTCTTCAAAACGCTTCATAGCTTCAATACAAAGTTTTTTAGCATCCTGTTTTTCTTTTTCATCTACATAGTCTTCCCTATATTTCTTTAAAGCATTTTCTACACTGTATAATTCACCTTTTCCTCCGCAATTAAGAAAATCATAGATTGTCGACTTATTATAGAATTCCATTAATTCAACTACTTCAGCATATAAATTAATTCTGATTTGAATATCTTCGGAAAATTTTTCGTAGTTTGAATATTCGTTTTTTAAGTCAAGAAGCTTGTTATAATCCTCTTTTACTTGTGCCAATGTAGTACTATGAGGGTATTTTTCAATATAAAAATCGTTGAGAATATTTTCAAAATTCTGATATATTGTTCCTTCAAACATATCCTCCATCCCCATAAAGGATATTATTTCGTTTACATGTTTAGCTTCTGAAGGTACATATCGAAGTATAGCGTTATAGCATTTGTAGTCATATGGATTTTCTTTAATAAGCTGCATAATTTTACTTGTAAAAACCTCATAAGAGATATTTTTTTTGCTATACTGTTTTTCAAGATTATTCAGCACGACACTATTGGTATCATTGCTTTTGAATTTTGCTACTTCACTTTCAATATATTTATAACGAGGAACCCGTGTTTTTACAATAAGGGTATATTCTGTCATAATTCCGCCGATAAGCTTATTTAATGCCGAATCAAACAGTTTAGCAAAATTATATTTTTTATGTAATTTCACAAGTTCTTTATCTATAAGCTTTTTATCATTTGAAGCGGTTATTGAATCACCAACCGATTGAATTGCCGCTACGCCTGCACCTGCCACTACTGAAGTAAGCACGGCAGACATTGCACCCTTAATACCGGCTCCGCCGAAAAACATCATATCAGCTCCCGTGTCACGGGTTTCACGCTGAATTGCTCTGTAACTTCCGAGCTTTTGAGCAGCCAAATCCAAATCATGCATATCTGAAAGATAATTTTCAAATTCACATAATGCTTCCGGAAGATGCAGTTTTATCACATCTTCTGCATCAACATCAAATATTTCATCCTGCGCAAGAATGTCTTCAAGATATGATTGCATATCATCAATACAATGCATAAATTCCTTCAATTTATTAAAAAACATTGTATCATCGGTGATAGCTGGTCCGAAATTTTCAATGAACTTTTCTTTTATTTTAGAAAATTCAGAAAGCTTCCGATACATCTCAAAGCATATTTCGGAATTGACTGTGAAGCTTACCTTTTCACCGCACAGCGAAAAAACTTTTGATACTGAAAACAAATAGTCATCATCGTAAATTAGTTCACTTTTTAACATAAATATATCTCCTTACATAAAAGTTTTTTCATAAAATATAGACGTACTATTTGTCATATTATACAATTTTCTGTCTGTTTTTAAATTATACCATAACATTATGTATATTTCAATACCTAAAAAGCATAAATATAAATACCTTTAAGTATCATTTCTGAGAGCAATGGATTTTTCTTCAAGCTTTTGTACAGCAGCATTGAATTCAGCAACCTTTTCCGCAGCTCCGTCAGGAAGCGGAGTACCGTTCTCTACCATATTTCCGAGCTGTTGTGCGATAAAACTGAGATTATCAAAAAACTTGTTCATATTCTCCGACATAAAAACCGTCCTTACATAAGTATTTTGTTTATTCTATTATAAATCAGACTCAATTGGATTTGGTTAGCCGACAGCTATATTTAATGCAAAAAAGATTGATTTTTTATGAGTGATAATGTTATTATAATATCAGAATTTTCTGTTACTCCCTAAAGATATTTTATTATATACCATAAAGATATTTGAATAAAAGCCCGACAGGGGTTAAAGTAATAATATCTAAAGAGCAGATTGGCGGTGTAATATGAGTATCAGGCGTGAAGAATTATCATACAGAATAGGCGAGCGTATACGTGAATTCCGTGCGGAACGCAGACTCAGTCAGGAAATGCTGGCACTCAGTTCAGGTATGCATCCCGCATATCTCGGAAAAATCGAAAGGGGAGAGAAGTGTCCTACGATCGACACACTCAGCAGAATATGCGAGGGCTTGAAAATTCCTGTGCACGAGCTTCTTGATTTTGAGCTGGAAGTCAGACCGACTTCGGGAGAAGCTTTGCACCGTATCGAAAATGCGCTTGTGGGTGTTGATGACGAAGCAGCTGTAAAAATAGCCGAAATCGTTGAAGGTATTGCAGAGATATACAAAAAATGATGTAAAATTTAAAGCCGCAGAAATTTCTGCGGCTTTATTGATGCATATATTCTCGTGTACGGACATACTTTTTATATTTAATTTATCATAAAGAACGGAGTATATCTTATATGAGCCGAGACATAGTAGCCTCCTGACGGGTGTTCATCAATTCTTATGGTACCGTAAGCGTTGTCAAAGGTGTTTATGTCAAACTTGTAGGTACCGTCATCTTCAAATTCCACAACCTTGTAATCGCAGGCTGACGAGCCGTACAGCATATTGATCTGTGTTTCATAATACAGGATATTTCCTATATCAGCACCGACGTAGCCTTCTTTATAATAATCGTAGTCTTTGCGTGTTTCAGCGTTGTCCTCTAAAAGAGTGATCGCAAGATAAGCTTCATAATCATCATGTACAAGAGCGTCAAGGTAGGTAATAAGAGTTTCGTATGTTGTGCTGTTGTAGAAGAACTGTCCCGAAACAGCGTCGCAAAGTATAGCTACCCAGAAATAACTTTTCTGATCGTAATGGAAACCGAAGCTGTCCCATATGGCTTCAGACCACACTCCGCATTCATCGCTTACATAATTAGAAATGTTACGCGGAGAGTAATTTCTGGTCTGTCCGTACAGAACGATACATTCTTCGTAAGTTACGTAATTATCATTCAGTACAGTGGCGAAATTTGAACCATTGGGACGTACTCCGCTATGAAAAACATTTTCATCTGCTGCAAACTCCTGCGTAAGCTGACGTGCGCACTGATCAAGCTCATCCGTATTTTCAAGCTCTTCAAGCCCCGAATTTTTTCTGGCGTTGTTAAGGTCTCTGATAATAATTTTTTTGCTTTCCTCTTCAAGTTCTCTTGGAGTTTTTTCGGGACGTTTTGTTGTGGCAGCTGTTGTAGTAGCAGCTGATGTTGTTACAGTTGTAGTTTCTACCGTTGTAATTTCCGATACGGCAGTTGATGAAGTGTCAGCAGCGGCATCCTCGGTTCCCGAATTTCCGCACGCAGTAAGCATAAGCGCCGCTAAAAGTGCGATGAATATTTTTTTCATATAACCTCTCCTTTTATTGCAGAAAAAACTGCTGTAATAAATCCGATACGGTATGTATCAGGTTTATTATAGCAGTTTTAAAATAAGATTTGGTTAGCTGTCGGCTATATTTTTTGATAAATATTCATAGGCTTATTCAAGAGGTCTCAAGCCCTGTTCAAAGAGTACGCAGTTGGTTTGGTTGAAACCGCCGCCGTTTTTCAGTGAATAAATAATTGCGGCATCACGCAGATCACGTGCATAAAGAGGACGCAGTCCCGCATATTTAAGAAGCTTCTGCATCTGGTCAAAATCAAGCTCCATACCGAGAGCAATGGATATGAGCTTGTCACGGGATGGGATTTTACGGCCTTCAAAAATCTGATAAACATACGCACGGTTAAGATTTGTGCGTTTGATAATATCGGACTTTTTACAGCCTGTTTCAGTTATGAGTGAGTTGAGATAATCAGCAATTTTGCTGTCGGAAATAAGTTCTTCGCCGTTTTTTTCTATGTAGTCGCTGAAATTTTCAATGTCGGAAAGCTGGTTTTCAAGTTCATCTGTTTTTATATTTTTGCACATAATTTTATCTCCGTTTGCATTTTTTTACTTTTTATGATAATATAATATCATCATTTAAATAAAAAATCAACTCTTTTAAGGATTATGTTATGGAATTTAAGGTTATCGAGGAGCTTGACAATGATAAAAAGGGGATTGTTGAGCTTGTGGAGGATGAGACGGGGAAGCAGTTTATACGGCGTACAATGAACGGAAAAATATCCGTATATTCGTCGTTGAAGCGGTTGTCGCATAAATTTCTGCCCAGGATATTTTCTGTGAATTATAACGGGGGAAATACAGTTGTAATCGAAGAATACATAAAAAGCAGGGGAGATATGTTATGTCTTGAAACGGAGCGTGAGAAGGTGACTGCCTTCTGTGAGCTTTGTGAGGTACTGGATTATATTCACGAAAGGGATATAATTCACCGTGACATCAAGCCGTCAAATATTCTCATTGCGGAGGACGGTCATATCAGGCTTATAGATTTTGACGCCGCAAGACATTACAAGGAGGACTCTTCAACAGATACACGCTACCTTGGCACAAAAGGCTATGCCGCACCAGAACAGTTCGGCTTCAGTCAGACAGGCCATACCGCTGATATTTACGCTCTGGGTGTAACGATGAAAACTGTTTTCGGCAGGCTTTCCGACAGCATAAAATACAGAAGCATAATAAGAAAATGCACCGAATTTGACCCTGTAAATCGTTACAGAAGCGCTTCTGCCGTAAAGCTTCAGCTTAAGCTTGCAGGGGTTCGTGTGCCTGCAATGTGCGGAATGTCAGCCGTGTTTTTATGTGCACTTGCCCTGATAGGTTCTGTCTTGTTAAACAACGGCACGGAACCGCCTCAAAGCGAGTATACCCCCGACGTTTCTTCATTAACTGCTGCCGTATCGGAAAGTACCTCCGTATTTTCGGAAGAAGCTTCCGAAACGACAGAAAGCACTATGAAAGAAACAGCTTCGGAAACTGAAATTTCCGAAACGACTACGGAAGCTTCGCAGACAACAGCTGTAACGGAATTGTCATTGGTGGAAACAGAGCTGTCCGTGAAGGAAACAACCTCGGAAACAACCACTCAGGCTACACAGAAAACGGTTGTAACAGAGACATCCGAAGCTATAACTGCCGTTAACTTTTCAGCTCCCGACCTGATACAGCCAAGAGATGCCGCAGCTGCGTCCGATGAAAAATTCAAGCTTATTTCACCTGCAAATAAATCAAATATTCCCGCTGTTGCAAAAATCAGGCTTTCAAAAAATGTTTATACCGACTATTATACAGACGGATTCAGGTTTGTAAGCGATGAAAACATACTTGGCGGATGGATTCCGATAGGCGGTCTGGATACCTTTGACCCTATGGAGATCAGGGAGCGTTTCCTTAAGGACGGCAAGGAAGTATGTTATTACGATAATCCTGTAATACAGCGTATTGATTTTTATGATACAGGTTTGTACGATGTTCAATTCCGCACATACAGCAGTTGGAATTATTGGAGCTACGGCACTGTTTTAAACAATATCTACGGCGAGTGTGACGGAATAGGTCATTACTATATTTACAGATTTGAAGGAAATGACTATCTTTTTTTACAGTTCAAAACATCAGAGTTATATACAACGCACGACTCCACGGAATATTCCTGTATCGTATTTGTAAGAGAACAGCGGACACTGCTTTCTCCACTTGATCCTGAAGATGTGCCGACCTTTACAAAAACGGAAATTGGAATGGATGAAACAGGAAATTCTGTTTACCGTGATATAGCGGACAAGGAATATAAATTCAGGAGTGACCCTGAGCTGATAGGCGAGTGGGAAGTTATTGACTATGTAAACTATACAAAGGGCTGGACGTATGACAAGAGCAGATATGAAGGTGACTTGTGGATGAAAGGAATACTCATCAAAGCTGGCGGCAGCGGTGTTCTTTACTGCGGAAATAATTTGCAGGAATCCGTTGTTGAATGGACATACGGCGTGATTTTAACGGGTGGTTTTGCAGAAAAGTATACGATTTACAACATAAACGGCGAAAAGTTTTTATTTGTGGAATTTAAAAACGGCGACTATGAGCGTAATAAGGACTATGCCCCAAGATACTATGTGTTTAAAAAGAAATAAAAAAATGCCTGTACATCTTAAACGGATATACAGGCAATTTTTTATGCTTTTTCTGTTATGGAGAGGTGGAAATCGGCTTTAAGCGAAGGCAGCTCAATGCAGTACTTCTTATCAAGCTCAGGACCGCAGGCGTGTGAGCCTACACCTGCCATATGGCTGTCTATGCAGACGACATTGCTTTCGCATTTTACAAGCTCAAAGTTATGACGCTTTTCGGCAAGCTCCTCCTGTGTATATCGGGAAACGTTAAATGAGAAGCAGTCGCCGCTGAATGTGATTTCAGCAGCATTATCGGAAAGAGTCATATGCTTGCAGCCCCAGTGAGAAGAATTTTCCTGCGGACGGATGTAGTCTTCGTGCATTTCGCAGACCTTTGCAGAGAAATTACCGATGTAACCGGCCTGATGCTTGTCAATGTAGCTTTCGTAAGGACCGTAGCCGAAATAATCAACATTTTCAAATACTTCGGGCACAAAAAGACGTATGCCGAAGCGTGGAAGGAAGGTGACCTTGTTTGAGAATTCAGCAGAGCAGTTTATGTCCAGAGCACCGTCAGAGCTGATTTTATAGATTACATCCATATAAGCAAAGGGCTGGTGGATACTCCAGACGAATGATTGTCTCAGCGAGATAATAGCATATCCGTCCTCGGCTGAGCAGGTCACACCGTAATTTTTGACCGTGTAATCATTCAGGTGTGCCCTGTACCATTCGTGCTTCATTGTGTCGTTGTCAACAGGGGCACGGAAGAAATTGAATTCCATAGGTTTATCAAGGATTTCCCTGCCGTTTATTTTAATTGAGTCAAAAGCGGAGATACGCTTGTTGAAACGATAGCTGAGCTTTCCGGCTTCGACGGTTACAAAAAGAGGAGCGTCGCTGATTGAGATTTCACCGTTCTTTACAGCGGCTTCGGCAGGTGCACCGTCACAAAGCTTAAGCTGGTCAAAGCAGATCTCGTAGCCTTTTTTGCAGAAAGAAGTGTCCTGTTTTGCTGTAAAAATAAAGCGGATGTAAGCTTCTCTGCCGTTTGTTTCTGTGATAGGAACTGAAATTTCCGTGCTGCCCATAGGTGCAAGCGTAAAATCAACAGTGCCCTCTGAAAGTCTGCCGCCGTCGTATGTGACTTCATAACGGCAGTCAAGGTGTTTTTCTGCATTTTCAAATTCAAGCGTGCTTTCAAATATAAATTTTCCGTCCGAATTTCCTTTTTTAACTCTTACAGGACGGTAAACCTGCTTAAATTCAAGCAGACCCGTGTGAGGAGTTCTGTCGGGATAGGTGAGAGCGTCCATACAGAAATTGCCGTCGTTGTGTTTTTCGCCGAAATCGCCGCCGTAGCCGTATTTTATTTTACCGTCGTCTGTTGTACCGAGAATGCAGGCGTGGTCGCTCCATTCCCAGACAAAGCCGCCGCAGAAGCGTTCGTTTGAGTAGAAAATATTGTGATAATCTTCTGCGTCTCCGGGACCGTTGCCCATAGCGTGACAGTATTCACAAAGGATAAACGGACGTGTTTCGTTTTCGTTTTCAAGGAATTTCATCATATTTTCGGGGGAGGTGTACATTTCCGAAACAACATCGAGAACAGCGTCAGAGGTGTCATCGAGACGGTGGGTGCTTTCATAGTGGAGAAGCCGTGTGTTATCCAGTGACTTTACAAGCTCACCTGCGGCAAGCATATTTTCACCGTAGCCGCTTTCGTTTCCGAGAGACCAGAAAACAACGCAGGGACGGTTTATATCACGCTTTACCAACGCTTCCGCACGGTCGCAGATTGCCTTTTTAAAACGCTCGTCACCTGCAATCAGAGCGATACCGTCATAGCCCTTGCTCCAGGCAAAGTCGTTGTAAACTTCAACACAGCCGTGGGACTCCATATCGGCCTCGTCTATAACATAAAGACCGTATCTGTCGCAAAGTTTGTAGAACAGAGGGGAGTTGGGGTAATGAGAGGTACGCACAGCATTGATATTGTGCATTTTCATAAGCTCAATATCCTTTTTCATCTGCTCAACTGACGCATAATAACCCGTGTCAGGATAGCTGTCGTGACGGTTTACACCCTTGAATTTTACAGCTCTGCCGTTTATTTTTACAACACCCTTTTCAACGGATATTTTTCTGAAACCGACCTGTTCGCCGATTACTTCGTCTTCGGCATAAATGGTAAGGCTGTAAAGATACGGTTTTTCTGCAGACCAGAGCACAGGGGAGCTGATCTGAATTACCGTTTCTGAATTTTCATCTGCTGTAAACTCTGCGGTGATGTTTCCTGAAGCGTCACAAAGCACAGCCTTTACGGAACAGCCCTCAGGGCGGAACACAAATTTTGCAGAAGATAAGTCGTCTGAAAGTTCAGTTCTGATAATGTAATTGTTCAGCCTTTTTGCAGGACGTGACAAAACGTAAACATCACGGAAAATGCCTGATAATCTGAATTTATCCTGGTCCTCAAGATAAGTGCCGTCACACCATTTAAGAACAGCGGCTGTGATGATGTTTGCGCCCTCTTTAAGAAAAGGAGTTATGTCAAATTCGGAGGTGCTGTGGGAAACCTGAGTATAGCCTGCAAATTCGTCGTTTATGTAAAGATAAACACAGCTGTCAACGCCCTCGAAAACGAGAATTCTGTCAAGGCCGTCAGGAGTGTAATCATAATTTCTGCTGTAAACGCCAACGGGGATGTCGTCGGGAACAAACGGCGGGTCATATGGGATAGGGTAGCATACATTTGTGTACTGCGGCTTATCGTAGCCGTGAAGCTGCCAGTTTGACGGTACAGGGATAGTTTTGTCATAGGGCAGGGAGATAAAATCGTCCTCAATGTCGATTATGCTGTCGTAATATCTGAAATTCCACTGACCATTAAGCAGCATGAAGCGGTCAGATTTTTCCCTGTCATCAAATGGGTCCTGTCCGGGTGAGAAGGGGATGAAATAGCAATGCTTTTCAAGAGTTCCGACGTGAAGCTTATCGGGATTTTCGTGAAAAATCATTCTGCTTTTGGGTGTGCCATCAGGGGTAATAAGTGAAATGTCCATAGCCGTTCTCCTTTTAATAATAAAATCAAGCGTGTGTCTTAACTGTCATAATTATAATATCAATAAAGCCTCACGTCAATCAATAATATTATCATTATATAACAATATGAACATTAAATTTAAAAATTTAACCGCTTATGTGCAAATTTAAATTAAAAAATTAAAATCCGCTTGTATAATTTTAGCATAAACAAAAGCCGCTGTACATTTACGGTACAGCAGCTTTTCAAACAGCTTAATCCCAGTAATCAACCTGATGAGGAAGGTCGATGTCCTTGGCGTGGAAAACAGGCTCAACGCCCTGTTTAAGCTTGTGCTCATAATCTTTAAGCGCACGGAGCGCATATTTGCTTAGAATGAAGATAACGGGAATGTTTATGATGGTCATACCGCCCATTGTTATGTCGGCAATATTCCAGAGAATGTCTGCGCTTAAACCTGCACCCACAAAAATTACAAGTGAAGCAACGATGTGGTACACACGCATAAATGTTTTTCCGGGAACACGTCCCAGCATAAAAATCAGGCATTTATCCACATAAAAAAGGTTGCCCAGAAGAGTGGTAAATGCAAAAAGCATCATTGCCACGGTAATAAATATGGGACCGAAAGCACCCAGAGTTTTTTCGAGTGCCGCCTGAACATAAGGTGCACCCGAAAGCTCTTCGGAAGGCTCAATTCCCGAACACATACACATAAATGCGCTGGCACTGCATATGAGGATAGTGTCGATGAAAACGGAAAGAATCTGTACAAGACCCTGCTTTGCAGGATGACTGATGTCTGCGGAAGCGGAAGCGTTAGGTGCAGAGCCTACGCCTGCTTCGTTACTGAACAGTCCTCTTTTTATTCCGTACATAACACAAGAGCCGCTGAAACCGCCGAAAATAGCATCAAAATCGAATGCCTCGCTGAAAATCACAGAAAAGACGTATGGCAGAGAGGTTATGTTCATTATTATAATAATAAGCGAAACCAGTACATATGCAACGCCCATTACAGGCACAAGGAATGTGGTGGTCTTAATTATTCTTGAGCCGCCGCCCATAAGGCAGTAGCATACGATTGCGGCAATAATGAACCCGATTATCCACGGACTTGAATTTTTATCGTAGAAGCTGTATGAAGAAAAGGTTGACTGAAGGTTATAGGATGCAAGCATATTGAAGCCAAAGCCGTAGGTAAGTATAAGAAAAACGGAAAAAACCATTGCAAGAGGGCGGTTTTTCAATGCGGTTTCGATGTAATATGCAGGTCCGCCGTAGCTTCCGTCAGGACCTCTTTTTTTGTAAATCTGAGCAAGTGTACTTTCAATAAAAGCCGACGCACTGCCGATTATTGCAATAATCCACATCCAGAATACCGAACCGAAGCCGCCGAGACAAAGTGCGGTGGATACGCCGATTATGTTGCCCGTACCAACTCGTGACGCAGTTGATACCATAAGTGCCTGAAATGATGAAACACCGCCTTTATCGGATGGCTTGTCCATAACCGCACGCAGCTGTTCCTTAAACAGACGGAACGGTGCAAATTTAGTCCTGACCGTAAAATAAATACCGCTTGCAATCAGCAGTATGATAAGTATGTAGCTGTAAAGTGCGTTACTTATGTTGGCGATGATTTCATTTAGCATAGCCGAATCTCCTCTTGTGACAATAGCAATGCCTCACAGAAAATGTGGGGCATTTGTAAAATTATACCATATTTTTCCGTAAACGTCAAATGAAAAGCTATCCTTTACGGAACTGTGACGGGGTCATTTCCTCGTAACGGCGGAAAAGCTTGCAGAAATAGCTTCCGGTGCAGAAGCCTGTTTCCTCGGCAATTTCCTCAATTGACAGATCCGTGTTTGTAAGAAGCTCCTTTGCCGCCTGAATACGTCTTTTTGCGGCATATTCCATAGGACGTACATTAAGCACCGAACGGAAAAGTCTGCAAAGGTGCTGTTTGGAAACACCTGCGGCTTCGCAAAGCTGTTCCATTGTGATTTCCGAGGTGTAGTTTATATTAATGTAATCCACCGCCCGTATAACCGCTGTATTTGCCGTTACAGCAGAGCTTGCAGCTGAAATAAGACGATGAAATTCGATGAGAAAATCGTACAAAAATCCTGCGGCACGGTAATTGCCGTAAATGCTGTCGCTCATAAGTGCGTCGTGGATTTTTCGGAAGTGGTGTTCAAGTATTTTTATATCTCCAAGCTCAAAAACCTGCGGCTCGTCAAGTCCGAAGCCTTTCAGCAGTTTATCTGATGCAAAGCCTGAGGGGACAATCCAGCGTATATCCCAGATTTCCTCACAGGGATAATACTCGTGAGGGCAGCCTGCGGGCAGGAAAAATGCCATATACGGCTTGATGCTGTAAGTGCATCCATCAATCTTGAGAATGCCGCCGCCTTTGGTGCAGTAGAGAATTTGCGGATAGCTGTAACCGTCCTCTCTTGAAATGTGCGGCTGAGTTTCGTGAAGACCGACACTGACGAGGTATATGGGGAGTTCAGCTTCTGAGCCGATAATAGGAAAATCGTAAAAATACAAAGCTACCACCTCTGTGTTCATATTGTTATATATCATAACATATTTTTTATAGACAGTCAAATGTGTTTTATAGTTGATTTTATGGAGCAGATGTGTTATAATTATGTAAATAATAAAACGGAGGTACGTAATATGAAATATACATCAGCAGAAGCGGCAAAGCTTCTTAGAAAGCTTAACGATGAGCATAGCTCCCTTCTTCTTATGGAAGGACAGAGCAGAGAGTTCCTTGCTGCTCTGGGAGAAGACCCCGAATCTGTACGTCCTGCGTATGATTATGCGGAAACACAGAAAAAGCTTGAAGAAAACGAAGAGAAAATACGCAGGGTCAAGCACGCAGTAAATGTGTTCAATTCGACACACGTCATTGCAGAGTTTAATATGACCATTGATGAAATGCTTGTTTACCTTCCCCAGCTTACCCAGAGAGCAATGAAGCTGAATGAAATGAAAAGCAGACTTCCTAAAACAAGAGAAAGAGCGTCTGCATACAACAGAAACAGCAGCGTTATCGACTATCGCTACGCAAACTACGACATTGCATCCGCTGCGGCAGATTATGAAAAGGTGACTGACCTGCTTGCTAAAGCACAGACAGCCCTTGACGTTATAAACAACACAGAAACAATGGAAATTGACATCTGAGGCTTTTCCGTCAGCTTTTCTAAAGGTACACGAAAGTGGCCGCTTTTATTTGTATGATGAATTGACAGCACGTGTTCATTGATTATAAGTATGATCGTTATTTTTTCTTGTTATAAGTTTATGTTATTGTTCATTGAGAAAAAAGGATCATTAAATTATTAAAATTTTCAGCTGAGAAAACTTAATCGGCAGCGGAAGTTCGGTTATAAGCTGTCAGAAAATGCGTCTGCACCCGAAAGGGCACAGACGCATTTTAATTTTAAATACCCTTGATTATCATAATCGGAATAGGCGGACAGTTTGGACGGTTTACAAATGGCATTTCAACGACAGTATAAAGCTTGCTGTCGAGGGTAGGCAGAAATTCAAGTAAAGCATCCTTTTCTTCAAAACCCGTTTCTCTGCCATAGTAAATGATAAGGGTCATAATTCCGCCTTTTTTCAGCAGTTTAAGCCCTTTTTCAATAGCAGGTATGCTGGTTTCTTTTTTTGTAAAAATATTGTGGTCACCTTTAGGAAGCCACCCGAAATTAAATGTAATAAGAGATACAGAGTTTTCTTCAAAAAGAGCGTCCATTTCGCTGTGGCTTTTAAGCAGTACATCCGCACGGTGAGCGACCCCGTTTTCTTCAAGGAGGGACTTTGTGCTGTCAACAGCGTCCTGCTGAATATCGAAAGCGGTAACGTGACCGCTGTCACCTACAAGACGGCAGAGGTGAAGCGTGTCAAATCCCCGTCCTGCTGTAGCGTCAATGCAGATGTCCCCCTCGGTTACGTTGTCATCTATAATTTTTCCTATAATGTCAAGAGCGCTGAAAGAGCCTTTTGTTATCATAAGCTGTATCCTTTCTGACTAAATCCATTGTATAAATGCAGTTTTATCATTGCTGTTGTAGCCTGCACGGCGATAAAAATTCAGCGTGCTGTCTTTTTGGGAGCCTGTCATAAGCATAAGTTTATAGCAGTTTTCCTTTAAAGCAATTTCTTTTGCAAAATCAAGGCAGGCAGTTGCAAGCCCCTGACATTGGAAATCAGGTGCCGTAACAACATTTTCTATCAAAGCATAAGGCTGCTGATTATGTGTAAGATTAGGAATAATCACGCATACGCAGGATGATACTATCCTGCCGTCAACGTCTGCAACGATAATGTGATGATTGGTGTCGGAAACAATGCTGTTCCAGAGTGACAGCAATTTATCATCTTTGGGAGGGACGGGATTATTGTGGAGATGGGTATAAAGTTCAAGCAGACAGTTCAAGTCACTTTTTTCAGCTTCACGTATCGTCATTTTTACACCTCCGATTTAAATATGTACGCCGAATTTTGTAAGTGCACGCTTCATCAGCGCATAGTCCGCTTTATAAAAAGGCGTAGCGGATTGAGGAGCGTCATTTTTGTAGAACTGTATCACAAAATAAACCTGGCTGTAATCCTCGTTGTAGAAGAAGGTGCATTTCAAATATGTTTCCTTTGAAGCGTAATAATTCACAGGCTCAAATGTAAAAAGGCTGTTTAAATCGTTGTTCAGAAGCTCGGTTACTTCCGTGATTTTCCGTGGAAGATACTGTACCTCCTTAGTTTTGGGAAGAGCAAGTGCGGCCTTTTTTTCTTCACTTGCAGGCGGCTTTTTCTTAAATAAAAACATAGCGATCTCTCCGATTAATTCAATTTAAGATAATTATACCATCAAGGTGTTTTTTCGTCAACGCATTTTAAACCGAAAACGTTTCATCGTAAAAAATTTTATACCCCATCAAGAAAAGTACATAATTATTGTTTATAATTTAAACAACAAATTCTGCGGAGGTGCGCTTTATGAACAGAAAACAGCCTGAATGGCTTGATAATGCGGTCTTTTACGAAATTTATCCGCAATCATTCAACGATACAAACAGCGACGGTATCGGTGATTTTCAAGGAATAATTGAAAAGCTTGACTATATAAAAGAGCTTGGCTGCAACGCAATATGGATAAATCCGTGCTTTGACTCACCCTTCGGTGATGCAGGCTATGACGTTTCCGATTATTACAGGGCTGCTCCGAGATATGGTACAAACGAAGACCTGAAGCGCCTTTTTGACGAGGCTCACAGCAGGGGAATGCACGTTCTCCTTGACCTTGTTCCGGGACATACATCTGTTGAGCATAAATGGTTCAGAGAGTCCATGAAAGCAGAAAAAAATGAGTATACCGACCGTTATGTCTGGACAGACAGCATATGGGAAGAACCGCAGGGAATGGGATGTATAAGAGGAATTTCCGACAGGGACGGCTCCTGTGCGGTAAACTTTTTTTCGCATCAGCCTGCTCTGAATTACGGCTTCTATAAGCCTGACCGTCCCTGGCAGCAGTCAATGGACGATGAAGGTCCTAAAGCTACCCTTGAAGAGCTTAAAAATATAATGCGTTTCTGGCTTAAAATGGGCTGTGACGGTTTCAGAGTTGATATGGCAGGCTCACTTGTAAAGCACGACGATGAAAGCAAGGGTACGATCAAGCTCTGGCAGAATGTCCGTGAATTTCTTGACAGGGAATTTCCCGAAGCGGCAATGGTTTCAGAGTGGGGAGAGCCTGACAAGTCAATTCAGGGCGGCTTTCATATGGACTTTCTCCTGCATTTCGGACCGTCACATTATAATGACCTTTTCAGATGTGAAGAGCCGTATTTTTCAAGCAGAGGAAAGGGCAGTGCACTTGAATTTGTAAAAAAATACATTGAAAATTACGAGAAATCAGACCGTAAAGGACTTATATGCATACCGTCAGGAAATCACGATATGTACAGACTTGCAAGAAGCTTAAGCGGTGACGAACTGAAGGTTGCTTTTGCATTTCTCCTTTCAATGCCGGGAGCACCGTTTATTTATTACGGCGATGAGATAGGTATGCGGTATGTTGAAAATCTTACTTCTGTGGAGGGCGGTTACGGCAGAACAGGTTCACGCTCACCTATGCAGTGGGATAAGGGCGTGAATGCAGGCTTCAGCACAGCCCCTGCGGAAAAGCTGTATATACCTCTGGACAGTTCAGATGACCGTCCCGACGCTGAATCGCAGATAGCGGATGAAAAATCACTCAGAAGCGAAATCAAGCGTCTTATAGCAGTAAGAATGAGAAATGAAGCATTGCAGAGCTGCGGAGAGATTGAATTTATAAGCGACGGCTATCCGTTGGTTTATAAGAGAAAATCAGATGCTCAGACAATTACGGTTATCATAAATCCGTCAGCGGAAAAATGCACCGTTGAGGGCGTAAAGGGAAAAATTATCTATACCGTAGGCGGAAGTGCAGAAATAAAGGACGGCAGCTGTTTTGCCGACGGAACAACCGCTGTTTATATTGAAGAATAAAAGAAGCGTTACCATCGTTTGAATACGGTGGTAACGCTTTTTCAGCTTTTATTGACAAGCGGCAGCCTGATATAAAATGTGTTCAGACCGTTTTCGCTTTCGGCACGGATTTTTCCGCCGTGCTCAGTAACGATATTTTCTGCAATGGAAAGCCCCAGACCGTAGCTGTGAGGAGTTGAACGTGATTTGTCAATACGGTAAAAACGCTTGAAAATATTTTTCAGGTCGGCACGGGAAATTGGGTCACCGTGGTTTGAAGCTGAAATAACGCAGTATGAGCCGTGTTTTTCAAGCTTGAAGTTTACCTTTGAATTTGGAGAAGCGTATTTAAGAGCGTTGTCCAGCAGAATTTCAGCAGTACGCCGAAGCTGTGAAGAATCCCCCTTTACAGAAATACCGTCTTCAATTGAATAATCAAGCTCCAGTCCTTTTTCAAAATAAATCGGCTCAAACGGCAGAACAGCTTCGTTCATAAGTGAGCTTAAATCTGTTTCCGTGAAAACCGTTTTTGAAGAGCCGTTATCTGCCCTTGCAAGCTCAAGCAGACTTTCAACAAGCTCACGCATACGGTGAGACACAGTAAGCAGATTTTCCGAAAGGACGGTGCGTTTTTCCTCGTTGAAATCAGCGTTTCTCAACATTTCCGCATTTGTGATTATGACCGTAAGGGGCGTTTTTAGTTCGTGTGAAGCGTCTGCAACAAACTGACGCTGCTGTTCCCACGCTTTTGCAACAGGTCTGACCGCCCATTGAGCAAGCAGAATGCTTAATCCGAAGAAAATCACAAAGCTTATAACGCTTATAACAATACAGTTTCTCACAAGATTTTCAAGCATAGCCTTCTCATTTGAAATATCCGCAAACACCACAGCTTCTCCCATAGGAGTGTGGGATTTGCAGAAACGCAGGTCATATTCTGAAATTATGCCTGTCTGTTCACTGCTTGAAAAAGCAATTTCAGCAAGCTCGCTGATAAATTCCTCGTCCGATAAATCAAAATAACCGTTTCCCGAAGCCTCTATTTCACCGTGAGGGGAAGTGCGGAGCGTAAAAAACGGCATACGCACATCTTCAGGGAGCTTGTCAGGCCTGTCGGGACGGAACGGAACAGCAGCGGCAGAACGGAGCATACGTATATTTTCTTGTTCCAGATTGGTTTTTGTAAAATAGTATACCAGCCCGAAAATCACAGCCAGCATAACGGTTACAAAAGCCATAGTCACCACTACAAATTTAATTTTAAGCGTTTTAATCATCCTGTTTTTTTACCTCCAGATGATACCCAAGCCTGCGTACAGCTTCAATTGAAATATCGGAGCCGATGCTTGCAAGCTTTTTTCTTAAAAAACCAACATAAACTTCAACGTGGTTTTCCACAGCGTTTGAGTCATAGCCCCACACCTTTGTAAGCAGGGTTTCCTTGGAAACGTTGTTTTCCTTTGACTGCATAAGAAAACGCATCACGTCAAATTCCCTTGCTGAAAGACGGACGTTTTTACTTCCGCATACAAGCTTTGCAGATTCGAGGTCAAGAGCAGTGTTGCCGTAGGAAAGCTCGTTTACCTGTGTGCCCTGACGTCGGAGAAGAGCGTTTATGCAGGCAAGAAGCTCTCTTGTATCAAAGGGCTTTGTAAGATAGTAGTCTGCGCCTGCATTAAGACCGTTTATTCTGTCCTCAATATCGGATTTTGCCGTAAGCATAAGAATAGGCGTTGAACAGCGTTTTTCTCTTACCTTTCTTGCAACCTGACAGCCGTCCATTTTCGGCATCATAACATCAAGTATAAGCAGGTCGTAAATGCCAAGCTCAGCGTACTCGCTTCCGCTTTCACCGTCATAAACGGCTTCAACCTCAAAGCCTTTTGCTTCAAGGAGAGTTTTAAGAGATTCCGCAAGCAGGACTTCGTCTTCTATAATAAGGATTTTCATAACAAACCTCCGTAGTATACCTATATTAATTATAATACCTTACTTTGCTGAAATCAAGCTGAAAACCGCTTTCACATAAATTTCACTTTCAAAAAAGATTTTTTCAGCTTTGATTAAGCTTTTAAAGCTATAATCAATATTGTTGAAATCAAAAGCAAGGAGGCGATAAATTGGATTTTCGTCACGAAATAAAACACGAAATAAGTTACAGCGATATGCTTGTAGTCAGGCAGCGGTTACGTGCTGTTGCAAAGCCTGACAGTCACGCTGTAAACGGCAGATATTTTATACGGAGTCTTTATTTTGATAATCTGAATGATAAAGCGCTTCGTGAAAAGCTTGACGGTGTAAACTGCCGTGAGAAATTCCGCATACGCTGTTATAACAACGATTTTTCCCTTATTCACCTTGAAAAGAAAAGCAAGCTTAACGGTCTGGGCAGTAAACAGAGCGCCGACCTTACAGCCGACGAGGTGAGAAGGATAATCAGCGGTGATACCGATTGGATGATTAAATCGGGGTTGCCGCTTGTGCAGGAGCTTTACAGCAAAATGAAAACACAGGGGCTTAAACCGAAAACGATTGTTGATTACACAAGAGAGCCGTTTGTTTATCCTGCGGGAAACGTAAGAGTCACACTTGATTACGATATACGGACGGGTATTCTCAGTACGGATTTTTTCAATGAGGAGTGTCTGACTGTGCCTGTAAGAGAGCAGGCGGTAGTTATGGAAGTAAAATGGGACGAGTTCCTTCCGTCAGTAATAAAAGACGCCGTACAGCTTGACGGCAGACGGAGCACCGCATTTTCGAAATACGCAGTATGCCGTGTATACGGTTAAATAAAAAGGAGAATTTAATATGAATTTCAATGATATTTTCAAATCAAGCTTTATCGAGAACATAGCAAGTGTAAGCCTGCTTGATATGGCGCTGGCACTGGTGCTTGCATTCGGAATAGGACTTTTCATTTATTTTGTCTATAAAAAGACCTTTGCAGGGGTGATGTACTCATCAGGCTTCGGCGTTTCACTTATTGCAATGACAATGATAACCACCGTTGTAATTCTTGCGGTAACAAGCAACGTTGTACTTTCTCTTGGTATGGTAGGTGCGCTTTCCATTGTACGTTTCCGTACAGCAATAAAGGAGCCTCTTGATATATGCTTCCTTTTCTGGTCCATAGGTGCAGGAATAGTCCTTGCGGCAGGAATGATACCTCTTGCGGTAATAGGAAGCGTAATTATCGGCGTAATACTGCTTGTGTTTGTAAATAAGAAGTCACACAGCAATCCTTACATTGTGGTGGTACGCTGTGATGATCACGACAGCGAGGTCAAGGCAAAAGCGTTCCTTGACGGTAAAACGGAACGCTGTGTAATAAAAAGCAAGAGCGCACAGAAGGGTGAAATCGAGCTTAATATGGAGATCCGTCTTAAGGATGACAATACGGATTTTGTAAATGAGCTTGCTGATATGAACGGTGTGCAGAGCGCAGTGCTTGTAAGTTATAACGGCGATTATATGGGTTAAGGAGTGAGGAAATGTCAGTACACAGGCATATAGACCGTATCTGCATTGCCGCTGTGGTTATTTCGCTTGTAATTTCAATAATCTTTATGAACGGAAGTTCATTGGGAATACAGGCGGCGTCGAAGGTTATGGGATATGAAAACAGACTTTTCGACACTTCAAGAGTCCACACGATAGATATTGTAATGGATGACTGGGACAGCTTTATTGAAAGCTGTGAGAATGAGGAATATGCTGATTGCACGGTGATTATTGACGGTGAAAGCTATAAAAATACAGCTATCCGTGCAAAGGGAAACACCTCGCTTTCATCCGTAAAATCAATGAACAGCAGCCGTTACAGCTTTAAAGTCGAGTTTGACCATTACGACAGCAATAAAACATATTACGGACTTGATAAATTGAGCCTGAACAATGTTATTCAGGACAATACCTTTATGAAGGATTATCTCACCTATCGGATGATGTACGAATTCGGTGCAGACGCACCTCTTTGCAGCTATGCATTTATTACCGTAAACGGTGAGGACTGGGGACTTTATCTTGCGGCTGAGGGGATAGAGGACTCATTTTTACAGCGTAATTACGGCACCGACCACGGTGAGCTTTATAAACCTGACAGTATGAGTTTCGGCGGCGGCAGAGGCAACGGCAAGGACTTCGATATGAATAATTTTATGAATGATAAGTCGGGTACGGAAGAAAGCTCAGATTTACAGAGCACATCCGATTTTGAAAATAAAATGTCAGATTTTACACCGCCCGAAATGTCGTCGGAAAATTCGGGCAAAGGCTTCGGACGTGATAAAATGGGCGGCGGAATGGGCAGTAACGACGTAAAGCTTAAATATACCGATGATAATTATGACAGCTACTCAAACATATTTGAAAACGCCAAAACAGACGTTACCGACGAGGATAAATCAAGGCTTATTTCCTCTTTAAAGGCTCTGAACAACAATGAAAGCATTGATGAGGTAGTTGATGTTGACGAGGTGCTCCGTTATTTTGTAGTGCATAATTATGTGTGCAACGGTGACAGCTATACGGGAAGCATCATCCATAATTATTATCTTTATGAGGAAGACGGGCGGCTGTCAATGATACCCTGGGATTATAATTTAGCCTTCGGTACATTTCACGGCGGAAACGCATCCGAGCAGGTCAATTTCCCCATAGATACACCTGTTTCGGGCGGAGAAACGAGTGACCGTCCTATGCTTGACTGGATTTTTGAAAATACAGAGTATACCGAGCAGTATCATAAGCTTTTCAGAGAATTTACTGAAAGCGTGGATATACAGAAAATCATAGATGAAACTGCTGAACTTATAGCACCGTATGTTGAAAAGGACCCAACAAAATTCTGCACATACGACGAATTTGAAGAGGGGATAAAGGTACTTGCTGAATTCTGCACACTCAGAACTGAAAGCGTAAAAGGTCAGCTTGACGGCGCAATTCCTTCCACATCTGACGGTCAGTCGGCAGACAGCAGCAAGCTGGTTGAAACAAGCGGGATAAACTTATCCGCAATGGGTTCAATGAATCAGGGAATGGGCGGCGGAAACAAAGGCTTCGGCGGTGAGCGCAATTTTCAGCGTAATGATAATATTTCCGCACAGCAAAATGATACCTCTGATTCAGCTCAATCAACAGAAGCTTTCAGTTTCGGTATGTCAGCACCGCAGATGCCGCCTGATGGCTTTGGTGGCGGTGCAATGCCAAATGGAGAAATGCCCGAAGGAATGGCACCTGGGGGAATGCCGAATGGGGAAATGCCCGAAGGAGTGACACCTGATGCAATGCCTGATATGAAAATGCAGGATAAAACATCAGCAGAAAATTCCGATACAGCTGAACAGCGTGAAGAAAGAAGGCTCCCTTCTGAAGACGTAAGTACAGCAGTCCCCGATAATAATAACGGGTGGATGCTTTTAGGCGTATCGTCTGCTGCTCTTATTGCAGGTCTGGTATTTGCTATAAAATTCAAAAGATAAAAAGAAACTCCCTTTGTATTGAAACAAAGGGAGTAAATTTTGGGACTTAAGGAATATCAAGACCGCCTCAATGGAACAAACCTGGATCCGGAAGTGTAGGAAGATCAGTATTGTCTTGATTGCCTTGTGCTTTTGTAATGTGATCGTCATTAGAAAATTCGGTTTCTGTTGTGGTTGTAGTTTGAGTAGTCTTTTCGGTAGTCTTAGTGGTTTTAGTAGTTTTAGTGGTTTTAGTAGTTTTAGTAGTTTTTGTGGTTTTTGTAGTTTTAGTAGTTTTGGTTGTCTTAGGTGCGGTGGTTGTAGTTTTATTAGGTGCCGCAGTAGAAGGTTTGTTTGTTATTACAGCAGGCTTTGTGGATGCATTAGTGCTCTGAATTGTAGTCTGCGCAGTAGTCTGGGCAGAGGAAGCGCATGTAACTGTGGTTTCTTCCTCGCTTTCGGAAACAGGAGCAGTAGTTTCTGCAGTGGTTTTTTCTTCTGTTTCAGCAGGTTCATCCTTCTCTTTTTCAACAGCAGCGGTAGTGACTTTTTCAGTTGTATCCGAAACTTTGCTGTCGGTTGAGCCTGAGCCAAGCGAGCCGATGATTATTGCGATAATGATGATTACCAGAACAGCAGCGGCTGCACCTATGTATTTGATGTTGATGTTGGAAAGAGCAGGGGGGATAGGGATTGAGGGGAGAGGCACCGCATTTTTATCGTGGTAAATACCGCAGATAACAGTATAATTGTCGCCCTTTCCGTTTGTTTTCTCAAGAAGACGCTTGATCATGGCCTTTAACCACTGTTCTGCATTTTCCGAATAATCAAGGTCGTGTTCCATTTCGTGTTCATAAATATTTTCCCAGAAACCGTCGCTGCAAACGATAAACGCATCGCCGTCCTGGAGTCTGATCGGCTGATAAAGCTTTTTAAGCTTTACAGGGGCAGGGTTGCCGAGAACTTTAAGAAGCTTTGAGCGATCCTGATTTCCTCGGATGTCCTCATATTTAAGCTCACCCATATCAACAGCCATCTGGCATACGGAATGGTCCTTTGTGTAAGCAAAAACTCTGTTTTTTCTGAAGACATAAACTCTGCTGTCGCCGACATTAGCGTAACGAAGAACACCCTTGTCGATTACAGCCATCGCAACTGTGGTAAGCGCATCGCTACCGAGGTCGCAGACAGCGGTATTTGCTTTTTCAATAAGGTCCTTAAGCTTGTTTTCCGAGTAATCTGTGCCTAAATTTCTGCTGATAAAATCCACAGCTGTGCGGGAAGCCTCTTCGCCTGCATTATGTCCGCCGAGACCGTCGGCAACAATAAACAGCTTGTCGTTGTGCAGCATAGAGTCTTCGTTGATTTCTCTGCCGCCTTTATTGGTGTATGCTGAAACGTCAATTGTCATTTGTTTCGCTCCTAAATCATATCAAATAAGTTTATGGATAACATAATTACGATTATCCGCCTGCTTTTTATGTAAATATAAAATATATTTACTCATTATAAATTATATCAGATTTTGATTAAAATTTTGTGTTTAAAAATCTGCGATTTTATGAATTATTTATAACCGGGAAGTGCTTGTAAAAATAATGCAGAAACGGCTTGATACAGCAAAATATTAAGCACAGTTTATACTTTGTGTAAAGTGATGAAAAATACATTTATATTTTTTGCAATTTTAATAATATAGTTAATTGACGAATTGAAGCAAATATGGTACAATGAGATTGTTATAAATTTAACAATAAGTTAGTTCAGGGAAACGACAGTTGCTAAACCGGCGTTCCGTTTAAAGTTATATTTATTTGAAAGGATGTTGTGTATGTCAACCGAAAACAAGAAGATTGATGCAGCAGCAATGATCAACGACCTCGTTGAAAAGGCAGATAAGGCTCTCGAAGAGTATATGAAGCTGGATCAGGAGCAGATTGACAAAATCACAAAGGCAATGGCTCTTGCAGGTCTTGCTGCACAGATGGATCTTGCAAAGATGGCTGTTGAAGAAACAGGCAGAGGTGTATTTGAGGATAAGGTTACAAAGAATATCTTCGCAACAGAGTACATCTACCACTCTATCAAGGACGAAAAGACAGTCGGCGTTATTGAAGATAACGTAGACGAAAGCTATATGGAAATCGCAGAGCCTGTGGGTATCGTGTGCGGTGTTACACCAACAACAAACCCTACATCAACAACAATGTTCAAGGCTATCATCTGCGCTAAGACAAGAAACCCTATTATTTTCGGTTTCCACCCATCCGCACAGCAGTGTTCAAAGGAAGCTGCAATTATTGTCCGTGACGCAGCTATCGCAGCAGGTGCACCAGAAAACTGCGTACAGTGGATCGAATATCCTTCCGTTGAAGCTACAACACTCCTTATGAATCACCCTAAGGTTGCAATGATTCTTGCAACAGGCGGTCCCGGAATGGTTCATTCCGCATATTCAGCAGGTAAGCCTGCACTCGGCGTAGGCCCAGGTAACGCACCTTGCTTTATCGAAAAGAGTGCAAACCTTGAACAGGCACTTACAGACCTTATGCTTTCCAAGGCATTTGACAACGGTATGATCTGTGCTTCCGAACAGGCTGCAATCATTGAAGCTCCTGTTTATAACGAAGCAGTAAAGTTTATGAAGAGCAAGGGCTGCTATTTTGCATCCAAGGAAGAAATTGCAAAGATCGAGCCTGTTGTAATCAATATTGAAAAGAAGGCAGTAAACGCTGCAGTAGTAGGTAAATATCCATATGAAATCGCTGCAATGGCAGGTATCACAATTCCAAAGGAAACAAAGGTACTCTGCTGTGAAATTGACGGCGTAGGCGAAGATTATCCTCTTTCCAGAGAAAAGCTTTCACCTGTTCTTGCTGTTGTTAAGGCTAAGAATGTTGAAGAAGGCTTTGAAATGGCTGAAACAATGCTTGAACTTGGCGGTCTTGGTCATACAGCAGTTATCCACTCCAAGGATGACGCTATCATCGCAGAGTACGGTGACAGAATGAAGGCAAGCAGAATCGTTGTAAACAGCCCATCCTCATTCGGCGGTATCGGCGACGTTTACAACTCAATGATGCCATCTCTTACACTTGGCTGTGGTTCTTACGGACGTAACTCTGTTTCCGAAAACGTATCTGCAGCAAATCTTATCAACACAAAGAAGGTAGCAAAGAGGAGAGTTAATATGCAGTGGTTCAAGATTCCTGAAAAGATTTACTTTGAAACAGGATCGGTACAGTATCTTGCTAAGATGCCTGAAATCACAAGAGCACTCATCGTATGCGACCCAATGATGGTACAGCTTGGCTTCCTTGACAGAGTAACATATCAGCTCAGAAAGAATCCTGGCAAGGTTGTAATTGACGTTTTCAGCGACGTTGAGCCGGATCCTGATCTTACAACAGTACGTCGTGGTACAGAAGCAATGAACCGCTTCAAGCCTGACGTAATCATCGCAGTAGGCGGCGGTTCTGCGATGGACGCAGCTAAGGCAATGTGGCTCTTCTACGAAAATCCTGACGCTGACTTCGTAGGTATGGCACAGAAGTTCCTCGACATCAGAAAGAGAGTTTACAAGTTCCCTAAGCTTGGCAAGAAGTCTAAGCTTGTAGCGATCCCTACAACATCAGGTACAGGCTCCGAGGTTACATCCTTTGCCGTAATTTCCGACAAGAGCAAGAATATGAAGTATCCTCTTGCTGACTACGAGCTTACACCTGACGTAGCAATCATTGACCCTGAATTTGTTATGACTGTTCCTAAGGTAGCAACAGCAGATACAGGTCTTGACGTTCTCACACACGCAATCGAAGCTTACGTTTCCGTACTTGCTTCCGACTATACAGACGCACTTGCACTCCACGCAATCAAGATGGTATTCAAGTATCTCCCACGTTCCTATAAGAACGGTGCAGCTGATCCTGAAGCAAGAGAAAAGATGCACAACGCATCCTGTATTGCAGGTATGGCATTTACAAATGCATTCCTCGGAATTAACCACTCACTTGCTCATAAGCTTGGCGGTGAATTCCACATTGCACACGGCCGTGCAAATGCAATCCTTCTCCCACACGTTATCGCATACAACGGCGAAACAAACCCATCCAAGTTTATGGCTTGGCCAAAGTACGGCAAATTTGTTGCACCTGAAAGATACCAGGATATTGCAAAGGCACTGGGTCTTCCTGCAAAGACACCTGAAGAGGGTGTAAAGAGCCTTGTCAAGGCAGTTAAGGAGCTTATGGCTGAACTTAACGTACCATACACAATCAAGGAACTTGGCATTGAAGAAAAGAAGTATATGGACGTTGTTCCTGAACTTGCATACAAGGCATTCGGCGACCAGTGTACAACTGCTAACCCACGTCTTCCTAAGATTGAAGAGCTTTGCGAGCTTTACAGACTTGCATATTATGGCGAATAATCTGATTTCCCTTAAATAAAAATGCCGCTGTCGGAGTTTTCTGACAGCGGCATTTGCTTTGTAAAGAACAGCACCGCATTTACAGTAATAAATGCGGTGCCTTATTAATTTTAAATATCTCCTGTAAACTGAGGAATATCAAGGTCTAAATTGTCCGTGTATTCTGAAAAATCAGGGAAGTCCGATGAATTGTCGTAATCACTTGAAACAGGAGCAGTGTAGTTGCTGTGTTCTCTGAGAGTAAACTGGTTGATGAGAGTCTTACAAACATCAGCCTGAGCAGAAAGTTCTTCGGAAGCAGCAGCGGTTTCTTCGGAGGTAGCACTGTTTGTCTGAACAACAACGGAAATCTGTTCAACACCCATAGTAACCTGAGAAATAGCTTCAGCAGCTTCCTTGGAAGCGTCTGCGATTTTACTGTTGATAACAGCAACTTCAGCAGCGCTGTCTGATACAGCAGACATATTTTCAACTACGGCATTTACAATTTCATTACCCTTTTCGATAGCCTCAACTGTGCTTTCGATAAGTGCGGTAGTGTTTTTGGCAGCCTCTGCGGATTTGCCTGCCAGGTTTCTTACTTCGTCAGCAACAACTGCGAAGCCCTTGCCTGCTGCACCTGCACGTGCAGCTTCAACAGCAGCGTTGAGAGCGAGGATGTTTGTCTGGAAAGCAATATCGTCGATGGTTTTGATAATCTTTTTGGTCTGTTCGGAGGAAGCACTGATTTCTTCCATAGCCTGTGCAAGTTCGTCGATTTTAGCTCTTGCGTTGGACATTTCAGAGCCTGCCTCGTTGGTTTTTGCGCTTGCGTTGACAGCTTCATCGGCATTTGCGTTGATCATTTCGGAGATTACGCTGATAGTAGCGGAAAGCTGCTGAATGGAAGAAGCCTGTTCGGTAGCCCCCTGTGAAAGAGAAATGGAAGCGGAGGAAACCTGAGCTGCACCGCTGTCAACCTGATCGGAAGCGCAGTGAATCTGTTCAAGGGTATCGGACAGCTTTTCGTTTATGCCCTTGAGGGAAATAAGAATGTTGCTGTAATCGCCCTTGTAGTTGCCTTCACATCTTGATTCAACAACGAAATTGCCGTTTGCCATTTCTTCGAGGTAGTAGTCGATATCCTCGATGATTTCGATCTGGAAGTTCTGGAATTCCTTGATAGCGGCAGCTGTTTTGCCGATTTCAGTATTATCGGAAGCAATGTCAAATGGCTCGTGCATATCGCCTTCGGAGAACTGGATCATCTTCTTTTCGATCTTGATGATAGGGAGGATGAGCTCTCTGAGAACGAAGAGCATAAGCAGAACCTGAACAGCCAGCGTAATAGCAAGGGTGATATATGTAATTATATTGGCAATATTTGTTTCAATCCTGCACTTAGCGATTTTTTCTTCCATTCTGTTCTGAACGGTATCATTGAATTTGGTAATAAGCTCTGCGATTTTGATTTCGGAATCAACATATCCGTCGCCGTAAAGTATAGTGTATGCACCTTCAAGATTATCACGTTCAACAAGGGTAATAGCCTGCTTTTCCAGCGGAACAAGAATGTTTGAAAGTGAAGAAATCTCACTGTTGATAGCAAGTTCTTCCTCTGTAAGACCGATATATTCCATAAGAGCAAGTGAAATTTCCCTGTTCTTGTCAGTTTCAAGCTCTCTTATGTAATTGTCGTAATATTTTGTATCGCCTGTAACCGCGTAGGCTCTTACCTGATCGGTGAGGTATTCGCTTGCTTTGCGGAAATCCAGCGAATAGATATACAGCTCATGCTGGTCACTCATAGCCTTTTCAAGCTGAGCGTTTGAAGCCGTGGTCATTGTACAGCAAAGTGCGCTTACCGCTACCATTACGATGGAAAGGATGGTAAGAAACTTTGCTTTTGTAGATTGTTTAATGTTTTTTAGCATAAATATACCCCTTTTCAAAAGATAATTTATATAAACATATTATATCATAATTAATATGCTTTGTAAATGATTTTTGTTTATTTTAAACATATTGTGGCTTTTGAGAGAATATTTTTGTTTAAAATAAACAATAAAATACCGTACTCTGTTTATTTACAAAAAATTGATAAAAATAAACGAAAATGAATGTATCATATATATTGGAATAACAACAGGGAGTAGGTTAACGTTTATGGATAATTATTTTTCACGTTCAGCGCTTCTGCTTGGCGAGGATAATATGGAAAAGCTGAAAAATGCACACGTGGCAGTTTTCGGAATAGGCGGAGTAGGGGGATATGTTACGGAAGCACTTGCAAGGACGGGTATAGGCAGCCTTGACCTTTTTGACAATGACACCGTAAGTCCGACAAATATCAACCGTCAGATAATAGCAACCACGGAAAATATCGGAAAATACAAGGTAGACGTTATGAAAGAGCGTATATCGCTGATCAATCCGAATGCACAGGTCAATGCATACCGTACCTTTTATATGCCCGAAAACAGTGCAGATTACGATTTTACGCAGTATGACTATATTGTTGACGCAATAGATACTGTTACAGCCAAAATTGAGCTTGTTATGCGTACCGATGAAGCGGGAACGCCTGTAATTTCAAGTATGGGCACAGGAAACAAGCTTGACCCAACAGCTTTTGAGGTAACTGATATTTATAAAACCTCAGTCTGTCCTCTTGCAAGGGTAATGCGCCGTGAGCTTAAGCAGAGAGGGATAAAGAGGCTTAAAGTGGTTTACTCAAAGGAAGAACCGATAAAACCGCTTCCAAGCGATGAGATTACTTCAAAAAGAAATGTGCCCGGAAGTCTTGCATTTGTACCGCCTGTTGCAGGATTGATAATTGCAGGAGAGGTCATAAAGGACCTTATAAAATAAACAACGCTCCCGATGATGAGTCGGGAGCGTATTTTTATGCAGTTTCAATTGCATTTGCATTCTGGAGATTAAGCTTTTCAACAGCTTCTTCACGCATTTTATATTTGAGTATCTTGCCTGCGGCATTCATCGGGAAGGAGTCAACGAAATCAACATAGCTCGGAACCTTGTGCTTAGCCATATGATCAAGTACATACTGCTTGATTTCTTCAACAGTACATTCCTCACCGTCCTTAAGGATAATGCACGCCATAATTTCTTCGCCGTAAGCTTCGCTTGGTACGCCGATAACCTGTACGTCCTTAACCTTCGGATAAGTGTAGATAAAATCTTCGATTTCCTTAGGATAGATGTTTTCACCGCCGCGGATGATCATATCCTTGATACGGCCTGTGATCTTATAGTAACCGTCAGGGAGACGTCTTGCAAGGTCGCCTGTGTGGAGCCAGCCGTTTTCATCGATTGCGGTAGCAGTAGCCTCAGGCATTTTGTAGTAGCCCTTCATAATGTTGTAGCCTCTTGCCACAAATTCACCGTCAACATTGTCAGGGAGGTCTTCGCCTGTTTCAGGGTCAACGATCTTACACTCAACGCCGAAGATTGCAGCACCTACTGTATTTACTCTTGCTTCAATGCTGTCGGTTGTCTTACTCATTGTTGTAGCAGGGGAAGCTTCTGTCTGACCGTAAGTGATACAGATTTCAGACATATTCATCTTTGAGATAACGTCTTCCATAACCTTGATAGGACAAGGAGAGCCTGCCATAATACCTGTTCTCATATGAGAGAAGTCTGTCTTGTCGAAGTTGTCATTTTCAAGCATTGCAATAAACATTGTAGGTACACCGTGGAAAGCAGTAATCTGTTCCTGATTGATGCACTTAAGACCCTTTGTAGGGGAGAATGCTGGGATCGGGCACATTGTAGTACCGTGAGTAACGGATGCTGTCATAGCAAGAACCATACCGAAGCAGTGGAACATAGGAACCTGAATCATCATCTTGTCTGCTGTGGAAAGGTCCATACAGTCGCCGATAGCCTTACCGTTGTTTACAACATTGTAATGTGTAAGCATAACACCCTTAGGGAAGCCTGTTGTACCTGAAGTGTACTGCATATTGCAGACATCGTGTTTGTCGATCTGGCGGCGGCGTTCTTCAACAGCTGAAAGTGAAACTGTTTCACCAAGCTTGATAGCGTCGTCCCAAGTGTAACAGCCCTTCTGACGGCTTTCAACGGTAATGATATTCTTAAGCATAGGAAGCTTCTTTGAATTAAGCTGACCGGGTTCGCAGGTTTCAAGCTCAGGGCAGAGCTCCTTGATGATCTTGATATAATCTGAATCCTTAAGCTTGTCTATCATAACAAGTGTGTGTGTGTCAGACTGCTTGAGGAGGTATTCAGCTTCGTGGATTTTGTAGCCTGTGTTTACAGTTACAAGAACAGCGCCGATTTTAGTTGTTGCCCAGAATGTGATATACCACGCAGGAATGTTGGTTGCCCAGATAGCAACGTGGTCGCCCTTCTTTACGCCCATAGCGATGAGGGAACGTGCGAAAGCGTCAACGTCATCACGGAACTGGGGGTATGTTCTTGTGTAATCAAGCTCTGTGTAGCGGAAAGCATACTGCTTAGGAAACTCTTCGCAGATACGGTCAAGCACATCAGGGAACGTGTAGTCGATAAGACGTTCCTTAGGCCAAGGATAGAAGCCGTCCTTACGCATACTTTCCTGAAGAGGATGCTTGTGGCTTGTTCTGTAAGGCTGCATAAAGTTTGCAAACTGAGGGAAAACAATGCCTGCGTCGGAAAGCTGCTTTGCCCAGCGCTTAACCCATTCAAGGGAAACATATCCGTCATAGCCGCGGTTTGTAAGAGCAGCAAACATTCTGTCCAGAGGCATATCGCCTTCACCCATCATCTTGTAAGTGAGAGAGCCGTCAGCGTTTACGATACTGTCCTTAACGTGAACGAATTTGATGTACTGACCGAGGTTTACAACAGTATCCTCAGGCTGTTCGTTCATGTAGCGGTAAGGGTGGTTCATATCCCACAGAGCAGCAACAGAACGGCTGTTTACAGCGTCAAGAACCTTTCTCAGACGCTTTGTATCGGAATATACACCGTTTGATTCAACAACGAGAATAACGGTGGTTTTTTCTGCAATTTCAGCAGCCTTTTTAAGTGCGGAGATTACAGCTTCATCATCAACCTCTCCTTCAGGAGCAGGGTTAAGGTCAGCAAGCACACGCACATAAGGAGTACCAAGCTTGTCAGCAAGCTCGATGTACTGTGAAATCTCATTAAGGTTTTCTTCAAGCTTATCTGCAAACTTTAAGCAGCAGCCTGAGGAAAGACAAGGAATTTCAAGATGAAGGTCAGCAAGCTTCTTGATTGTTTTAGGAAGCTGTTCGTCTGAAAAAGGCTTAGCCTTTACAGCAAAAATATCATGGCCGAGGCCTCTTACTTCGATACCGTCAAAACCGAGGTCTTTTGCCATGGAGTAAATATCTGTCCAGGAAAAATCAGGGCATGCAAGAGTTGAAAAACTTATTTTCAAAAAAATCTTCCTTTCGATTTAAAAATGTCCTTGTAAAATTATGGCAACAAAAATCTTTAAGTCACCGCAATTACCATTATTATAGCATATCCTGAATATAATTTCAAGTAATAATAAGCATAACATTATTCCATATTTATACTTTAATATTCCTGAAAGTTATAACAAAACAAAAAACGGAAGTGCGGTTTGCACTTCCGTAATATACCAGATACAAATTAAACAAAATAGGTTTCTGTAAGTACAGATACGCTTCGGTCAATGTCATTAAGGTCAATCAGGTACATATTTCTCTTGATACCTTCAACCTCTTTGTTGAGCACTTCAGTTACAGGGAAGATTACAACCGAGTCATCATCTTCACGTCCACGGTAATTATGGAAATCGTAGAACTTGAAAATAACATTTATGGCAGAATCATCCACCTTGCTCTTGACATAGAAGTTGGAAACGGGCTCCATATTCAGGTCAAGAGTGGTGTTTGAAAGCGAGTTTGTAACCTTTTCGGGTGTCATAAAGAAGTACTTTTCACGGTCAATCTGACGTCTTAAGCTTGTTGCGAAACATCCGCAAAGCAGCTTGTCGATAGGGAAAAGCATAGCGTAAGAAACCTTGCCGCCTGCAAAGAAGGTGGTAGTACCCTTGTTAAGCAGGAAAAGCCTGCACCATTTCATCGCATTGAAGTATTTGTTCATACTTCTGTCTTCAACGCTCTGTTTGAAATCACGGATGATATTTGGTGATTTTTCAACCTCGTCAAGGGAGATGAGGAGCATCTGTATTTTTTTTCTGTTAAGGGTGTTGGTTGAAAGCTTGTCGAGCATAAGCAGGGTGGACTTGATAAGTCTGTTTTCTGCTCTGTTTACGCTGAAAACGTCGTATTCAACGAAGAATTTTTCCTTATGTGCAAAATTCTTCTTGGCGTGTTCGGAGTAGATTGTCTTGCCCTTTACGAACATTTCGTTGCCACGGTAGGGGACGTAGGTCTGTTTAAGACCGCTTCTTACAACGCCCAGAACCTCGTCCGTAAACATTCTTACGCAGACCTCGAAAATATTGAGCTGCTCTTTTTTGTAGTAAAGCTCATCAACTTTTCTGACAGGGATTTCAAGCATCGAATCCAGCATAAACAGAAGAGTTTTTTTGGAAATAAGCTCATTTTCGTCCTTATCTGCACATATCTGAGGCATAACCTCAATCTGAGTACCGTCCTTAAGGGTAATAATTCCCGCATAACGTGCAGGTTTAAGGGACTTCTGACCGTTGGGCAGAATAATCTCGTGCATTACAGGGTACTGGTTACTTTCGGTAAAGTCGGCAAGACGATCGAAATTCAGCTCAGGAAGCGGAATAATGTGTGGATCGTCAGAGGTACCGCCTCTGATGAAGCAGTCACCGTCAGTAATGACGAATCGTTTGATTTTTTTCATAACCGCATGACCTCTGCAAGATTAAATTTTAAGGTAAGCGTTGATGTTGCCGAATGCGGCATTATTTATAGTGTAAACCTCGTCGTTTTCGAGGTAGAGTTCAGCCTTTGCACCGAAAATCTGAGCGTAGTCTACGTCAGTAGCTCTTACGAACTGTTCGTTTTCCTCCTTGTTGGAGTCACCGAGAACGAGTCTGATTTTCTCGTAGTCATCGTAGAAATAGTCCTGAAGCAGGGGAACGATGGCATTTTTGAAGATGTGTGCAAGAACAGCGAGTGATGGTCTTGTACGGAGAGCCATAAAATATGCGTGACCGATAGTGTGTTCTCTGTCAAGGAGAATTTCGATACGCTTGTTGATCTTTGTCATAAGCTGTTTGATGTCAACACCGTCAACGTTTACACCTTCAAGAAGGTCAGGGTTAGGCATCATTTCAACGAAGTCGAAACGACGTCTTAAAGCGGAGTCCAGCATAGCAATGGAACGGTCGGCAGTATTCATAGTACCGAGTATGTATACATTATCTGGAACGCCGAAGGCTTCCTGTGAATAAGCAAGCTTAACGGTAGCTTCTTCAGCCTGTCCGATACGTTTTGTAGGTTCAATAATAGTGATCATTTCACCGAAGATTTTGGAAACGTTACCACGGTTGATTTCGTCTATGATGAAGACATACTTTTCACCGGGGTTTTTAGCCGCTTCATCGCAGAAACGCTTGAAAACACCCTGGCTTACACGGTAAACCATTTCTTCTTTACGGGATCTTTCACCCTTTTCGTTCATAACCTGAATAAATACAGGCTTGATACCTTCAACGAATTCTTCGTAGCCGAAGGACTGATGGAATGTGGTGAATTCAATCTGTCCGTAGAGGGTTTTAAGAGCGTGATATTTTTCGAGAAGATCGTTGTAATCGTCTCTCATAACCTCACGGATAGGACGTCCGTAGATAATGGAGATAGCGTAGGCAACAGTGTTGTAAGTTTTACCTGTACCGGGAGGACCGTAAAGAATGATATTGGAACCCATTTATTTTTCCCCTTTACAAAAATTTGCAGTGTCAGCAGAAAAAACTCCCTGCCAACACGTATTTATTCTATTTTACCCTATTATAAAGAAAATTACAATAGCAAATTTAAAAATAGTTATTTTTATACTATTTGAACGATTTTCTTAAACGTTTACTATACATTTTGCACATCGTTAATTTAATAACAATTCCTTTAAATGGATATTAGACCATAAACTTTTCTTCATCAGGGATTTCATCAAAAGGGGTGGTGAAATCGAAGCGGATATTTTTAAGGTCAACCCCGTTCTGAGCAACGGAAAGTCTTAAAATGGCAAATCTTGAGCAGAGAAGGATATTTTTTTCGAGAGTAACGTCCTTGCCGCCTGTACCGTTGAAAGTGAACGTGCCGAACGGGATACCCGTATAGAAAAGCGTACACGGTATCTGAGCAAGCTCTCCGAGGGTTGAGCTGCCTGTCAGGGAAATCTTATATCTGCCCTTCTTTTCAATGTCCAGAGCAATAATGTAGTATGTTCCGCCAGTTGAAGGCTTGTCTGTCAGAGGAATGGTAACGCTGTCCTTTACCGTGATGAATTCAACGTCGTCGGAGGAAATGTCATCATCTTCGGCAGGACGGTTCAAGATTTCGATTGCAGGAGCATTTCCGAGAAGACGTTCCATTGCTCTTGTATGCATAAGGAAATTACAGATAGTCATTGCACTTCGCTGTAATTCACCTCTTGTAAGAGTGCCGTCCGCAAGTGACTCAAGGGCGTTGTCACCGGTGGAATTTCTTGAAGCGTCAGGGCAGACCATATACAGATCGTTCTGAGAGCGAATCATAGCCGCAAAATTTGTTCTTTCGGCAGGCTTGTTCCTTTCGTTTATTGAAGCAAACCAGTCTGTCATAACGATACCGTCAAAGCCCCATTCCTTACGCAGAACGGTAGTGTTCAGATCATAACAGCCTGCTGTCCATAAGCCGTTTAATGCACCGTAGGTGGTCATAACAGAGGTCGCCTTGCCGATTTTTACAGCAATTTCAAAGCCTCTCAGATAGATTTCACGTAAAGCTCTTTCAGAAACAACACTGTCTGTAAAGTGACGGCGGTGCTCCTGATTGTTGCCGCAGAAATGCTTTATGGTACCTGTCACACCGCATTTGTGCAGACCGTTCAGTTCAGCTGACGCCATAATACCTGTAAGGTAAGGGTCTTCCGAGAAATATTCAAAGTTTCTGCCGTTGAGAGGGCTTCTGTGAATGTTCATTCCCGGACCTAAAAGACATTCAACCTTGTTTGAACAAATTTCCATACCTGTAAAGGTGAATAGCTTTTCAACCAGTTCTGTGTTGAAAGTGCAGGCAATAAGCGTACCGTTAGGCAGGCTGAAAGCCTTTGTGCCGCAGTCAAGGCGCAGACCTGACGGACCGTCGTCACAGCAGCCTGCTGGAATACCAAGTTTTTTAAGCTTGTCCGAAATACCGCCGAATGCCGCAGCTGTGCCCGGTGTAACCTTGGGACTGCCCATACCTTCGCCCCTGATAATGCAGGATAAATCCCCGTCAGAAAGCTGTGCAATGAAATTTTCCATAGTGTTTGTACCGTTTAAAACGTCGGCAAGCTTGATTTCTGCGTCGCCTGTGTAAGAAATTTCAGCAGGGAGATTTTCAATGCGTTTTTTATCCATATCAAAGGTGGCAAGGGGTACGCCTTCACAGGCTAATTTAAAGCTTCCGTCGTCGTTTGCTTCGGGACGGTATCTTTCAAACGGGATAACAGGAGCACAGACCTCTTCAAGCTGTTCTGTTACGATAGTTTTTGCAATGTCAAAGGACGCCGCCTTTACAGCACTTCTTACATCCGCACCTGCGTAAATGTAATATGTGCCCTCTTCAAGAACGTAGCAGGACTTGTTTCCTGTTGCGCCCGAATCATCGTATGAAGCAAGGTAGGAATAGTCTATATTAAAATAAAGTATCTGTTCATCATTTGGAGCAAGGCAGTCTGTTTTCCGGAATGAAATCAGCGAACGCAGAGGTTTGCCAAGCTTGCCCTGAGGGGCTTCCACGTAAATCTGCACGACTTCCTTGCCGCTGAAAGCACCCGTGTTTTTGACCGATACCGCAAGCTTTATGCTTTCTGCGGAAATGTCAGCGTTTATGGTTTTTATGTCAAAGCTTGTGTAGGAAAGACCATAGCCGAATGGATAGCGTACCTTGTCCTTTGCAAAGGTTTCAAAGTAACGGTAGCCGACGTAAATATCCTCGCAGTAGAAATTACGTTCATCGTCGCCGAAATTAGCGGTAGAAGGGTAGTCAGCAATGTCGTAAGCGATGGTGTCGGAAAGCTTGCCTGACGGTGAAACGGCGCCTGTGAGAATGTCAGCAATACCGCTTCCGCCTGTCATACCGCCCTGCCATACCATAAGCACGGCGGAAGGGGAGTAATTGTCAATGAAGCTTAAATCCATAATGCCGCCTGTGTTAAGAATTACCGCAACACGCTTAAAATTAGCACACACCTTTTTAAACATATCCTCCTCGGTATCTGTAAGGAGATACGCACCCTTAGCGACGGTGTTGTCCCTGTCCTCGCCTGCGGTACGTCCTATAATAATGACAGCGGCGTCAGAGGAGTCAGCAGCTTTTCTGACGGTTTCGTCGTCAAGTGGCATTTCCTCCTGTGACCAGGGCTCACTGCCCCAACCGATACCTGTGTCGTAAGGATGTGATTTTTCCCATTCGGCGTAAACAGCTGCCAGTTCTTCATTAAGCTGAACAGTACCGCTTTCACGCAGACCTTCGGGAATATTCGTAACCTTTGTTACGTTTACCATACCGCCTGAGCCTGTACCGCTTTTGTAGTAGTGATTCTGAATTCTGCCGAAAAGAGATATTTTACAGCCCTTTTCAAAAGGAAGGGCGGAGTTGTCATTTTTAAGAAGCACACAGCCCTCAGCAACGGTCTGTCTTGCTGTTTCAATATATAAATTCCAGTCTAAAACATATTTGTTTTCCATAGGCTTTTTCTCCTTTTATCCTTAATTTTCGTAAATTATAGCATTGCCGCATATAAAATTCAACAACATTTTTATGCTGAATTGTAAACAGAGAAATATGAAGGAAAAACCGCAGTTCCGATAGTGTGAACTGCGGCTGAAATTTTTACTCATATTGTGTAGGAAGAAGACGGCAGAAGCCTGACGGGTCGTCCATTTCAAGAAAACCAAGTTCATCCTTGGGAACGATTCCTGCGATAAAAAAGGTCTGATAATCATGCGTAATAACAGATGGACAGGTTACTTCGTAATCAAAGATTATCTTTTCATCCTCTACATACACGCCGTCTTTCAGTATTTCATTATAAGATGATGTGTCAGGGGAATAATCCATTTTAAGAGCAACAGAATATTTGGTGAAATCAATATTTTTGCCCCATTCACATATATTGTCTCCGATGACAGCATAAGACTGCAGGTCTAATATTTCGGAACAAGCTTCAAGCGTTTCGGAACTTCCGAAAATATAAGCAGCATCGTATTTCTCATAACAGTAAATCTTAAACATTAATATTTCAAGTTCTTCTCTTGGGACAACAGTTGCGAACAGTGATAATGTATCATCCTCATATTCATCGGGATTTATTTCAGTCTCAAAAAAAGTCATTCCGTTTTCTGTATAAGCGTCTACGGCTTTTGCGTTTGAGAAAGAAAAATCTACAAATATATAATTTTGGCTGAAATCAACATCGGAACACCATTCATATAATTCATCGAGAGAAGCGCATATTTCATATGATAATTCGTCAATTGTTTCAAGACTTCCGATAATCCGCCAGTTATATGTATTGTTGTATGAACGGGACAGCTCTGGGATTTTCAGATTGAATACATTTTCCTTCGAGGCGTTCTGCACATCCGTTTCTGTAATTTCTTCTGTGACAGTACAGTCTATCTCTGTCATAGTTTGGGGAAAAACCGCCTGTTGTTCATCTGTCTGACCGCATCCCGTAAATATAACAATTGCAGCTGAAAAAGCTGCAATCAGTTTCATAAATTGCTTCATAATGTCGTTACCTCTTTACAAGAGCCTTAAGAATGTCCTTTATATCCTTCGACTCTGCTTCAATGAAAAACTCAGGCTCGTTGATATGTTCAAGATAGTGAGCGTCGCTGTCGTGGATTATGTTGCACTGTTTAAGATAGGGGTGCGTGTCGAGGGTTTTGTCCATAAAGCCCGTGTGTTTAAGCTCCGCACAGGTAAATCTGCTGTCAGGGGGAATGAAGCCAAGGTTTGAAATAAGACTGGTACTGCTTTTGTCAACGTGGGCAGGTATCATTATGCCGCCGTATTTTGTCACAATGCCGTAAACCGAGTCAAAGTCAATGGAGGATGCATTTATGAGGAGATACGGTTCTTTAGCGAGAATATTGTCGTTTTCATCAACAAAAAGCTGTCTGCCGAAAACCTCTTCATTGTTTGGGAACGGCATCATACAGCCGTGTACATATTTATCAAATTCCATAGCATTATCCAGCTCAGGAAAAAGACAGAGAACGTGGACTTCTTCCTCTGTTGTAAGCTCCATACCGGGGATTGCGGTTACGCCGTAAGCTTCTGCAAGCTTCATTACCGTGGGACAGTTTCCGCAGGAATTATGGTCGGTCACAGCAATGACATCCAGCTCTTTAAGCGCCGCCATACCCACTATATTTGACGGCAGCATATCCTCGTCGCCGCAAGGGGAGAGACAGGAATGAATGTGAAGGTCGTAGCTAAGCTTCATCTGCGTCGCCTCCTCCGTTTAAACGGAAATAAGATTGTGTGCCTCCAGAGCAGCTTCAAAAATAGGCTTGCTTGTTTTAAGTACCGCAACGCCCTGCTGCTTTGCCTTTTCAATAGCATTTTCATCAATAGCGGTGCCTTCTGCAACGACAATACAGCCGCCTTCTGTAAGGACTGCAACGGCAATGGTGTTTACGTTGCCCATAACAGTTACCCATACCGAGCCGCGTGGATTTCTTGACATTGCAAATGACAGCAGGTCACAGCAGTAAACGCTTGTAAGCTCAACGTCCTCTTTTCCTTCTGTAATAAGCTCAAAGCCGCATTTTTCTATGAATTCGCTTAATTTCATAATAAAGCTTCCTCTCGTCTGTTAATATTTATTGTAGTCCGATTCGTTCGGATTGTTGTAATCGTCAACGTAATCGGTACTGTAATCATCTATGTAGTCATCGCCGTAGTAATCATCGTTGTAATCGCCGCCGATTCCGCTTAAAGAATCGAGGTTGCTGAACTGACGGGAAATACGGTGGATATAGTCCCTGAGCAGATAAATGCAGTCACGCTCGTGAGCACGTCCGCAGACAATATCCTCTGCAAGGGCACGGCAGGTCGGAGCACCGCAGGAGCCGCAGTCAAGCCCCGGGAATTTATCCAGCAGAGCGCTTACCTTTGCCATAGCTGCAATGCTGTCCTTCATACTCTTGCCAAGCCTGAAAACAGGGGTGTATTCTATTTCCTTTTCAAAATACGGCTTATCAAGCTGCTTTCCGTCGAGGTGGCTTCTTGAAACGGGCTGGTATTTTCTCAGCCTGTTAAGCTTTGCCTTTGCTACGTAGGCATTTTCTACCGTAAGCGTACCGCCTACACAGCCGCCTGAGCAGGCGTTTAATTCTATAAAATCAAGGTTTGTGAATTTCTGGTCTTCAAGGTCTTCCAGAACCTTGATAACATTTTCTATACCGTCTGCGGCAAGGTAGCTGTCAATAAGCAGACCGCCTGCTTCGCCGCCGCTTCGTCCCCAGCTTATACCGATTTTACCCGATGTAAGCATATCCTCTTCATCGTCAATGGAATTTTTCATATGAGAAAGCAGAACGGGGTATATGTCCTTTATAGCAACCACAGCGTCAACCTCGGATTTTTCGTATCCGAGAGGGTCGCTCAGCGCAGTTACCTTTGCAGGACACGGCGAAATAAAAATGACGCCTATATCTTCCGACGGCAGACCTGTTTTTTCAATTGCACGCTTTCTTGCTTCGGAAGCCGCAATATCCACAGGCGCACTTATGGGAAGAATGTGCTCTATAAGGTTTGGAAAACGAACGCTTATCAATCTTACGACAGAAGGACAGGCAGAAGAAATAAACGGACGCTTTTCCATATTATCCTCAATGTATTTTCTGGAAAGCTCGCTTACAAGCTCAGCCGCCGAGGATACCTCGTAAACGTCGTCGAAGCCCATTTTTAGCAGTGCACGAAGTACTATATTAATATCGTCAAGGTTATTGAACTGTGCGTAAAGAGACGGGGCAGGGAGTGCAATTTTATATTTATAATCGTCCATAACCGACAGAGGGTCGTATGTAGCAAGCTTAGCGTGGTGCGGACAGATACGGATGCATTCGCCGCAGTCGATGCAGAATTCGGGGATGATCGCTGCCTTGCCGTTACGCACTCTGATAGCCTGGGTAGGACATCTTTTAATGCAGTTTATACAACCCATACACTTGTCCTTGTCAAGATGTACGGAGTGGTTGAATTTCATTGCCGTTCCTCCTTTCCTGAAAATGGCTTGTAAATATAAGCTTACATATTTACCTTCATTGTAACGGTCGTACCCACGCCGATTTCTGTTTCGATATGCATATCATCGGAATATTTCTTCATATTGGGCAGACCCATTCCTGCACCGAAGCCAAGGGAGCGTATATTGTCGGGGGCTGTTGACCAGCCTGCCTGCATAGCCTGTTCAATGTCAGCTATACCCGGACCTTTGTCGGCAAGGATCATAGTTATATCGTCTTCGGAGATTTCAACGTCGATTTCTCCGCCTTCAGCGTGAATGACCATATTGATCTCGCCTTCGTACATTGCAATTGCAACTTTTCTGACAGCTTCGGGAGATACTCCCATCTTTTTAAGCTTGCTCTTTACGTCGCCTGAAGCTTCGCCTGCTCTTGTAAAATCGTCAGGGGAGACTGTGTAATGGAGCTTGATGGAATCACTCAATTGTCAACGCCTCCTCGCAAACCGTTCTCGTAAAGAATTCCGCAGGCAGGGAACATTCTCATAGGTGTGGACATAAGTACGATTTCACGTTCTTCCGCAAGCTCGATAACGGATTCGTCGGGCATTTTTCCTCTTACAAAGACGATGCAGACAATATCCATCATTTCGGCGGTACGTACAGACTGCGGGTTGCACAGTCCCGTAAGAAGCACGGACTGGTCCTTTACAAATGCAAGCACGTCGCTCATCATATCGCTTCCGCAGGCTGTATGAACCTCACGGTCTGCGAAGTTTTCGCCGCATAAAATATTGGCATTAAGAAGATTTTTAATATCGTTTACGGTCATTGTGAAAACCTCCTCATAAAGTTTTTGTTAAACAATTAACATTTTGTTAAAATGCACAAAATCTTTTTGACATTAATTTATTACTAAATATGATAACATATTTTTTAAAAAAGTAAAATAGGCATAAGTTCTAATATTTTAGTGCAATATCTATAAAACCTGTTGAAAAACGGGGTGAAATATTAATAAAAGTTACTTAATGCCATAAAATGTAATTGGGTATAAAATACACTTTGCTTGTGGATATTTGTGAAAGATAAACAAAAAATGGGGATAACGTTAGTAACAAATTTTTGTAGCATTTTGTAGAGAGTTGTGATATAATATATTCATTATGGTAAATAAGGTGTATAACTATGCGTATACGCCCTGTTACCGAGATAATTTGAGGAGGTTCTATAATGGGTTCAACAATTTCATCCATCCCTTTTGCAGGTACTCCCGAGCAGGAGAAGCAGCTCCGTGAAATCATAGCTGCTCACAAGACCGAAAAGGGCTGCCTTATGCCTATTCTTCAGAAGGCACAGGAGATCTACGGTTATCTGCCTATCGAAGTGCAGAGAATCATTGCAGAGGAAACAGGCTATCCGCTTGAGAAGGTTTACGGTGTAGTAACATTCTACGCTCAGTTCTCTCTCAATCCAAAGGGTAAGTACAAGATTTCCGTCTGTCTTGGTACCGCTTGTTACGTAAAGGGAAGCGGCGATCTCTATAACAAGCTGCAGGAAGTTCTCGGTATCGAGGGCGGCGGCTGTACACCTGACGGAAAGTTCTCTCTTGAAGCTTGCCGTTGCATCGGTGCTTGCGGTCTTGCTCCTGTTCTCACAGTAAATGAGGACGTTTACGGCAGACTCGTAACAGACGATATTGAAGGCATCATTGCTAAGTACAACGACTGATGATGACCGAAATTTCCCTGAACATTCTCGATGTTGCACAGAATTCCGTCCGTGCTGAAGCAACGCTGATAGAAATATCGGTTGCGGCTGATACTGTGCAGGACAGACTTACGGTTGTGATCAAGGATAACGGCTGCGGAATGAGCGAGGAACAGGTAAGAAACGTTACAGACCCGTTCTTTACGACCCGTACAACACGCAGGATCGGCTTGGGAATACCATTCTTCAAGCAGTCTGCTGAAATAACGGGGGGCAGCTTTACAATTAAATCAGAGCTTGGGGTCGGAACTGTTACGGAGGCGGTTTATGTGCTTTCGTCCATCGACAGAATGCCTTTGGGAGATATGACGCAGACAATCCATTCCCTTGTTACAATGAATACGCACATTGATTTCCTCTATACATACTCTGCGGATGATAAAAGCTTTGTACTTGATACGAGAGAATTCCGTGAAATACTTGGAAGCGGTGACTTTGACGTACCTGAGGTATCGGCGTTTATCAAGGATTTTCTTAAAGAAAATCATGCGGAAGTATCCGATTTGGCGGAGTGAATGCGTAAAAGGGGATTTTTACAAAAATATACTGAGGAGGAAGAATCATGAAATCACTGGAAGAACTCAAGGCTATCCGTGAAAAAATGAAGGGTCAGGTTGACATCAGAGATGAAGCATCTGACGCTATTAGAGTAGTAGTAGGTATGGCAACCTGCGGTATCGCAGCAGGTGCTCGTCCTGTTCTCACAGCATTTTCCGACGCTGTACAGGAAAGAGATCTTGCAAACGTAGCAGTTGTACAGACAGGCTGCGTAGGTCTTTGCCAGTACGAACCTATCGTTGAAGTTTACAAGGCTGACGGCGAAAAGACTACTTATGTAAAGGTTACACCTGAGATGGTAAACGAAATTATTGACCAGCATATCATTAAGGGCAACGTTGTTACAAAATACACTATCGAGACTGCTAAGCTCGGTTAATCCTGAGGAGGTAAAATAAATGTATCGTTCACATGTATTGGTTTGCGGTGGTACAGGCTGTACTTCTTCCGGAAGTGCCAAGATTATCGAAAGACTGCAGACAGAAATTGACAAGAACGGACTTCACGATGAAGTTCAGGTAGTAAAGACAGGTTGTTTCGGTCTTTGCGCACTGGGTCCTATCATGATCGTATATCCAGAGGGCTCCTTCTATTCAATGGTTAAGGAAGAAGATATTCCTGAAATCGTATCCGAGCACCTTCTCAAGGGCCGTATCGTTTCCAGACTTCTTTACCAGGAAACAGTTACAGACAGCGGTATCAAGTCTCTTAACGACACAAGCTTCTACAAGAAGCAGCTCAGAATTGCTCTGAGAAACTGCGGTGTTATCAATCCTGAAAATATCGACGAATATATCGGTACAGACGGTTACGCTGCTCTCGGTAAGGTTCTTACAGAAATGACACCTGACCAGGTTATCCAGGAAATCCTTGATTCCGGTCTCCGCGGAAGAGGCGGCGGCGGCTTCCCAACAGGTATGAAGTGGAAGCTTGCAAGAAATATTGTTCCTGATGCAGATCAGAAGTATGTATGCTGTAATGCCGACGAAGGCGACCCGGGTGCATTTATGGACCGTTCCGTTCTCGAAGGCGACCCACACGTAGTACTTGAAGCTATGGCAATCGCAGGTTATGCTATCGGTGCTAACCAGGGTTACATATATGTACGTGCTGAGTATCCTATCGCTATCGAGCGTCTTGAAATTGCTATCAAGCAGGCTCGTGAATACGGTCTCCTCGGCAAGAACATCTTCAATTCCGGCTTTGATTTTGATATTGACCTCCGTCTCGGCGCAGGTGCATTCGTATGCGGTGAAGAAA
>JAFQUQ010000023.1 GCA_017408395.1 Oscillospiraceae bacterium
AATTCAAAAACAGTCCAGTGGACTGTTTTTGAAGAGGGGACGCCCTGCAAGAGAGGGCGTCCCCTAAAGTTTGTGCATTATTACATATAGCTATATCTTTTTCGACAGACTGACACAGCGGAGAAATCTGCTGTGTTTTTTTAAAAACAGAAAAAATAATAAAATTACCGAACCTTTTTACAGATTTTCAGACTTATTAAACGAATTTAAATTCGCAGCGTAAATCGATTTGCAAGAGGTAAAACCTATGAATGAATTTATCACAAATGAGCTGATTGAAGCTACATATCTGTTCTGCGTAAAGCGGATTTCCGATACCGAAGCGGCGAGAGACCTGTCACAGGATATTCTGTATGAGGCTATTCGTGTTATTGCAAGCGGAAAGGAATTTTTCAGCTTTAATTCGTGGTACTGGAAAATGGCACGGAATAAATATGCAGATTATATTATGAACAAGCAGAATTCCACCTTACCAATTGAAACGGCAGGCGGTATGGCGGCAGAAATGCCCCAGCCAATTGAAAATTTAATTGCCGCAGAGGACATATCACAGCTTAATTTCTCTCTGTCAAGGCTTGCGTCAATTCACCGTGAAATCATTATACGCTTTTACCTCAAAGAACAGAAGGTCAGACAAATTGCAGATGAACTGGGTATTCCCGAGGGGACGGTAAAACGCCGTTTGTTTGACGCAAAGAAAAATCTGAAAGAGAGGTTTCAAAATATGAATAATATAGGTAAAACTGCTTACGCACCTGCTGATGTAAACTGGTCCTGGGGATATTCAGCAATGAAGGCTTCGCTTCTTATGGAAAGCTCAAAAATCTGTCCACAGGTTATGGTTATCTGCCGAAGCGAAGCAAAAACGGTAAACGAAATTGCAGACGAAATGGGCGTAGCGCCTCTTTATCTTGAAGAAATGGTTGAAAAACTCATAAATGCGAGATTGCTTGTTTCTCCCTCAAAAGGTAAATATATCGCAAACCATTGCATATTCCCTCGTGAAAAGTATGTAAAGGCAGATATTTATGCTCGCGATATATTTCACGATGACGGTTATGCGGAAAAAATCAACAATGTTCTTTTAAGTCTGAAGGATAAAATCACCGCTCTTGATTTTTACGGAAACAACTTTGATTACAGCTATATTTTATGGATTTTGTACGTTATTGCAGGTGATTTTTTCGGTATCCACGGAAGAAATCATTATATCGGAAAATACAATATCAAGGATGAAGCCGAAAGAAAATACCGTCTGACAATGCGATATGAGCTTCCCGATGAAACTTTTGACAACTCAATATGGAGCAGACTAAGAGCGGCTAACTGGTCAAGCCTTCATCAGGATTTCACAACCTCCGAATATGGAAAAATTGCATTTGTGAACGATTATGAGTATGAGCCGTTTCCCAATGACAATACCGATGAAACCGACTGGCGCAGAGGACGCAGCAAATGGATCGACGGAAACAATATCTCTCTGCTGGTTGCACTTTCAAAAAATCCAAAGAAAAAGCTGTCTGTCCACGAAGAGTCTATGGCGGCTGATTTCCTCAAAAACGGCTTGCTTAAAAAAGAAAATGATAAGATTATTGTTCAGCTTCCGATTTTTAAGCGTGAAATTTACAATGAAATCCGTGAGCTTGTGAGCACTGAAATAAAGCCCCTTGCCGAAGAGTTTGCCGATAAGACAGGTGCAGACATTGAGAAAATTCTCCTGCCATATGTACGCAAGGATTTAATGAGCAACTTTATTCACTGGGATATGCGGATGTTTTTTCAGCAGACGTGTTCGCTGTTTTATTACGGCTGGGACAAGGCTCTTGCACAACCTGAGGATTATTCAAAATCAGCCGCAGGGCTTTACATTCTTATATAAAATTCATATTAAATAAAAAAATCCGTGCAAGGTTTCCCTTTGCACGGATGAATTTTTTATAATCGGATTATCTGTTGAGGATAAGCTTTGTAAGTTCAACAGGGTCAACAATTGTGCCGTCCTTGTAAACACGCATATTGCCGGAAGCAATTTCGTCGATGAGGATAACTTCATTGTTGTTATAGCCGAATTCGAACTTGATGTCCCAGAGGTCAAGACCGATAGTCTTAAGGTCGTCAGCAACGATCTTAGTGATCTTGAGAGTCTGTTCCTTCATGCTTTCAAACATTTCAGGAGTCATAACGCCGAGAACAGCAAGACCTTCGCTTGTAACGAGTGGGTCGCCCTTAGCGTCGTTCTTGAAAGTACATTCAACGTAACCGCCGTCGATAACAGTACCGTCTTCCATGTATTCGCCGTATCTGCGGATAAAGCTGCCTGTTGCAACGAGTCTGCAGATAACTTCAAGGCCCTTGCCGAAAACAGTTGCAGGAAGAACTTCCATTGTAGCATTTTCAACATCAGCACTTACATAATGTGTCTTGATACCTGCTTTTTTAAGCATTTCAAAATAATATACGGATGTCTGAAGGTTAGCCTTACCGATACCGTCAATAGTTAAGCCGACAGTATTTTCGCCCGGATCAAAAACGCCGTCCTTGCCAGTACAGTCGTCCTTGAACTTAAGCATTACATTGCCGTTTTCGAGCTTATAAACGTCCTTTGTCTTACCGGTATACATTTTCTCCATAGTGATTAACTCCTTTACGTTTTATATGGATTATAGGCCGAGTCAAACGGCAGCGGTATAAATGCTCCGTTTTCAGCGGCATAGAAATATTCCTGCAATCTGAATATTCCAATATAAAAGTATATCACATAATAATTCCGATTTCAAGTAGGAATTTAAAAAAATTGCCGCACTGTATTCTAAAGCTTGAATAAAAATTATGTTGAAATCTATGCAAATTCAACTAATGCTTCCTGCTGTTTCCATAAACAAAAATACCGTGCTCTGCAACAAAGTGCAAAGCACGGTATTTACATAACTGGTGCGGATAATGTGACTTGAACACACACGGTATTGCTACCACTAGAACCTGAATCTAGCGCGTCTGCCGATTCCGCCATATCCGCAAATCGGTAGTAAATATTACCGACTTAATAATTATACGCTAAAATCCGCACAAAGTCAATAGTCTTGTGCGGATTTAATAATTTGTTAATATTATTTGTTGGTGTACCAGTCTCTTACGATGCCCTCGGTTTTTTTGCCGTAGATAGAGAAACCGCACTCATTTTCACGATGGGGGAGGAAGGTGTACCAGTCCCACCAGAAGAAGCCCTCAAACCAATCTTCGTTCCACATAGTTTTCATAGCGGACTCGTAGAAATTAGCCTGTTCGTCTTCGTTGTAAGGGTTGTCCCTGTGAGTAAAATCCCACGGCATCATAGCGCATCCGAGTGCACTGCGGCAGCCGATTTCCATAAAGATGATCTTTTTGCCGCCGTTTTCTTCGGAGATAGCACGGAGATGTTCCTTTGCCTTTTCCCAGCCTTCGCACATACTTTCAAGACTGTCACCCGGCTTTTGGGCAACGGGATAGTAAGCAGATGTGCCGATGTAGTCAACAGCGTCGAACCAGTGAATATTGCGTTCTTTGCCGTGGTTTGCATTATAAACGAGCTTTCCGCCGTAAATTTTACGCACCTCCGCAATAAGTTCTCTCCAGTATTCCTCTTTACGTTCCGTACCAAGCATTTCACAGCCTATGCAAAGCATTTCACAGCCAGTATCCTCAGCGATTTCAGCGTAATGACATATAAAAGCGGTATAGCAGGAAAACCATTCCTTCCAGTAGTTCACATCGCCCCAGTCAGCTTCGGGAAATGCAATGTTAGCTCTCCAGGTGCCGTCAGCATTGTTTAAAATCGGTTTTAAGCAGACTTTAAGACCCAGGGATTTAAGCTTTTCAATTGCGTGTATAAGTTCCTTGTCCTTTGCGGTGCGGCGGTAGTCGAAACCGAAGGTTGTTGAGTAAAAATGCTCCTGATAAACTGTCATCGCAAGAGCGACCCAGTTGCCGCCGAGAGTAGCAAGAGCCTCCATTGACTCATCAGCCTCAGGTTTTGTAAACATTCCTTTTCCTGCATTGTAGCCGTAAGTAAATCCTTTGATGTTCATAAATTATGTTCCTTTCTTCAACGCTTCCTCACGTTCCTTCATAGAAAAAACACAGCCGCAGTAATTCTGTCTGTACATACCGTAGCTGTTGGAAATTTCCACAGAACGCTTGTAGCCGTTCTTCTTTTTAAAATCTGATGTGAGATGTTTTACGCAGTAAATTCCGCTTAGAGCTTCACCGATCTCGTTAAGCTTTTCCGCATTTTTATATGGGCTGATTGACAGGGTCGTCGTAAAATAATCAAACCCGTTTTCTGCTGCAAGTCTGGCTGTTTCCTCAAGACGTAAACGATAGCAGGCAAAACAGCGTTCACCGCCCTCCCTGATATGCTCAAGACCCTTTACAGCTTCATAAAAACGCTCACTGTGATAGCCGTTTTCCATAAACCCTACGGGATTTTTCAGCGGCATTTCTTTAATCAGGCGTTTCTGTTCCTCAACACGTTTAAGGTATTCATCCTCTGGGTAGATATTGGGGTTGTAGTAAAAAACCGTAATAAGAAAATACTGTGAAAGATACTCCAGCACGTAGCTTGAACAGGGTGCACAGCAGCTGTGCAGGAGAAGCTTCGGGGGATCATAGTGGGGGAGTCCGTTTATAATATTATCCAGTTCACGCTGAAAATTACGCTTGTTCTGAATCATTTTTGGTTTTCCTTTCATTGCTTGTGCAGGAGCCTGAATACGGACAGCTTCCGCAGCCGCCGTTACAGCCGCCATTTTTACGCTGTCTGATCATATAGACCACCGCAAAAATCACGCATAGAACAATAATTCCCACAGCGATCCAGTCAGCCGTACTCATAATTATAACCTCCCTTTATTAACAATTCAAGATTAATTTGTTGGTTTAATATATTATATACGTTTAAGTTGGATTTGACAAGATAAAAACCGCATTTCACATTAAGGAAATGCGGTTGGGATCAATAATTGTTTCTGTATCTGATAATATCCTCAGGGGAGCATTCAAGAACATAGCATATCCTTGCCAGTACATCAAGGTCGAGCTTTTCAACATTGTTATTATACCATTTATTAATAACCTCAAAACGTGTGTTGGAAGCTTTGGCGAGATAATTTCTTGTAATATTCTTTGAATCAATGAGTTCTTTCAGACAAATATCTATACTGCCGTATTCTTTTATTGTAATAACAGATTTGGAATCATTCATCAATATCACCCTCTGTTTTAATTCTATTATCAAAGTTACATACCTGCAATATACATATACAACGTTACTGTATATATAGTATATACCTCAGAGAGCATTGATGTTTAGGAATACAATTTATATAAAAATACTGCCCACCTGATAAATCAGCATAGACACTGTCCACGCAATAAGGCACTGCATAAATGAAACCAGCGCCGCAGAAACACCGCTGTTCAGTTCACGTTTTACCGCAGCAACAGCCGCCGCACAGGGAGTGTAAAGGAGAGTAAATGCAAGGAAACTTGCGGCAGTAAGAGGGGAGAACATACCGCTTAAAACGGTGCCAAGCTCCTCTGTGCCTGAGTTAGTGAGAACTGCAAGCGTTGAAACAACCGCTTCCTTTGCCGTAAAGCCCGTGATAAGTGCGGTTGAAGCTCTCCAGTCAGCAAAGCCGCAGGGTGCAAACAGCGGAGCAATAAGAGTACCCACCATTGCAAGCAAGCTGTCGGAGCTGTCCTCAACAACATTGAAATGAGCGTCAAAGGTCTGTAAGAACCATATGATAATTGTAGCAACAAAAATTACGGTGAATGCCCTCTGCAGGAAATCCTTTGCCTTGTCCCACATAAGCATTGCAACGCTTTTTGCCGACGGCATACGATAATTCGGAAGCTCCATTACAAAAGGCACAGGCTTGCCCTTGAAGCGTGTCTTGTTTAAAATCAATCCGCAAAGTACGCCTATTGCCATACCGCCGATGTAAAGGGTTATCATTGCAAGAGCCTTGTATTTCGGGAAAAATGCAGCTGTAAACACAGCATAGATAGGCAGCTTTGCGCTGCAGCTCATAAAGGGTGTAAGGAACACCGTCATTCTGCGGTCACGCTCGGAAGCGAGAGTTCTCGTAGCCATTATTGCAGGTACACTGCATCCGAAGCCTATAAGCATAGGCACAAAGGAGCGTCCCGAAAGACCGATTTTTCTCAACAGCTTATCCATTACAAAAGCAACTCTCGCCATATAGCCGCTGTCCTCTAAAATTGACAGGAAGAAGAACAGGGTGACGATTGTGGGCAGGAAGCTTAAAACACTGCCTACGCCCGCAAATATTCCGTCTATAATTAAACTGTGCACCACAGGGTTTAAGCCGTATGAAGTGAGCATACCGTCAACAGCGGCGGTAACAGCATCAATGCCTACGCTTAAAAGGTCGCTGAGGAATGCACCGATAACATTGAACGTAAGATGGAAAATCAGCAGCATAATTCCTATAAATATAGGTATTGCAGAGTATTTTCCCGTAAGGATACGGTCAATTTTTACGCTTCTTACGTGCTCCTTGCTCTCACGGCATTTTACAACCGTTTTTTCGCATACAGACTCAATAAACGAGTAGCGCATATCTGCAATTGCGGCGTTGCGGTCAAGGTCTGTTTCGTTTTCCATTTCCGTAACGCTGTGCTCAATCATATCCTTTTCGTTTTCATTGAGTTTAAGCTTTTCAAGGATGAAGGGATCCTGCTCAACAAGCTTTACCGCCGCAAAACGTGGTGAAATATCAGCCGCAGCAGCGTGGTCTTCGATAAGATGGGTTACAGCGTGTATACAGCGATGAACAGCGCCGCTGCAGAAGTCCTTTCGTGTAGGACGGAGCTTCTTTTCAGCAGTTTCCGTAATAACCTCGACCAGTTCGTCAATACCCTCGTTCTTTACAGCGCTTATTGCAACAACAGGGATACCGATAGCCGCAGAAAGCTTCTGCACATCGATTGTGCCGCCGTTGTTACGTACCTCGTCCATCATATTAAGAGCAAGAACAGTAGGGATATTCATTTCAAGAAGCTGAAGCGTAAGATAGAGGTTACGCTCGATATTTGTGGCGTCAACAATGTTTATTATGCCGTCAGGCTTTTCATTGAGAAGAAAATCACGCGTCACGATTTCCTCACTGGTGTAGGGTCTTATTGAGTAAATACCCGGAAGGTCAACTACCTCGCAGTTTTTTACGCCCCTTACCTCGCCGCTTTTACGGTCAACGGTAACGCCGGGGAAATTACCCACGTGCTGATTTGAGCCTGTCAGCTGATTGAACAGGGTAGTTTTTCCGCAGTTCTGATTTCCTGCAAGTGCAAGCTTCATATGTATCATTCCTTTTCAGTAATAGCTTCGATTTCGATTTTCTGAGCGTCTTCAAGACGGATAGTCAGCTCGTATCCTCTTAAAAAAAGCTCAATGGGGTCGCCTAAGGGAGCAACCTTTCGCACCATTACCTTTGTTCTGGGGATAAGTCCCATATCAAGCAGCCTGCATCTTAAAGCACCCTCTCCGCCGACAGCGGTGATTACTGCTGAATTTCCTGTTTCAAGTTTATCTAAAGTCATTGCAGATGTCCTTTCATTTTATATGTGTTAGTTAAGGCTAACACTTATGTATTATATAACATATGTCGCTGTGTGTCAAGTATTATAACTGCATATGGAAATTGATGTATAAAATATGTGTAAAAGCTATACATTTATATTGTGAAAGTGTAAAAAAATATGCATTTTTGCGATAAATCAATTGCAAAAAAATACGGGGTGTGATATAATAAATGTAACAATGCAGATTTAATTATATTATTTACAGGAGGTTGACTATGGGATTGTTTGGTTTATTTGACAAAAAGAAGTGTCTGGTGTGCGGAAGCAAATCGAGCCCGCTTACACAGTATAAGCTGCTGGATTATTCTTACATATGCACCGACTGCAAGAACAAGTGCAGTCCTGAACTTCATTCCGCTGATTTTGCATCAAAATCTCCGGCAACCATAAAGGAACATATAGCTTATAAAAAGGACAATGATGTCAAATATAAGAATGAATTCAAGGAAACTGCTTCAATTACAAGAGGCAGTGAAAAATGGAGCAAGAAAATCTGGGCTGTTGACGAAGAAAACGGCTGGTGGGTAAATCTGACCTACGACGCTCCCGACCTGTTCACATTCAAGCAGGTGGTACGCTGGGAAATCGATATTGATACATCCTACCTTACAGATCAGGATAAGCTGAGAAATATCGACTATAACTCAGGACGTCCCGACATAAAGGAAATTCCGCCTTGTCCTCAGGGCAAGAAGATTGACAAGATGCGAATGAGAATTTATGTTGAGCATCCGTGGATCAAGATGGTAAAAATTCCTCTCATTGACAGCAGTGTTGCTTTTGACCAGAAAGATATTGAAAACGGCTACGCAGCAGGCGAAAAGCTTGTAGAAGCATTCAAGAAGTACACAGGCAAGTAAAAAAATCGGCTCTTACAGAAGATCAGTCTGTAAGAGCCTTTTTGTGCGGCAGAGAGCTTAAAGCTTGATTTCCTCGTTGGTATCTCTTGCCACCTCTGCGTTTTCCTCACTGACGTTTATGACAGAGCCGTCACGTGTGGTTTTGTTGTCGGTAACAGCGTTTGTGATATAAAGGCTGTGGGCTTCACTGCATTTTTTAGGAGCGTGCCGTGTTTTATACTTGAAATGCTTTTTCATAAGACACCTCTTTTAAAGATACGCTTTAAGACGGTCGAGGTAGTGCTGTTCCTTGTTGAGCAGATCCTTTGCCTGTTTTACAAGCTTATCCGAAGCGGTTTCGGCGTGATTGAGGGCCTTGTTTATTTCGATAATACCCATATTTGTGCCCTGTACAAGCATTTTTGCAATATTGCCTGTGGAGTTGTCGGCGGCGGTTTTCATTTTTATGCCGATAGCAGACATTGCACGTGCCATAGGTGAAATCGGTTTGCCTTTGAGATGAAGGTTATTCATCTGACGGTTTACGGTGTTCATCTGGTCGCTGTATTCGGCAAGCTGATGACGAAGCTCATTTTTCAATGCGGAGTTGTTTACGGCAGGAAAAATCTGTCTGATTGAAGCCGTACCCATTTCCGCATTCTGCCTTATGGCAGTAAGAATTTTTTCCTGGTCGGTCATTTTAAATCTCCTGTAATGTTTTTTCAAACCCCGAAAATATTATTTGCGGCATATAAAAAAATATTTGTGGTATTTGTATTGTAAAAACGGTGAAGATGTTGTATAATTAAAATAATATTGTAAAAAAAGAAAGGATAATTATGGTTAGAAAATTCAAGAAGGACAGCTTGCCAAAGCGTATATTAAAAGGTATAGGTTATCATATTGCAGGGGAAATAATGAGTGCGTTTCTGGTAATAACGATGATAGTGCTTACTGCAAAAATGGACGTTGCGTGGATAAAGATCATTGCGGCAGTCTTTACGCAGATCATCGTACTGGGACTCTTTTTCAACTGGGCACACAATGCCGCAAAGTCTGACAGGGATGCCGTAAAATTCCATAAAGAGCCGTATGATAAGTTTATGCCGCTTAAAATGGCGCTTGGTGGACCGATAATTTCGTATATCAGCATTATTGCGTTAATTCTTTCCAAATGCGGAGTGATAAACGACATTTTCAATGTGTATCTTCTGCTTAATCTTCATACGGTGCCTGCGGTGGATGCGTTCACAGACGGCAGAACCATTGAATTTCTGACGGTTCCGGGACTTCTGGGACTGCTGTTGCTGGTGCTTCTTCAGCCTGTTGTAATTGTCCTGACTTATATACTTACTTATAATGATGTGGACGTGATTACAAAATTAATGTATAACACGGATAAAAAATAAAAGAATTTGAAAAAATATATGTAGAAATTGCGATAATATTAATAATTCTGTTATACTGTATTTATTAAATGTGCCAAATTTTAAAAAATGTCAAAAAAAAGTTTATTTATGTGTGGCAATGTGCTATAATAATTGTAGTTTTTTTAGATGAAATCTCATAAAGGGGCTTTTCATAGATGAATGTGAAAGATAATGGCAGAAAAAAGAAAAAAGCAATAGATGTCTCAAACGGTATGATGACTATGTCATCATTGCTGATGGCGGCTGTTGTTATAATTTTTGGTCTGATTTCATATCTTGTTGCAAAAATCAAGACCGAGACGGATTCACAGGTTACGATGTATAACGCAAGCAACGTGATTTCGGGCATTGTATCTGATTATATGCAGGAAAAAGTTTCTGCTGTAAAAAATATGGCGATTGATGAAAGCGTAGTCAATTATCTGAATGATCTCGGAGATGCAAAAATGCACAGCGAGGCTGCTGCTTCGGAAGGATACGAAGAAATTCAGAGTTACCTTAATGATATTGTTTTATCAAACAGCGACGTGGTTTCTGCCTGGGTAGTTTCGGAAAAAAGCGGAATGCTTGTTGCAGATAACGGCAGATACGTGGATTCAGCGGATTTTGATGTTTATAACCGTTACTGGTACAGAGATATGGCGAATAAATCCATAATCTGCACATCCGCAGCAGGAAGTGTTTTTGACAGCAGTATTGAGGTAGTGTCTGTAATAATTCCTGTTTCTGTAAATGGAAACGTTCTCGGATATGCGGCAATCGAAATCGGAGTAAACAGCATTTCCAGAATTATGAATCAGTATACATTGAACAGCGGCTGTTATCCGATTATTTCCTGTGATTACGGTACGGTAATTTATCAGCCTTCATCAAGTGAGTTCAGAAACAAATTCAATGTTTCCCAGATGCCCCTGCTGAACGTTCTTATTCAGGCGCCGTCACTTTCAGATGGCCTTGACAGCTATTCTCAGGGAATAAACCGACAGATTTATTTTAATATTGACAACAGCACAGTTCCCGGATGGAGCATAATCGTTCTGTTTGACAGCGAGGTGCTTAACGGCGGAATTTACAGCTTCTTCTGTATAGAAATGATAATCCTTGTGTGTCTTGTGCTTATTATGGCTATCGTGCTCAAGAGCAAGCTTAAATCGTCAACGATGGTGCTTCCTAAGCTTTATGAATCGGTAAACGAAATAGCAAAGGGCAATTACAAATATGCCATAGATACAGCCTATGCCGAAGAAAACGGACTTCTCGGAATGGCTGAAAAGCTTAACAGCATAGCAGATTCGCTTAATGAAAAGACAGAGATAATCAAAGGATATATGTCCCGTGATACGCTTACGGGTCTGCCGAACAGAATGCGTCTTTATGAAAAGATTGACGAGCTTGTTCAGAGAAATTCAAGCGAAAACGCTACATCTGACAATAACCGTTTTGCGGTGATGTTTGTAGACATTGACAATTTCAAGTGGCTCAATGAAACTCTCGGACACAATTTCGGCGATGCAGTGCTCTGTACATTTGCAGGCGTGCTTTCATCATCCCTTACCAGATACGGTACGGTTTACCGTTTCAGCGGCGACGAATTCATCATACTTGTTGAATTCGGAAATGATTACAATAAAATCCAGGAAGTAGTGGATATTTTACAGAAGGCATTTTCCAAGCAGATAAAAATTATGACGGATAATATCTACATAAAATTTTCTATCGGTGTTTCGATTTATCCCGATGATGATATAACTGCGGATATGCTTCTCCGTGACGCTGACCTTGCCCTTCACAGAGCAAAGGACGGCGGTAAGGACAGAGTTTCCTTCTATACAAATGCCGTAAAGCGTCAGAATTTCAGCAAGGCAATGATCGCACAGCAGATTTCTTCAGCGCTCCGTGATAATGAGATGTATCTTAACTACCAGCCTATTATCTGCGCTGACAGCTGTGATATTCACGGCTTTGAAGTTCTTCTGAGATGGAACAGCGCAACATATGGAAATATTCCGCCTGCCGATTTTATTACGGTAGCCGAGGAAACAGGCGAGATCGTGCAGATAGGCACGTGGATATTTGAAAGTGCCTGCCGCTTCCTTAAGCTTCTCAGCGATAACTGCCGACACGATATAATTATGTCAATAAATGTTTCCCCCGTACAGCTTAAACGTGCGGATTATCTCGAACACATCCAGAGGGTAATTGAAATTACGCAGATAAATCCTGCAAATATCCAGCTTGAAATTACCGAATCGACCCTTATAGATTTCCTTGATACAAATGACAGCGTTTTCCAGAAAATCAATGATATGGGTATCTCAATTGCACTGGACGACTTCGGAACAGGCTATTCTTCATTGAATTACCTCAAGAATTTCCCTATAAAGTGTCTTAAAATTGACAAATCCTTTGTTGATGAGATTAACAACAATAAGCGTGATTATGCAATTACCGACTCAATTATCGACCTTGTGCACAATCTTGGCATAAAGACTGTTGCGGAGGGTATCGAAACAGTCGGACAGTACAACTTCCTGCGTGATATGAAGTGTGACTACATTCAGGGCTTCCTTATGAGTAAGCCGCTTGACGAAAATGACGCGCTGGAGTTTGTTGAAAAGTATGACGCTCTTCATAAGCCTGACAGTGCCGTGCTTGCTGAGCACGAAAAGCAGCTTGCAGATGAAAAGAAGAAGAGGGCAGAGAACAGCACCTCGGAAAATGATGGAGTTGCTCCTGTTGCTTCGATGCTTGTGGATGGTTTTATTTCAAAATAAGCTTAAAATGAGAGGTGTGAGTACCTCTCATTTTTGTTTTATTGGTGTAATGGCTTGCGGCTTTACACCACCGAAAAGCTCCTTAAATCCTACTGCAAGCACAAAAAAGCCGTAAAGTTTACGCAGAAAGTCCGAGCCCACCCATTCTGCGGCAAAAGCTCCTGCGGCGGCAAAGACTGTACCGATTAAAATAGACGGGAGGATTTTTTTCCATTCAATCAGCTTGCTTCGTGAGTGTAGAATTACGGAAAGAGCCGCTATGGGAATGAAGTAGATAAGGTTTATTCCCTGTGCAGAAAGCTGGTCTGTGCCTTGAAAAACGGTCAGATAGATTATGAGTATCATACCGCCGCCAACGCCCATAGAAGCAAAAATCCCGGTAATAAATGCTGTAAAATATAACCATATCATTTTAAAAGCATCCTACCTCCCGCAAAAATCAGAAAGCCACCGAAAATACGTTTCAGCCACTTGTTGGAAACTTTTTTCAGAAAAATACTGCCTAAAACCGCTCCTGCAAGTCCGAATGGTATAAGCGGCAATGCGTCTTTGAAGTCAAAAGCATTTTCGTAGGCGTAAAAAAAAGCGGAAACAACCGAAAGCGGCAGGGTAAGAGCAAGAGAGGTGGCGTGTGATTTCTTCGCTTCAATTCCTGCTGCGTTAAGCATAGGTACTGCCGCAATTCCGCCGCCTGAGCCGAAAATTCCGTTCACCGCACCGGTTACTGCACCGAGGATGTAAAAATAAAACTTCTTCATAATAAGCCGTCCTTTTCCGAATTGTAGTGTTATTTTCCGCAAAATGTCAGATATTATTCGGCAAAATAGAATAAAGGTGGTTTATTCCAATAATTAAATATAAAGTTTGAGGAAGAATTCATTGACTTTATAACAGAAATGTTATATAATTACTATGGATAATAATTTTGTAGCGTGTAATAAACCGAAAGGAGTCCAGATGTCGGTTTTTCAAGGTGTAAAACTAAAGAGCTTTACAGCATTTTTTGCTGCGGCTCTGTATACGATCGGGTTTTTGAGTGGCTGTAAGGAGGTATCGGAGGAATATTCTGTTGTGACAGAATATTCTTTGACAAGCGAAATTGAGTCACAGACAGCATTTACGGAAACTTTTACAGAAACATCAGCTTCGGACACTGTTTCAGAAACGACGGTGTCAAGCGAAATAACTTTACAGGTAGAAACATCAGAAACTCAGACAGAACAGATGTCAGAAACGACTACGGAAGAATTTGTTGCAGAAGAAACTACCGCAAAGGAAACCACAACTACCGCAGAAACAACTGCCGAGGTTACTTTGCAGACGGAAAGTCCTGCCGAAACTGCAGTGGTAACTGTTATCAGAGTACCCGTAGTTACGGAGCAAGAAACTGCTTATGAAACGACAGCGGAGACGTCATCAGCGGAAACAACCGTGATTTCTGAGGAAACAACATTGGCTGAAACAGCAAAGCCGTCAGTTTACGGCGTAAATTATTATTCGGCATTGAATTACAGAGAGCAGAAGGGAATATGGATTTCCTATCTTGAATATGACAGCATAATGAAGAACAAGTCGGAGTCAAGCTTCAGAAACACCATAGCTGCGTACTTTGACAATGTAAAGGCGTTGGACTTTAATACCGTTTATGTCCAGGCGAGAGCACACGGCGACGCTTATTATGATTCTGAACTGTACCCTTCGGGTGACAGATTTAACGGAACAATGGGTACCTCTGAAAGCTATGACGCATTACAGATAATGATCGAAGAGGCACACGCAAGAGGCTTGTCTGTGCACGCGTGGATCAACCCAATGCGTCTTATGACCGATACACAGATAAAGGGTCTGTCCGACAGCTGCAAAATCAGTCAGTGGTACAATAACTCCGAAACAAACGGCACTTATATCGTAAAACACAGCGGAAGATGGTATTTTAACCCTGCTTACAGCGAGGTCGTGGAGTTTATTGCAGATGGAATTACCGAAATCACGGCAAATTATGACGTGGACGGTATACAGATAGACGACTATTTTTATCCCACAACGGACTCGTCATTTGACAGTACCGCATATAAAAACTCGGATACTGCTATGAGTCTTTCCGACTGGCGTGAAAAAAATGTAAATTATATGGTAAAAAAGCTTTATAATGCAGTTCACAGTGCAAATCCGTCGGCGGTTTTCGGAATTTCACCACAGGGAAGCGTAGAGAACAATTACAATCTTCTTTATGCTGATGTAAAAAAATGGTGTGCTGAGGAAGGCTACTGCGATTATATACTGCCGCAGGTTTATTTCGGCTTTGAAAATGCGTCCCTGCCTTATGGGGATACGATTGCACTTTGGAGCAGTATGACCACTTGCAGCAAGGTCAAGCTTGTTATAGGTCTTGCAGGCTACAAGGTCGGCGTGGAAGATACTTACGCAGGCTCATCGGGAAAAAATGAGTGGATAAACAACTCGGACATTCTTGCAAGACAGATGAAGCTTGCGGCCGCTTTAAGCAATTACGGCGGTGTTGCTATTTTCAGATATGACTCTGTTTTTGCACCTGCCTCTGCTGTTGCGGAACAGGTTGCTCTTGAAATTGAAAATATAAAGAAAAATGATTGAATAATGGAACAGGAACTCAGAAAGGAAAAGGGATTTTGGTGAAGAAAAAGCCTTTACGTTTATTGGGAATGATAACGGCATTGGCTATGTGTATGGTGTATCCTACGGATGTTTCGGAAGCATTCGGCGGTATGACTGCCCACGGTGAAGATGAAGAAATAATTGTTATTGCACCTCAGGAGGATATAAACCGTGATGAGGATCTGGAGGCTTTTGTTGAGCCTGAGTACACAGCAATGTTCAGTTTTCCGTCAGAAATGAGGGGTGTTTATATTACTCCCGAAGTGGATTACGGTGCTCCGAATGAAGACGAAACAGAAAAAAGTGCCGATGAAATAGCTGCCGAGGTTGAGGATATGCTCGACAGAATAGAGGAAAAGCGGCTTAATGCGGTCATAATCAACACAAGCAACAACGGCGAATTCTTTTACAGCACGGATGTAAACGAAACCGTTGAGCGTGCGGCTATTGAATATGCAATCGACGGTGCAAGAGAAAGAGGGATGTATGTCTATCTGACCTTCGGCATCGGAAGCATACTTTCCGAGCTTGATGGCTTGTCCTTGCAGGAAAGGATTGACAATTTAGCATTAAAGGTCCATAGCTTTACAGTAAAATATCCCGTGGACGGCATCATTCTTGACGGATATTATTCCGCAAAGAACAATACCACCCTCGGGGATTATATGGAAAACGGCTCAGGCATAGGCTTTGAAAACTGGCTTATGGATAACGGTGCCTACGTGTTCAGCCTTGCGGCAGACGCTGTAAGAAAGACGAACAATACAGTGCCCGTGGGTATTTCCATAAACGATGTGTGGGCAAATTATACCACAGATGAAAACGGCTCAGAAACCTCTGTAAACTTTGAGGCCCTTACAGACGGTTATGCTGATACTTTAAACTATATCAGAAACGGATACGCAGATTTTATAATGCTCCGTGCTGACGGCTCAAGGTCGGACAGTGAAAAGCCTTTTGCGGAAATTTCCAAGTGGTGGAATAATATTGCCGAGGAAATGCAGCTTCCGCTGTTTATTCGCCACGTGAATGAGCAGATATGTACCGATGCAGAGGGCTGGGGGTCTCCCGACGAGCTTGTAAAGCAGGTTATCGACTCGGGCGAGCTTTCTTCCTACTGCGGAAGTGCTTTCAACTCACTTAATGCTCTTGAAAAGAACTCTATGGACTCTACCACCGTTCTTGTCAAGCATTACGACGATAACATTGACCTTGAAGGTCTTAATAGTGAGCTTGAAATGACGCTCCCTACAAAAACTACCTTTAAAACGGAAGAACCTACTGTAATTTTTGCAGGTTCCTTCGACCCGAACTTCCCCGTATACTATCAGGGCAAGGAAATCAAGCTTAACGAAGCGGGACGCTTCTACTTTACTGAAGACCTTGAAGTCGGTGTAAATACTTTTAAATTCCAGAACAAGGCAAAGGTTATTACATATAAAATTACCCGTACGATCAAGGTGCTTAAGGATGTTACACCGTCAGAGGGCACTATGAGGGTAGAGGAAGAGTCCACGATTTCTTTAAGCGCAATTGCGTATAAAGGCTCTGTTGTTACCGCAAAAATCAACGGCAAGAGCGTTCAGCTTGAAGAGGTTGAAGGTCAGACAGATGAAATCGACCCTAACTCCAGCTACACCAAATACGTGGGAAAATATACTGCCCCTGAGGGTAAAAAGGGCGAGGATATTGACCTTGGAAACGTTGAATTTTACGGTACATATCCTACAAAAACAGGCGATTTCAACGAGTCAAGAACCGGTGCACGCATTATCGTAAATGCACTTGCGGAGATACTTAACGATTACAGCGGCAGTTTACTTGTGGTAAATAATGACAATACTATGATTTATAACTCAAAAACCACGGATACGTCGCCGACTCCAGATATGGCAAGACTCCCTGCAGGTACTCTCGATTATATTGTCAACACCGTAAATTATGACGGTACAGACTATTATCTTACAAATTCAGGCAAAAGAATAAAGACTTCGGCTGTTTCTGTACAGGAAAACAGACCTCTCGGCTCAAATCCTATGTCGGTAGCTTCGGTTTATAAAGAAGGTACCGACACCGTAATTAAGCTTAAAACGAAATCGAAAATACCGTTCTCGATTTCGTACAACGGACAGAATTACGAAAGCAGCCACAACGGTGATTACTATGTTTCAAACTTTGACGCTTACGGCATTACCATTACCTTTGATTATATCACGAGCCTTTCAGCAGGAGACATAACCTTCCCTGACAGTGCCGTATTTACAAGAGGTACATGGAGCACACAGCAGGTAGGCGAAATGACCCGTACAATGCTTAATCTTGATTTCAGACAGCAGGGCATTTTCGGCGGTGTGACGACAACTTACGACAGCGAGGATAATCTTACTTTCAGATTCAACGGCTGCAGAAGCGGTATAAGCGGTGCAACCATTGTAATTGACCCGGGACACGGCTATACAGGCAAGAGTGCATTTGACCCCGGTGCCGTAGGTCATATCAAGGAGCAGGAAGCAAATCTCGCTATTGCAAAATATCTTGCGGAAATACTTGAATCCGAGGGTGCAAACGTAGTCAGATTCAAGACAGAAAGTGAAACCTACCGTACCGAAGAGCGTTCAGGCATTGCAAGACAGTACAATCCCGATATGTTTATTTCGGTGCATTGTAATGCGGCAGGCAAAACAGCAACAGGTGCGGAAGCGTACTATTTTATGCCGTTCTCACAGCCTCTTGCGGATTGCGTGTCGGCACGTCTGGGAAGATATATTTTAAACAATGTCCACTCGGACGGCAACGGAGACCGTGGAGAAAAGTACAATTATTTCTGGGTAACACTCCAGCAGGATTTTCCGTCAATTCTCGTAGAAACGGCGTATGTAACCAATTACGAGGAGGCAATGGCGCTTGCAAATTCCGAGCATCAGCGAAACTTTGCACAGGCAATTGCTGATGGTGTAAGAGATTATTTCGCAAGGTGCACTTATTCCTGTTTCGGTGACGGCTACGGCGTTGTAGAAGGCGGCGGAGATGTATTATATCCATCCACGGGTGATGAACAGACGGAGGATCTGCCGTCTGAAACCGAAGCACCTATCCCTGAAGATATATCCGAAACTGAAACAACACTTCCTCTGGGATTTGACCCCAACGACCCATATTTCCAGTATTATTTCAGTGAATATTTCTAAACAAAACCACCGCCCGAAGCGAATGCTTCGGGCGGTGTTGTCATTCCAAGAGAAATTCAGTTTTCGGGAGTAACGTCAGAGGTTTCCTCTGTCACATCTGTTGTATCATCTTCGGGAGTTTCCTCTGTTACATCATCTGTGGTGTCGTTTGTAGTGTCATCCTCGGGAGTTTCTTCATCAGTAACGTCATTTTCAGATGTTTCCTCGGACTCATCCTCAGTAACATCATCCTCGGATGTGTCTTCATCAGTAACATCATCCTCGGATGTGTCTTCATCTGTTACGTCATTTTCAGAAGTATCTTCCTCAGTTGTATCATCCTCGGTAACATCATCTTCGGATGTATCTTCATCTGTTGTGTCATCTTCGGATGTGTCTTCCTCAGATTCTTCATCCTCAGCTTCAAGGTAAACAGAAATATCTTCCTCAGGGTCAGCAAGGATAAGCTTGCCTCTGCCGTTGCTTATGATGATAAGGTTTCCGTTTTCTTCGTCAAGCTCAAGCTTTTCGGGAGTGCCGATGAACTTTGTCGAAATTAC